>DATJWJ010000226.1:0-31107 GCA_035501355.1 Bryobacteraceae bacterium | reverse complement strand
GCCGAAGACCGTGAGCGGTTGATCCTGGAACATTTGCCGCAAGTCCGGTTAATCGCCCGCCGAATTCACGAGCGGCTGCCAGAGAGCGTGAATCTCGACGACTTGATCTCCACCGGCACGCTGGGCTTGATCGCCGCCATTGACCGCTTCGATCCCGGCCACAACGTGAAGTTGAAAACCTACGCCGAATACAAGATCCGCGGAGCCATTCTCGACAGCCTGCGTGGCCTGGATTGGGCTCCCCGTCAGCAGCGTAAGCGCTCCAAGCAGATTGAGGCCGCCATCGCCTGCGCCGAGCAGCGCCTGCACCGGGCTCCCACCGAGGAAGAAATCGCCGCCGAGTTGGACTTGACCATCGACGAATATCACGAATGGCTGGTGGATATTCGCGGCGTCAATATTGGAAGCCTGGAGACCGTGTCGCCAGAGGGCGACGGCCGTAGCCTGCTCAAATACATTTCCGACGACGAGGAGAACTGGCCGTCCCGCCTGCTGGAGAAATCCGAGTTGCAACGGCTGCTGGCGGAAGCCATCGAAAAAATGCCGCAGCACGAACGATTAGTAATCAGCTTGTACTATCACGAAGAACTAACCTTGCGCGAGATCTCCAAGATCGTCAACCTGCACGAATCCAGAATCTCGCAGCTCAAGTCGCAGGCCATTCTGCGGCTCCGGTCCTATCTTCAGAAGCGCTGGCCTTTGGAGCGGGGAGCCTAGATATGCACGATCAGAACGCTGCTCTGGCGTGGCTAGCGGCGGAGCTCGCCAGCCAAATTCGCGGTGTTCTAGAGTCCATGGCTGGCGAGGCGCCCAGCATCCAGTTCGATTCCTACGAAGTCCCTCCAGCAGAATCCTCCGAGCAGGACCTCTGGTGGGAGCAGCCGCTCAATCTTTCGCCCGATGCCAACGTCTGGATCGGAGCCGGGCCGCCAGCCTGGGAGGGCATCGGCAACCGCGTGTTGCGCAGCGCGGGCGTCGAAGAAGAGGATCGCGAGACCTCCCGCAGCACTTACCTGGAAATTGTCACCCAGGTGCTGTCGGGCTTGGCGTCCTCGGTCTCGTCGCGCGTCCACAAAGAGGTTTCGCTCGAGTCGGGGCGTGAAGCGCCGCCCACCGCAGGCAGCGCGGGTTATTCATTTCAGATCGGATTTCCCGATCTGGAAATACGCGTTCTGGCGGTATTCAGCGCTTCCATGACGAATCTTCTGTCCGAACCGGCCCCGGTCCACGAAACCCCGGATCCGCCGTCTCAAAGAGCACTGGTGCCCGCGCCCCCACCCAATTCCATCGACCTGCTGCTCGATGTCGAGCTGCCCGTCAGCGTTTCGTTCGGAAGGGCGCAACTGGCCCTTAAAGACGTAATCAAACTAACCACAGGCTCCATCGTGGAATTGAACCGCTCCGTATCCGAGCCGGTGGAGGTGATTGTCAACAACTGCGTGATCGCGCGCGGAGAAGTAGTGGTAGTAGAAGGAAACTTCGGAATCCGGATCAAGCAAGTGATCAGCCGTCAGGAGCGGCTGCGAACTTTAAATTAAACATGCTGGAAAGATACCTCATACCGCTGGCGCCGTACCTCTTGCTGGCCGTGGCCGCGATGGCCGGCCTGTTTTTATTCGGGTCCCTGGAAAGTGAGATCAGACGCCTGAAGTCGCGGTTGCGCAGGCAAACTCAAGGCGAATTAGTCAGTCAGGAAGAACTTCAGATCAGGCTGGAAGGCGTGAACGAACGGCTGCGCGAGGCCGAAGAGCGCGCCAGCATTCCCGTCCAAGCAGCTCCGATCAAACCGAGCTTGAATCTCAACAAGCGCACCCAGGCCCTGCGAATGTCGCGCCGCGGCGCGCCTCCCACCAACATTGCCGCGGCACTCAGCCTGCCGCGCAAAGAAGTGGAACTCCTGTTAAAGATCGAGCGTTTGACCTTGACCAACGCCCCGGAGTCCTAGCTTTGAGCCGGCTCGCGCAGCGAACCCGCGAGGAATGCATGTCAAGATTGCGGCTCCGGCGTCAGTTAGTTGCGCACCGCGCGAGTCCGCGGCAAGTCCGAGCGCCCATCCTCGATATTCACGCTGACGGTCATTTCCTTGTGCTCGCGCACCAGCTCCACCGAAAAGGTCTTGTTCGAAGAGGCCGATCGCACCGCGCTCGATACCTCATTCGGGGTGGTGACGCCTATCCCGTCGATCTTGGTGATCACGTCCCCCGCCTTGATGCCGGCTTTCTCAGCGGCGCTATCCTTGATCACCGAGCGCACCAGCACGCCATCCTTTACCCCGAAGTAAGCCGCCAGCTGCGAACCGAGCGACTCAGCCTCGATACCGAGCATCGGACTGCGCCAGGCCGTGAAAACCTGCGGAATATCCGGAAGGTGAATTTCCGGAATCTCGACACCGGGAAACAGGTTGCCGCCGAGCGTTCTCGCTTTGTGCGTTCCTAACGTCGCGGCGATGGTCTGCACCGCCCCTCCGCGGCTCACTAACAGCTTCACCTCGCGGCCGGCCGGAGTCTCGTGGACGAGGCGCCCAAACTGTTCCATTCCCTCCACGCGCTGGCCGTTGTACTCCAGCACCACATCGGCGGCCTTCAATCCCGCTTTCTCGGCAGGAGAGCCTTCTTCCACGCGGGTAATCTCAACGCCGTACGGTTCCTTGAGCTTCAACTCGCGCGCCCGGTCCGCAGTCACCTCAGCCAGGCTCACCCCCAGATAGGTCATGCCGCCGGGGTGTACTTCATAAACTTGCGCGCCGGCGGGCGCCTGAAAGAAGCTCAAAGATTGCGCCTGGAGTCCTCCAGCCAGCAAGACCACGCAAAAAATCGCTTGCTTCATAAAATCACCTCTAAACAAACGCCCTGCACCCCTACTTCTGCTTGCGCAGATAAATCGTGCCGCCGATGACGTTGATGCGCAGCATGGGCCCACCCCCATTGAGCGCCCCTTCCGCCACCACCGGGACCGAACCCACATCGCCCGGCTGGCGCACGCGAATCTGGGGAAAATCCGAGATGATCCTTCCCGATCCCCCCGATTGATTCCTGGCCAAAACCGTCACCGGCAGATTGGACGCAATGAAAACCGTTACGTCACCCGCATTCGTGCTCAAGCTGGAATCTTCCATGCGGGTCCCGTTGGCCAGTTCCGCCATGATACTGCCGGCACTGGTGGAAGCCCGCAGCGCACCCGCCACATTGCGCAGGCGAATGGCGCCACCGGCGGAATCGCAACGCACACCGTTGGCCGCGCTCACCTGAATGGCGCCGCCCGAACTCTCCGCCGTTACCAGCCCGCCCGCCTGCTGGACCTGGATCAAACCGCCGGCCGTCCGCGCAGACACCGCCCCGGCCGAGCGATCGATCCGAATATTGCCGCCGGCTGTCGAAGCATGCACCGGCCCATTGGCGTCATGCAGAAAAATCTCGCCGCCCGCGGTCTCCAGCCAGCATTCCGCGCCGCCATTTTGAACTCGAATCACGCCACCGCCCGAGTAACAGCGCAGCGGCCCCGCGACACTGCCGACTTGAATATCTCCGCCGCCGGTCCGGATTTCGGCCGCACCGCGAATGGCGTCCACCGCGATACGCCCGCCCAGCGAATGTGCTTCCAGTTGCCCATCCAGATCCGACGCCTGCACACTCCCGCCGCGCGTCTCAACCCGAACCTCCTGCAAACCGCGCGGCACCGCCAGAGTCAGCTCCGGCGCTTCTGAAATCTTCCGGGGCGGACTCACAATCAAGAATGCCGACCCGCCCTGTTTACCGCTGCGCAGCTCGACCTGGCGAAATAGCGCCGCCGCTTCTCGCGCGTCCCGCGCTTCCGCTCGCAGCTTGAGAGTGTAGTTTATGCTGCTTCCGGCGCCGCCGCGCAGCACGACATTGCCAACCGTATCCAGCCGGAACCGCTCCACCGACCCCGCCGTCACGCTGCCCGAAATGCTTCGAACCCAGAACCGGCCTTCGCGCGTGATGGGCGCTTCACTCTGAGCCAGCACGGCCTGAGCCAGCACCGCCGGCGCCGCGCCCACCAGGACCAACGAGATGACTGCCAACCGCTGCATGCGACCTAGTAAGTCTCCACCGACGCGTTCATTTCATTCAGCGCCTTCTGGCACCGCATCCGGATATAATCGTTGTCTTCTTTGTTCATGAGTTCCTGCAGAACCCCGACCATGGCCTCGCTCTGGTGCTGGATCAACAGATCGATCACCTGCGTTCGCACGCCCGGATTATCGTCCTTCAGCAAAACCTGCGTAAGCGTCTGGCGCGTTTCCGGATCGCTTGCAAATTCCTTCAGCCCATCCAAGGCCTTCAGCCGCACGCCGGCATTCGGATCGTGCTGCAGCGCGTACAACAACGCCGTACGAACCTCGGCCGACTGTGGCCGATTCTTCAACAAATCCACCGATTCCACCCGCAGCCCGGCGTCCGAGGGATCCTTGGCCGCTGTAAGCAGCAGCCTCTGGATGGCTTGGTCCTCCAGGCGGCCCGACACCACCTGCTGCCTGGTTTCGTCCACCACGATTTGCACTCGCCCCGAGGCCACCGGCTCGACATAACGAACGCGCGAAGTAATGGGCTCGCCCGCCACGCTCGCGCCGTGCCATGATCCCAGCATCGAGCCGGGTGTCATCCGTGCCGCCGCGAACCCGAGAGCCAGCATCGCCAGCGCACCCACCGGCTGCATCCAGCCGGGCGCGAAATGGAAATGAATGCTGAAGCCCTCGCGCAGCTTGTCCCAAAAACTGGAATGCTCCGGCTCAACTTGCGCGATGCGGCCCTTGAGTTCGGCGCGGCAATTATCCAGCAGTTCCCGGCTGGGAACCGCTTGCACGGCGTCGAACGCCTGGAACAGCGCCTTCTCGCGCGACAGCGCCTCGCGGCACCCAGCGCACTCATCGATGTGAATCTCCAGCCGCTCTTCTTCTTCGAAGGACAGCTCGCCGTACAAGAACAGCGGCATCCTTTCTCGCGCTTCTTCACACTTCATACGAAATCTCCTAGCGCCGCGCGCATTTTTTGCGTGGCGCGGAAGAGGCAATTTTTCGCGGCCTCCTCCGACGTTCCCAACATCTCGCCGATGGTGCGCAAGCGCAGCCCCTGATAATGTCTCAGCTCAAACACGGTTCTTTCCCTCGGCGTCAGATCGGCCAGCACCTCTTGAATTCTCGCCCGCAGCTGGCTGCTGAAAAGCTGGCGCTGCGGATCGCCATGCGCCCGTCCTTCTTCCACCGTATCCATCCGGTCCAACACGCCTTCACCCGTCTCCACCACGGTATTTTCCTCGCGCCGCACGCGCCGCTTTCGCAGCGCATCCAGACACAGGTTCGTCACGATCCGGTACAGCCAAGTGTGGAAGCTGCAGTCGAAACGAAACGTGTGCAGATTTTTGAACACCCTCAGAAACGCTTCCTGATACACGTCATTGGCGTCCTCGGGCGACCGAAGCAGATTCAAGGCCAAGCGCAGAACATTCTGGTCGTACAGGCGCACCAATTGCTCGAACGCGCGCTGGTCACCCTTTTGCGCCGCCCGAATCAGTTCGGGTTCGTCCATTTTGACGGCCGCTTGGGCCACAGTTGCCTGCAACACTTAGATAGACGGGCGCTAAGCGAAAGTGTCACGCCCGGCGTGGACCGGATCTGTTATGGCCGGAGCCGCTGGGAGGCCCGCCGCTCGGCCCGCCCCACTAATCCCACGTCAGCCCGCCAGTTCCAGTTCGATCTTCTTGGCGGCAGGGTCGAGTTTCACGATCCGGAAGGAACGGATCTGCCCGGTCCGCGCGGGCTCTAATCGCGCCGCCGACGTGCTGGCTCCTTGCTTCCATTTGGCTGATAACATGGCTGTTAAGGATGACAGATCGGGAGCGGGCGCGGCCTGAGAAGCTGCCGCCGAGGTATCGGCCGGAATCCGGCCCTCGGCGAAAATGCCCTCGCCCAGCTCCACGCGGGCCCGTCCATTGGAGGTCTCGACAATTCGCCCTGTCACCGTTTCGCCGACGCTGTGCTCGCCCAGGTACTCGTCCACGCTGGTCGGCTCGAGCTGCTTGATTCCCAACTTGATGCGCCGCCGCTCCCGGTCCAGCTCCAGCACCTGCGCTCGCACGGTCTGCCCAACCGCCAGCGCCTCGCGCGGATGATTCAGACGCTTCTCGCGAGTGATGTCGGAGATGTGAATCATCCCCTCGATCCCATTGCCGAGATCGACAAAGCATCCGAAGTTGGTCAAACTGGTCACGGGTCCCTCCGCCACCGCGCCCGGCGCATACTTCTTTAGCGCGTCTTCCCAGGGATCGCCGAGCGCCTGTTTCAACCCCAGCGAAATGCGCCGCTCCGCGATGTTGACGCCCAGCACAACGGCCTCCACCATTTCGCCGGTCTTCAAAACATCGCTAGGCTTCTTGATCTTCTTTGACCAGGACATTTCCGAGATATGAATCAGGCCATCCACGCCCGGCACCAGTTCGACGAATGCGCCGAAGTCGGCCAGCCGGGATACTTTCCCCTGGACCCGATCGCCGACGTGAAAACGCTCGCCCGCGAGCGTCCAGGGATCCGGCGCCAACTGTTTCAACCCCAGCGAAATGCGCCGCGTCTCCGGCTGAACTTTCAGAATCTTGACCTCAATCGAATCGCCCGGCGCAACCACGTCGGACGGCTTTGCCACGCGATGCCAGGCCATGTCGGCCACGTGCAGCAGCCCATCCACGCCGCCCAAATCGACGAACGCACCAAACTCGGTTAGACTGCGGACCGTTCCGCGCACCACCGCGCCTTCGGTCAACTCCGCCAGCCGCTTCTCTCTGGTGCGCCCTTCTTCTTCTTCGAGCACCACGCGCCGGTCCACCACCACGTCTTCGTTGGCCGTATCGAGCTTAATGATCCGGCACTGGATCTCCTGGCCCACCAGTTTTTCAATTTCGGCCTGATCCTTGGCGCCACTACGTGAAGCCGGCATGAATGCCTCGGTCCCGACATCCACACGCATACCGCCCTTCACCACTTCGGTCACCACGCCGCCAATGGCGCGATGCTCCGCAAAAGCTCGTTCCAGCGCGCTCCAATCCTTGGGGCGCTCCACCTTCACGGTCGAGAGAATGTAAGCTTCGCCGTCGTTGCCCGTGATGCTGACCAGCAGCGGATCGCCCACCTTTACCGTCAGCTCGCCCTTAGGCCCGCGAAACACATCCACCGGCAGCACGCCGTCCAGCTTACGCCCGATATCCACAAAGACCGAATCCGCGGTGATCGACACCACCGTTCCGGGAATCGCCTGCCCCCCGGCAGGCCCGTGGTGCTGTTGCTCGAACTCGGAGAGGATGTCGCCGAATGAGTTCTGTTCAGAGGGGGACGGGGTGTCTTCCAACGATTCCGCGGGAGCCCCCGGTGTTGCTGGGGAAGTGAGGTTTTCCATGAAGAACGCGTGTATACCTATTGTGTCACACCGCAGCGATAAGATGACAGCGTGGAGGCACGCGACGGCGTTTGGCGGATCATCCGCCTGCAAGACGTGGTGTGGATGCTATTGTGCCTGTTTCTCGCCATTTTTGGACCTGATCGTTCAGAATACACAATCGGGACCTTGATCGGCATTGGAATTATGCAGGTGGTCCAGCCCAAGGTTCGATATTTCCAGACGCGCTGGGGCGCCGCGTTATCCTTCACCATCAGCTTGGCGCTTTGGTACATCCTGATGGGTTGGACCGACGGTATCGAAAGCAGCTACTACTGGATTCTCCTGTTGCCCGTCATTGCCGTCGCCACTTCATCCAATCTGGCGGGAACCGCCCTGGCGGCATTGGCCGGATGCGGAGCCTATATTTCCTTCATCAAATTTCTCCGCCCCGAACAGTATATTCCGGCCGAAGAGTGGAAGTTCGTGGTCTTGAGAGCCGCCATCTTTCCGGTGGTCGGTTACCTGGCGCATGAGTTGGCGGAAGCAAGCAGAACGGCCGCCCGCAAAGCCGAAGCCGCCGCCGAACAACTTTCGGAAGCCAACCTCCGCCTGCAAGAAGCTCAAGCCGCCGTGCGCCGCTCCGAACGTCTGGCCGCGCTGGGCCAACTATCCGCCGGGCTGGCGCACGAGCTCCGCAACCCGCTCGGTACCGTCAAAGCCTCAGCCGAGCTGCTCGCAAAAACCGTGCAAGGCAACAACGAAGTGGCGCGCGAAATGGCCGGATTCATCTCCTCCGAGGTGGACCGCACCAACGCACTGGTCACGCGCTTCCTCGATTTCGCCCGGCCTCTGGCCTTGCGGCTGGAGGAAACCGACCTGGCGCAGGTCATCGACGAGGCGGTGGCCGAGATCGGCCAACACGTTCCGCCGTTCAACGTTGCCATCTACAAAAATTATTCGCCCGACATCCCGCCCTTCCTCTTGGATCGTCAATTGATCGAGCGGGTAATATACAATTTGCTGCTCAACGCCGCACAAGCCAGTCCCCCGGGGGGAAGCGTCACGGTCAAGACTCGTCAGATCGAGGGGACGGTGGAGGTGGCCGTGATCGACCGCGGTTCCGGAATCGAAGCTAAGCATCTGGAAAGCATTTTCAATCCGTTTTTCACCACCAAGTCGGCCGGCGTCGGCCTGGGTCTCGCGATCGTGTCCAAAATTGTCGACGAGCACCAAGGCCGCATCACCGTCGAAAGCGAACAGGGCGCAGGCACGGTCTTCCGAATTTTCCTGCCATTCCGCGAATCGAGCCAAGAGGCCAGTGCATGAAGGCCACCATCCTGGTTGTAGAAGACGAAGAAAAACTCCGGCGCGTCGTAGAGCTGCAACTCAAGACCGCCGGTTATGAAGTCGAACAGGCCGGCACCGCCGAGGACGCGCTCAAGCTAGCGGACCACGCCGACGTGATTCTCACCGATCTGCGTCTGCCCGGCCAGAGCGGTGTCGAACTGCTCAACGAACTGCGCAGCCAGGATTCCCGCACCCCGGTCATCGTCATGACGGCGTTCGGAAGCATAGAAACCGCGGTCGAGGCCATGAAAGCCGGCGCGGTCGATTTTCTCCCCAAGCCTTTCTCGCTCGATCACCTGATGACGGTCATCGAAAAGGCGCTGGAACTGAAAAATCTCCGTAACGAAAATCGCGAGCTGCGCGCCGAGCTGAGCCAGCGCTACGAATTCGACAACATCGTGGGGCGGAGCGAGGCGATGCGCGAGATTTTCGCCACCATCGACCGCGTTGCGCCCACCCGCGCCACCGTGCTCCTGTGCGGCGAAAGCGGCGTCGGCAAGGACATGATCGCGCGCGCCATCCATCATCATTCGCCCCGCGCGGACCGGCCTTTCGTAAAGATCAACTGCACCGCCCTGCCCGAGAATCTGATGGAAAGCGAGCTGTTCGGCTACGAGAAGGGCGCCTTCACCGGAGCTAACACCACCAAGCCCGGCAAGTTCGAACAGGCCGACACCGGAACGGTTTTCCTGGACGAGATCGGCGACGTCCCCGGTTCCATTCAAGTCAAATTACTACGCATTTTGCAAGAGCGTGAGTTCGAACGCCTGGGAAGCAACAAGACGCGCCATATCGACGTGCGTGTGCTGGCGGCCACCAACGTGGATCTGCGCGCGGCCTTGGAACAAGGCACCTTTCGCGAAGATCTGTATTATCGGCTGAACGTGCTGCCCATCAACATCCCTCCGCTGCGCGATCGCAAGGAGGACATTCCATTCCTGGCCAATCACTTCATCCGAAAATTCCAGAAAGATCTGGGCAGCCCGGTGGAATCGATATCCGAAGGAGCCATGGAGCGCCTGCTCGGATATCATTGGCCCGGCAATGTGCGGGAACTCGAAAATGTCATCGAGCGCAGCATGGTTTTAGCGAGCGGCAAGGTGCTCGAGGCAGCCGACGTCAAGCTCGATCTGGCTCCGAAAGCCCGCGCCGCCGCCGTCGACAGTTTCCTGCCGGAAGGCATGACGCTGGACCAGTTCGAGCAGTCCATCATCAAGGAAGCGCTGCAACGCGCCAACGGCAATAAAAGCCAGGCCGCGCGCCTGCTGGGCCTGACGCGCAACGCTTTGCGCTACCGCCTGTCGCAGATGGGCATCGAATCGTAGCGACGCATGGCTCTCGAGATAACGCCGGCCTCCGACGCCGACTACATCGTCATCAGCAATCTGGCCCGCTTCTACATCTACGACATGGCCGAGTACACCGGCTGGAATTTCCCCGCCGATGGGCTTTTCGACTCCGAACATCAATTCGCGAATTATTGGGGCCGGCCCGGCAAGCGTGTGTGGCCGCCGGCTTGGCGCGGATTCCCATTCCTGATTCGAATCGACGGTCACCCGGCCGGCTTCGCGCTGGTAAAACGCGTGAATGATACGCCTCCCACTTTCGACATGGGCGAATTTTTCGTTGCGCGGCAACACCGCCGCCAGGGAATCGGCCAGCGCGTGGCGGCCGCACTTTTTGACACTTTCCCGGGCCACTGGGAAGTCCGCGAGATGCAGTCCAATAAACCAGCCCAAGCCTTCTGGCGACGCATAATCGAGGATTACACCGGCGGCACCTTCGCCGAGACGCAAGAAAACTTCGCCGCCTACGACAACAAGGAATTCATCGTCCAGCGCTTTCAAAGCGGCACCGGAACCAGCCCCTCAACCACCTGAGGGCATCCGAAAAATTGGAGTATACTCAAACGTCCCTCACATCCCATAGGAGCGATTAATGACACCCGCAACCACTGTTCGGGAGCCGATACCCCCGCAGGCCGTAGTCATGCAAATGGCCATGGGCGCCCTCATCACGAAGCTAGTCGCCGAAGCCGCGCGACTGAATATCCCTGACCTTATCAAACGTCATGGCGCGATGACCATCGCGGACTTGATCACGAAAGGCGGCCTCACTGCGGATCCCTCCGCTCTGCATCGCGTGCTCCGAGCCTGCGCCAGCTGCGGAATATTCACGGAAGACGCACTGGGAAGATTTGGTCCCACGGAATTATAGGACACCCTCACCGCTGATTCGCCGGTATCGGTGAAGAAGGTCGTCGAACTGTTCGGCGGAATGATGATGCGAGTGACAACGGAATTGTCTGAAGCAGTAAGTACCGGCAAGCCCCAGGCCCGGGCGGTTTACGGCCTGGAATTCTGGGATTATCTGAATTCCAACCCCAAGGAACTCGAAGAGTTCGGTGAAGCCATGAAATCCAACAGTCTGAACTCACTGCGCGGCGTGCTCGAAAAATGCGACTTCGCGAACGCCACCCGCGTCGCCGACATTGGCGGCGGATTCGGTCATCTGGCGCTGGCGCTGCTTGAGAAATATCCCCATTTGCAAGCCACGGTGATGGATCGTCCTGAGGTCGTCGGCGTCGCTCGCGAGCACCTGCCAATCCCCGATGCGAGCGTTGCGGCGCGGCTCAGCTACTCTGGCGGCAATATGTTCGAGTCCGTTCCCCCGGCCGACGTGTATATCATGAAGCACATCATCCACGATTGGGACGACGAGAAATGCGTCCGCCTGCTCGAAAATTGCGCCCGGCGCGTGCCGCACAATGGCTCCGTGATTTGTGTCGACACCGTTCTGCCGGCCATTGGCAACACTGCGGGAACGGCGGCTAAGCTGCTCGACATTGTCATGCTTGTTTGCGTCACAGGCAAGGAGAGAACCGAACGCCAGTGGGCGGAGTTGTATCGCGCGGCCGGGCTCAACATTCGGACCATAACGCCCATCCAGGATAATTTCGGTACTAGTATTATCGAGGGCGTGAAGCAAAACGCATAGCTAAGAACATGCCAACCAGACTACTTTCGTGTGCCGGCTCATGCCGAAATGATGAGGCAAGCCGCGCCGCGATTGCGTATTTTAGATAAGAGGGTGATTTGCGCGTTACCAGATCTGTGGAGCGAATCCTGCGGATCAGACCGAAAGGAGTGCGTTTTTGTATTCCCGCACGTTGATCGTCCTGCACGCCCAATGGCACAACGTTAAGCCCGGTGAATTCGTGAGAGCGCTACCGAAGTCGGAACCGTTGGCGACGATCATGGTTGACCTGGATCAGGGTTTTTGGGTCGCCCGCAGTAACTGGCAGCTCGTCCGCAGCAGTTTTCTCCACGCCGCCACCGGCACCGCGAAGGTCGAGGTTGACGACGTCGTGTTGTACCACGGTTCGCAAATCGGCCCCGCCCGTCTGACAGAATACTTCATGAACGGCACCCCCAAGCGTGAGGGCAAGGCCGTCCGCGGCGACAATCCCAACAATCCCGAGGGCGCCTACGCCCAGTACACGCAGTGGTGGCGATATGACGACCCCAGCATTATGTCGCCGGTGGACCGAATGGCTGAAATGTTGGACCGTGCGGCGCGCTCGCCAACCCTCAAGTCCGCCCTGCAGGCCCAGTTCGGCTCGCTGGCTTCCCCTGAGGTGCTGGTGCCTATCGCCGGAACATTCCTGGTAATGTTTGGAGCCGAATTCGTCGGCGGCGCGGCAGCTGTTGTCACCGTAACCCGGCTCATGGGTATCAATCAACTTCTCTGCGATTACTACTTCTACGAGCCGCGCGGGGAGGCTCTGCACCGAATTTGTATGTCCGCGGCCACGCCGGGCGATCTCGACTATGGCGCTAAGATGATCGAAGAAATTCTGGTCCAGCTGTTTTCCGATATCGCCACCGCCGTCGGAATCCATGTCATTTCCTCCATTGCGAAACGTTTCTTCTCCGCGCTCATGAATCTCGCGCCGGAAAAGCTGAAGCAGAAATTGCTGGCCAACAAGAATGCCGCAGTCGCCTACATTCGCGGCAAGGGCTACCAGCGCCGGGATCTGCTGAGGGATCCCGCCGGCACGCCGCTCGAACACGCTGCTGTCGAGATGTACAAGAAAACTTCCGCCGAGCGATGCGAGGTTATGGTGGTGCGCGAGCCGGATGCCCGCCGGGCCACTTGGGTCAACAGCAAGGTTTGGAACCGCGGCAAACCGCCTTGGCTGAAAGCCAGTTCCGGAGACGGTTGGCACGGCTTGGTGTGCCTATCAGAAAGCGAACTCGGCGGCGGCCACTTGGAACCGGCCGGAACCTACGACATGGGTAACCTGCGCGGCGCCAGCGCCGAGATCGATCACGCCATCGCCTCTAATCCTAAGCCCAAGAAATTCAAGATGCCAACCGACGGGCGCCCCATCAACGGCGCCGACGGCAGTCACAAAATCGATTATCACTATACCGGCCACAATAATGTCGATATACATGGACATTACCTGGTCGAAGTCACTCCCGGCAAATACATGGTGGTCGACAGCATGGGCAACCCCTACGCTTCGGATCTCGATCTGGCCACTCGCCAGCGGCCCGGCATGAAACAGGCCGGCGATCACATCCCGGCGGCGGATCGCTACCAGTCCAAAAACAAGATCGGCGGCGCGGAGGACGATTTATTGCTCGAATACGAAATGAATCGCCGCTACCGTGAATCGGGCGGCAGCGTCATCCACGATCCCACACTGCACGGAGGCGGCGGAGCCACAGTGGCATACACGCGCAACAATCTCGCCGCCGGGAAGACTCCCGGAAAAGATTTCTGGACGCCCAAGCGCGGCGATGGCTATAAGGAAGAGCGCTTGGTCATCTTCGTTCCGGAATATGTGAATGGCCGTATTCGGTCCAACATGTACGTCTTAGAGTCGTGGGGCGCATTCAGAGATTTCGCTCACGCAAACGGTCTTGAGTTTCCGTTCTGACGCGCTGCTAAGTCGCTTAACGACAACTATTTACCGACTCCGGGAACAACCCGCACCCTGCTGGCGTATACTCGGATACAAGCCTATGAGTTTCCTATCCAAGCAATTTATCGATGTCATCCAGTGGACCGAGCCCGAGCCCGGCATCCTGGCCTATCGCTATCCGATGGAAGACATGGAAATCCAGAACGGCGGCAAGCTCACGGTCCGCGATTCGCAAATGGCGGTGTTCGTAAACGAAGGCCGCATCGCCGACGTCTTCGGCCCCGGCTTGTACACTCTGAACACCAACACGCTTCCCATCCTGACCTACCTCATGAATTGGGATAAGGCATTCAAATCCCCATTCAAATCGGACGTCTACTATTTCTCCACGCGCGTTCAAACCGACCAGCGCTGGGGCACCGCCACGCCCATTACCATCCGCGACAAGGAATTCGGCGCCATCCGCTTTCGCGGCTATGGAATTTACGCCTACCGCATCGCCGATCCGAAAATCTTCTACCAAAAAATCAGCGGCACGCGCGACCTCTATCGCGTTGGCGATCTGGAAGGGCAGCTCCGCAACACCATCGTCGCGCGCATGACCGATTCGTTCGCGCAAAGCTCGGTCCCCTTCCTCGACATGGCAGCTAACCAGCAGGCGCTCGGCCAGAAAATCGCCGAGACCATGAAGCCGGCCTTCGCCGATTTTGGGCTTTCGCTCGAGAGCTTCGTGGTGGAGAATATCTCACTGCCCGACGAACTTCAGAAAATTCTCGATCAGCGCATCGGCATGAATATGATCGGGGACATGGGCAAGTACACGCAGTACCAGGTGGCGCAATCCATGCCCATCGCGGCTGCCAATGAAGGCGGTGGAGCGGCGGGAATTGGAGTCGGGCTAGGCGCTGGTCTCGCGATGGCGCAAAGCATGATGAACGCCATGAAGCCCGGCGAGCCTCCCGCGCCAACAGCAGGCCCAGCCGCCCCGGCAGGTGGTCCAGCCGCACCGGCCGCACCAGCCACGGAAACAAAATTCTGCGTCAACTGCGGCAAGCCAATCCCGCGCAGCGCCAAATTCTGCCCCGAGTGCGGCGGCACTCAGCAATAGCGCGCACATTACTCTCAGTGTTAGGCTCTAAGAAATCATGAGCGGCCTGGAGTGGATTGTCGAAGCTCACGGTTGCGATGCCGCAGCTTTGTCCGACCTGGACCGCATGCAGGAACTGTTTCGCCGTCTGGTCGCCGCACTCGACCTACACCCGCTCGGCAAATCCAACTGGCACCAATTCCCCCATACCGGCGGCATCACCGGAGTCAGCCTGTTATCGGAATCGCACCTGGCTTGTCACACTTTCCCCGAATACGGATCGCTCTGTCTCAACCTGTTCTGCTGCCGCCCTCGCCAAGGCGCCGATTTTGAAGCGCTGCTCAAGAATGAATTCGGCGCCGCCCGAGTTTCCGTGCGCCAGGTTGAGCGGCCTTATCAACCATGAGCGCTCCGGCCGCGAATTGTCCCAACTGTGGAGCGCCGGTGAAATTCCGCTGGTCGAGCGCAGTGCAGACCACTTGCGAATTCTGCCACTCCATCCTGGTTCGCACGGACGTGGATCTTAAAAAAGTCGGCGAGGTGGCCGACCTTCCCGCCGATGCCTCGCCCATTCAAATCGGAACCGAAGGCGTGTATCAGGGCAAGGGCTTTGTCGTGATCGGCCGCATCATTTATGAGTACGAGCAGGGCGGATGGAACGAGTGGCACGTCGTCTACAACGACAATTCGAACGGCTGGCTGGCGGACGCGCAGCTCGAGTACGATGTTTCATTCCTGGCGCCGCCGCCACTTCAACAGCAGCTTCCCCAGGGGCAGGTGCACCGCGCCTCAAACTGCGTCTGGGACAACAAAACCTATCAAGTGACATCCCTGACCAAAGCGCATTATAAAGGCGTTCAGGGCGAGCTGCCCTTCGAGTATTGGGACAAATCGGATGTGCTGTTCGCCGACCTGCGCACCACCGGCGGCGATTTCGCCACCATTGATTACAGCGAAAATCCTCCCATGCTTTTCCTGGGGCGCGCCGTTGAGTTCGACGATCTGCAGTTTAAGAATCTGCGCATGTTCGAGGGCTGGACGTCATGAGCAGCGCGCTGGTCAGCCCGCCGTTGGTCAAAGCCAAGTCGCTCTCCTGCCCCAACTGCGGAGCACCGGTCACGCTGCGAGGCTTTGCCCATACACTGACCGCTGTTTGCCCGAACTGCCTCAGCGTCCTGGATGCGTCGAGCCCCGAGTTCCAGATCCTGCAGACATTTCAAGGCAAAGAGCGTATCCAGCCCAAGATTCCGCTAGGCACGCGCGGCACTTTCAACGGAACGGTCTACGAAGTAATCGGCTTCCAACAACGCACCGTGCAATCGGGCGACGACTTCTACAGTTGGGACGAGTATCTGCTTTTCAATCCCTACAAGGGATTCCGTTACCTAACCGAGTATCAGGGTCATTGGAACGTGGTGCGTGTGCTGGACAGGCTGCCGGATCCTACCATGGCCCGCGGCCGGCCCGGCGAGCGAATGGACGGTCGCACCTACGCAGCCTTCGATGCCATGCAGGCGACCACCGATTACGTGATCGGCGAATTTCCGTGGCAAATCCGGCGTGGGGACACTGCACAATGCCGGGATTTTATCTCGCCTCCCTACATGCTTTCGGCGGAGTCGACGGACCGTGAAATCACCTGGTCGCTCGGCGAGTACTGGCCGGGAACGAAAATCTGGCAAGCCTTCCGGCTCCCCGGCTCGCCTCCCGACGCGCAAGGTATCTTCGCCAATCAGCCAATGCCTTACGCCGGGAAAACGGGATCCGCTTGGCGCACCTGGCTGTGGCTGAACGTGGCGCTGTTCGCTCTGATGATCGTCTTCAGCCTCATGAAATCGAATCGCGAAGTCTTCCGGCAGGATTACACCTACCTGGCGGGAAAGAGCAGCGAGGCCGCGTTCGTCACCCCGACTTTTGAACTGGGGGGCGGCGACAAAAACGTCGAAGTAGGCGCGCACGCCAGCATCGACAACGACTGGATCTATCTCAATTTCGCACTGATCAATGACGAAACCGGTCAGACCTTCGATTTCGCCCGCGAAGTGAGCTACTATCACGATTCCGATGGAACCGAAGGCAGCCGCAACAACTCAGTGATCATTCCATCGGTACCCGGCGGCCGCTACTATCTGAGGATCGAGCCTGAAATGAGTTCCACCGCGCCCACCACGACCTACGAAATCTTCGTGCGCCGCGACGTTCCCATTTACAGCTACTTCTGGATCGCGGCGCTGCTGCTGTTGATCCCGCCCGCGCTTACTACCTATCGCTCATTCGCTTTCGAAAGCCGGCGCTGGCGCGAGAGCGATTACGCACCAGCCGTTTCCCATGGAGGTGACGATGATTAACAATCCCCTGTTCCTGTTGTACGGCGTTCTGCTTCTCGGCGCGACCGGCTATCTGGAATATACGGGCCGGAGCTTCGATCGCGTCAATCAGCAGAAGGTTCTGCCGAAATCGATCCGCGATAATCCCGGCGCATATCGATCCACCTATGGCGGTTACTCAAGATACATCGGAGGCAAATAGGATGAACAATTTCTTAAATGCAGTCGTCTATGCGGCGTTGGGCATCGCGATTTTCGTCCTGGCATTCGTGATCATCGATAAGGCCACGCCGTATCATCTCTGGAACGAGATCGTGAGGGAAAAGAACATCGCCCTGGCGGTGCTTATCGGCGCCATGTCCATCGGCATGTGCATCATCATCGCTGCGGCCGTGCACTAAGGTATTAGGTGCCTGTAGCGCTTTTTGTTTCGGTATTTCTGATCGCGGCGTGCGGCCTGATCTATGAGTTGATCGCCGGCACGCTGGCCAGCTACCTGCTCGGCGACGACGTCTTCCAGTTTTCAACCATCATTGGCTGCTATCTGTTCGCCATGGGGATCGGCAGCTATTTATCGCGCTTCCTGCGCCGCGGCTTAGTGGCGCAGTTCGTTTCCATCGAGCTGATGGTTGGATTGGTCGGCGGATTTTCGTCGTCCTTACTGTTCTTGGCCTTCGCTTACACGGAAGCGTTTCGCCTGGTGCTGTATGTGGTGGTCATTCTGGTCGGCACGCTGGTCGGGCTGGAGATTCCGCTGCTGATGCGGATTCTTAAAGAGCGCCTTCAATTTCGCGACCTGATTTCGCACGTTTTGACATTCGACTATCTCGGCGCCCTGGGCGCTTCCCTGCTGTTTCCCATTCTGCTGGTGCCGAAGCTTGGCCTGGTTCGCTCGGCGTTGGTATTCGGAATTCTGAATGCCGGAGTGGCGCTGTGGTCAACGTTTCTGTTTCGCGCTCAGCTAGCCCGCGGCCATGTCCTTCGAATAGGCTGCTTCGTGACCCTGGCTTTGCTCGGCGGCGGAATGGTTTTCGCCGACCGCATCTCGTCGTCGGCCGACAACAGCCTCTACGCGGACGAGGTGATTTTCAGCCGCAACACGCGTTACCAGCACATCGTTCTGACGAAATGGAAGGATGACTTGCGGCTGTTCCTCAACACTCATCTGCAGTTCAGCTCGCGCGACGAATACCGTTATCATGAAGCGCTGGTGCATCCCGGATTAGCCGCATTGCCCGGAGCGCGCCGCGTGCTCGTGATGGGCGGCGGCGACGGCCTCGCCATTCGGGAGATCTTGAAATACCCGAGCGTCGAGAGCATAACGCAGGTCGAGCTCGATCCTGAAATGACCAGGCTGTTTTCGACGCATCCGGTGCTGTCGGCTCTCAACCAGCATTCGCTGACCGCGCCGCGCGTCCACGTCGTCAACGACGATGCGTTTCGCTGGCTCGATCGGAACTCCGACCGATTCGATTTCATCGTGGCGGACTTTCCCGATCCCACCAGCTATTCGCTCGGCAAGCTTTTCACCACGACGTTCTACCGGCTGGCCGCGAAGCATCTTTCGGCGGGCGGCCTGATAGTGGTGCAGAGCACTTCGCCGCTATTCGCTCGACAATCGTATTGGTGCATCGTGGAGACCGTGAAGCAGGCCGGCCTGCGTGCTTATCCATATCACGTGTATGTTCCTTCGTTCGGCGAATGGGGCTTCGTAATCGGAAGCCTCGTGCCCTTCGAACCACCCCACGAGCTGCCGTCCGGTCTGCGTTTTCTCAGCACACGAAATGTGGCGGAAATGTTTGTGTTCCCGAACGACATGACACCGGTGGACGCCGAACCGAACCGGCTGAACGATCAAATTCTGGTCCGTTATTACGATCGCGAATGGAAGGAAATCGCAAGATAACTCGGCGAGCTGTACTGGCCGGTGCTCCCGCGTTGCTGGGGCTCAGGCGCAAAACGGACCGGCCGATCGCCGGTGGCTTCGTTAACGATTCGCTTCCGCTCGGCCATCGTCTGCGCGATCGCGTTCCGTTCGCCGCGCCCCAGCGCCAAGTCAAAATTCCGATCGTGATCGTGGGCGGCGGAATGGCGGGTTTGAACGCTGCTTGGCATCTGGATAAGCGCGGCTTCCGCGACTTCGTGCTGCTCGAAATGGAACCTCAGACCGGCGGCAATTCGCGCTGGGGCCAGAACGAGATCAGCCGCTTCCCCTGGGCGGCGCATTACGTTCCGGTTCCGCCCAAAGGCGAATCGTTGGCGCGCGAGCTGTTCGAAGAACTCGGAGTTTTTCGAGACGGCGTCTGGGATGATCGCGTGCTGTGCTTCGCTCCACAGGAGCGCCTGTTCATCTATGGCCGCTGGCAGGAAGGCATCGAGCCCGAAAATGCGACTCCGCGCGACATCGAACAGTATCGCCGATTCAACGAGCGCGTCAACGAATTCCGCGCTTCCGGCGAATTCACCATTCCGATGGAACGGGGCGCGAAGCCGTCGCCTCTCGATACACTTTCGATGGCCGACTGGCTCCAGCGCGAGAAGTTCGATTCGCCGACGCTGCGCTGGTACATCAACTACGCGTGCCGCGACGATTACGGCGCGCTGGCCAAGGACACTTCGGCATGGGCCGGCATTCACTACTTTGCCTCGCGCGAACCGGAAGAGAAAGGTCCGCTGACCTGGCCTGAAGGCAACGGCTGGATCGCTCAACGGCTGTTCGAAAAACTACGCCGATACGTCAGCACCGGCTCGGTGGTTTATCGCATCGCGCGAAACGGGACGCGCCTGCGCGTTCTGACCGAACAAACCGAATACATCGCGGACGCCGTGATCTTCGCCGCGCCAACGTTTCTTGCTGAGTATATCCTCGAGGGCGCACCGCGCGCGGAGGGTTTCCAATACTCGCCCTGGCTGACGGCCAATTTGACGCTGGATCGCATGCCGCGCGAGCCGGGCTTCGATCTGGCTTGGGACAACGTGATCTACGATTCGCCCACGCTCGGGTACGTCGACGCGACCCATATGAATCTGGCCACCCACATCGAGCGCACGGTGTGGACCTTTTACTGGTCGCTGGCCGAACACCGTCCGGACGAAGCCCGCCGGTTGCTGCTCGCCAAGGACTGGACTTACTGGAAGGAAGCGATCCTGAACGATCTCGAACGCGCGCATCCGGACATCCGGGATTGCGTGACGCGCATCGACGTAATGCGGTTGGGCCACGCCATGGCCCGTCCAGCCACCGGCTTTGTCTTTTCCGAGCAGCGCGAGCATTGGACAAAACCGTTCGGTAATGTTTTTTTCGCAAACTCCGACCTGAGCGGTTTCTCGATCTTTGAAGAAGCTCAGTATCGCGGGGTAACGGCAGCCAAGAACGCGCTTCACGCGATCAGCCGCGTGAGTTAACTTGCTCCCAGCGGCGGGCGGCGCTTATGAAAATCGGTGCGCTCCTGGAAGCGGCGGCCCAGCATCAGCAGCGTGTTTTCCGAAAAAGGCCGGCCGACCAGCTGGATCGCAATGGGCATCTTATCGGCGAAGCCGCATGGCAGCGAGAGCGCGGGAAGACCCGCCAGATTACCCGCCGGAATCAAGGCCGTCAGCCCTGGAGTGGACGGCGCCGGGCGATCGCTCGACGGACGATCGAGCGGCTCTGTGACTTTGGTCGCAGGGCCGAGACGCGAAGGAGCCAGCAGCACATCGGTCAACGCGAACAGGTCGCGGAAGGCGCTCTGCATCAGACTGCGGATTCGCATCGCCTTCAGATAATCTTTGGCTGTAATTTCAAGCCCGGCTTTGAGCCCGGCGATTTGCTTCTGGTCGGCGAGCTGGTCCACCTTGCCGCTCTGAATCAGCGGCTCAAACACCGAAGACGCCTCCGAAGAAATGATGGTGTTGATCACGGGCCCGTAAGGAAACTCGGGCAGCTTGGTTTCGATGAGCTGGACGCCGAGCGAGCGCATCGTTGCGAGGGCCTTGGCAAAATCTGCCCGCGCCGCCGGGTCGGCCCACTCGTCGAAATCGACAGCGGCATAGCCTACGCGAATGTCTTTGAGTTCGGGAGCGTAGGTGGGCGCGTAGTAGAAGCTCTTATCCGCAGATCCAGGGTCGTCGGAATCGCCGCCTGCGATGTGTTGCAGAACGAGCCCGCAATCTTCGGCTGAGTGGCACATGGGTCCGATCTTGTCGAGCGTCCACGACAGTGGCATCGCGCCGTAGCGGCTGACAAGCCCATACGTAGGCCGGAGTCCGGTGATGCCGCAGAATGCACTGGGCGTCAAAATGGAGCCGGACGTTTCCGAGCCGAGCGCGAACGTAACAAGTCCCGCGGCGACCGCGATAGCCGAACCGCTGGACGATCCTCCCGACCAGCGCGTGGGATCCCAGGGATTCAGGCCCGGGCCCGTCAGTGACGCGCTGGCATAGCGGTAACTGGGTCCGCCGGCAAGCTCCACCATGGCGAGTTTGCCAAGCAGAATCGCGCCCGGCTTGGCGAGTTTCTTTAGCGCGGTGGCGGTGTAATCGAAGATCTGGCCGGCGTAAGGCTGTGCGCCCCAACTGGTAGGTTGTTTCGCAACCGCCAGCAGATCTTTGGCTCCGAATGGGATGCCTTGCAGCGGGCCGCGAAATCGCTGGCGCTTCATGTCGTCGTCGACGTTCTTGGCCTCACGGATGGCTTGCTGGCGCAGCGGGAGCGCGAGGGCGTTGTAGCGCAGGCCGATGGTTTCAAGACGCGCCAGGAAAGCACGCGTCAAGTCGACGGCCGAGAATTCGCGGGCCTTCAACTTTTGATTGATCTCGGCGATGCTGGCGAAGAAAATGTCGTCCGGGATCGAGGCCATGGCCGGGTTCTAAGCCTTGAAGTGCGTGGCAGGTTCCGTGGACATGGGCAGCGGGAACTTGGCGAGTTGTTGCGAAATTTGCCGATTCTGGTCTCGAGCAGCCTGTAGTTCCTGTTCCGCATTTTGGGGCAACGGTGGCGCGGGGGGTTGTGCAAGCAGCGCGGGAGCGGAAAGCGCGACGGCTAGCTGGCGGCGCGTAAGTGTTCCGGTCACGCAACCATTATAGGCCCGCGGCGCTACTCAGTCCGCGGCTAACGCCTCCTTAGCGGCTTTCTCCATGACCGTGCGAGGAGCGGTGGCGCCGGTCCAAATTTCGAATTGACGGGCGGACTGCTCGAGGAACATTTCCAGGCCGTGAATCACCGTCAACCCTTGTTGGACGGCGCGGCGGATGAGCGTGGTCTCGATCGGATTGTAGACCATGTCGAACACCAGATCGGCGGGAATTGCGTCCGGGAAGAAGCACCCCGCGGTATGTGGGAACATGCCCAGGGGCGTGGCGTGAACGACGGCATCGAACTTGCGCTTGTCCAATTGTTCCTTGAGCAGCGGCTCGGCACCGCAGGATTTGGCCAGAGAGCGGACGCGATCCGGATTGCGTCCGACGATGGAAAGCTTAGCACCGCTGTCCACCAAGGCGTACGCAGCGCCGCGGGCAGCGCCGCCGTTCCCGACCAGCAGAACGGAGGATTTGCACAACTTGAGATGCCGCGACAACGGGACCGTGACAGCGGGTGCATCGGTGTTGGCGCCGCGCCATTTGCCGGCTTTCTTCCAAACGGTGTTTACTGCCCCGATGCGCCGTGCCAGCGGATCCACGGCGTTGAGGTAGCGCAGAATTTTCTGCTTGTGCGGAATGGTCACGCTGAATCCGGTCACTGGCAGGCCTTCGGCCAGCGCGAAGAAATCCTTCAGTTGAGCGGGCTGCACCAGGAAAGGAACGTAAACGGCGTCCATGCGCAAAGCCTGAAACGCGCGATTGTGGACGGCGGGCGAGATGGAGTGGCGGACCGGATCGGCAATCACGCCGTAAATCTTGGCAGCGCGAGAGAATTTCTCGACGCGATAGAGATGCCGCATGTGGCGGGCACAAATCTGGCCCACCGCAGTGCCTTCGGAAGCATTGGGCGCGGCATAGGTAAACAAGCCGCCCAAGGAAGGCGAGAGCACGCGCGTGGGAAAACCGGTCTCTCCCATGGCGAGAACGATCAGCGGAGTGCGGGGATGCGTCTTGGCGAGCCCGAGGATGCGGCTGTTATCGGATGGTTTCCGCGCCGTAGTGACGATCTTGTAGCCGTCCGCGGGAATGCGCAGCATGCGGCGCAGAATGGCTTCGGGCGACGGCGTTCCCTCGTAATTGTGATACGAGAGAATGAGGCGCGCATGGGCTCGCAGCGCCTCCAGGCGTTCGGCGGCATTCTCGGCGCTCTCGATCTCGATGTCCACCGCTCTCGCACCGGCCGCGATGGCGGCGTCCAGGATGCGGATCTGATCTTCGATGCTGCCATTAAACTTGCCGTGGTTCTGGTGACGCCGGCAAGTGGCCAGAACGGCGCAATCCGGACGGGAGGTGAGAAACTTGCGGATTACCGCAGGACCCTGCTCGGGCGCAGGCAGGTAGTCCAGCCGGAACTCCAGAAGCGACTCGCCGCCGTTGGCTTCGCGGCGCGCCGACTCCAGCAGCTTCTGGGGGTCGGAAAAACCCATGGCGATGCAGATGCGTGGGAAAGGAGTTGTCTTCGGCATGAACGCCTGGAGTGAGAAAAAGCATAGCACAGTGACTAGCGGGGCGTGGTTAGAGTGGCAATCGGTCGGGCGTTTAAATCACCCGCTTCAGCGAGCCTTGCGCCGGGAAGATGTGGTGCTGACGGGGAGGCCCATTTCGCGCAAACGTGCCCGGGCCATAGCAGCCACTTCCTGGTCGGGATAGCGTTTGATGATGTCTCGAAATTCGGCCGCTGCGGCGTCGTTCCGGCCCAGCTTCACCAGTGAGAGCGCCTTCATGTAATGCGCGTCGGGAGTTTTGTTGCCGTCCGAGAAGCGCTCCAACACGGCGTCGAAGGCTTGCAGTGCGTTCTGAAAATCGTCGTTCTTGTAGTAGATGTCGCCGATGTAGTATTGCGCGTTGGACGCGAAAAGCGTGGTGGGGAAGTACTTGAGATAGTCTTTGAACTCCTGCATGGCGAGGTCGTACTTCTTGGTCGTATAGTCACGGTAGCCGTTGCTGTAGAGGGTATCGGCGGAGACCCCAGCCGGAGGGCCGCTTTGCGCCGGCGTAGTTTGCCCCGGAACACCAGCGCCAGTCGTATCGGAACCGGGCGGGGGCGGAGGCGGCGTGCGAATGGTGTTGACCAGATTCTGCAAGTCCGCCAGCTTGGCGTCCAGCTTGCCCATGCGGGTATTCATATCCAGCACGGCCTCGCGCACGGCGCGGAAATCTTCCGACATCTGATCCAGCTTTTGCGTGACGGCCAGCACCGGGGTGGTGACGCTTTGTTGCTGCTGCTTCATGGCGTCGTTGAAGCGGTTCTCCATGACGTTGACCAGGTTGTTGGTGCGATTCACGCCATCCAAGGTGGTCTGGACCAGGGTTTGCATGGTAACCAGGCGGTCGCCGAAATCCTTCTGCATGGTGCGCACCTGGTCCTGCAACATGGCGACGTCGCGTTGCAGCTCCTGAATCTCTTTGCTGGCGCCGAAAGCGAAGGGAGCGGCGAGCAAAAATACCGGAACGATGCGGGACAATCTCATAGTAACTCCTGTAACTCAAACACGATGGGCGCGGCGCCTTACTTAGTAACACCGCGCCCTCTGATTCTTACTGCCCAGGCGAGAGATGCGCGCGACGGTTTCGCTGCCAGCACGACTCGTTGGCCTCGGTACACTGTGGTCTCTCCTTACCGTAACTGATGGTCTTTAAGCGGTCGGACGGAACGCCGAGTTGGACCAGGAAGTCTCTGGCAGAGCTGGCGCGCCGGTCGCCCAGGGCCAGGTTATATTCAGCCGATCCGCGTTCGTCGCAATGGCCTTCCACCACTACCGTGAATTGCGGATCCTGAGCGAAGATCTGCTTCAAGAGCGTAGCGTCGCGGGTGAGCGCGTCGCGGGCGTCGGAGCGGATATCGCTCTTGTCGTAGTCGAAATAAGCGTCCTGCGCCTGCTGCTGCAACAATTCGCTGCTGCTCAGCCGGGGTCCGGTGTTCGCGGGCGGGGGAGGCGGAGCCGGGCTGCTGACCGTGACCGTGGCCGAGCGCGAATCGGTGCCGCCTGGTCCGCTGGCCGTCAGCGTATAGGTGGTGCTGTTATTGGGGAACACCTGGCGCGAGCCCTGGCTCTGCACGGCACCGACACCCTGATCGATGTTCATATCCGTTGCCCCGCTGATGGACCAGCGCAAAGTGGAAGATTGGCCCCGATCGATAGCGGAGGGTTCGGCGGTAAAGCTGTTGATCACCGGCCTGGCGGAGGGCGCGGCGATGGACGGCGGCGCGCTGGGCGGTGGCGGCGGAGGCGGAGGAGGCGGAGCCTTCTTCTTGCAGCTCACGGCAAAAATCGCCAACGTCAGCGCCAGAGTAACCGCGCCGATTTTAATATATGGTCTCGTACTCTTGGTGATCACGTAGCATTCTCCTCTTCTGGTAAAACACAAAGGCTGCGCCAACTGTAGCAGTATGTCGCTATAGATATTGTCCCGCCGCGCGCGGCGTTTTTGTAGCTCAAGTTTATTGTTGTCCCTTGGTCCAAACCGGCTTCTCGTTGGTCCCTTGTGTAGTTAGCTGTTGGATTCCAGTTCCATCCGCCAGCATGGTGTAAATCTGGTTCCTGCCGCCGCGAGTGGACGAAAATACGATGTGGACGCCGTCGGGCGCCCATACCGGATTCTCGTTTCGTCCGGCCCCATGAGTAAGTTGGACTACGTCGCGAGTGGCGACATCCATGATAAAGATATTGTAATTCCCCGGCTCGAATCCACGCGTCCAGGCGAACGCAACGTGCTGGCCGTCGGGATTCCACGAGGGGTTCACCGCCTCGCCTTCGCCGGTTGTCAAACGGGACACATCCGTACCATCAATACTCATTCTATATAGTTGCGGCATGCCTCCGCGTCCGGATACAAAAACGATCTCGGTGCCGCTCTTGGGGTTCACCTTGGCTTCCACATCGATGGAGCCGCTGTGGGTGAGGCGGTGGATGTTGCTGCCGTCGAGGTCGGTCATGAAAATCGCGGTTTCGTGCCCGCCGGCCGAGGAGTAAGTCAGCAAGTGGCGATTGTCGGGCGTGAAGTCGGAGGCCGCGTTGAAAGAGGCTTGCTGATTGTAGTAGACCAGCTTGCGTCCGGTTTCGAGCGAATGAATATAAATCTGTGGTTGGCCGAGATTTTCTTTGGGCGTCGGGATGGAGCGGAAGGATTCGGAAGCCGCGCGTGAGGAGGCCAGCAACGGATAAGTGGTGAATGCGATTTTGGTGCCGTCGGGAGAAACTACCGGGAACGTGGTGATGGTGCGATAAGACGTGAACTGTTTCTGATCGGAACCGTCGTAGTTCATGGACCAGATTTCTTTGTGGCCGCCAGAGCGATCGGAAACGAAATAGATGCGGCTGCCCACAAGGCTGGTGCCGCCAAACTGCTTGAGGATATCGGCGGCAAATAACTCGGCCACTTTGCGTGCGCCTGCTTCATCGAGCGAGCCCAGATAAACTTTGCCGAACACTTGCGCGGAACTGGGAGTGGCTTGCTTTACGTCGTAGAGCCAGCCGTAGAGGACGATTTGATTGTTCTGCGAGGCAGTGTAGCCGAAAGCCAGGTAGTTGGCGTTTACGGGCGGGCCGGACCAGTCGTTAAGCCACATACCCTGGCCATTGTCCGGCCCCTTGAAGTCGCCGGGCTGCTGAGGAATCTGGAGCGGATAGAAAGTCTTGGCGGCCATTTTGAGCTGTCCGGAGTTTTGTAGATCGCCGAACAGCGTGCTGTTAAAGGTCGCCATGAAGTGCTGGGCGTCGCCGGAACCGCGGAAATCCGGGACGGCGATGACGGGCTTTTCACTGCCCTTTTTTACCTCGCCTTGGATGTTCTGCGCCTGCGACCAATTAGCGGCCAGGATGGTGATCAGGAGGAGAATGGAGGGGAAAATTATTCGTTTCATCGCTGTAATTGGAACCGGAGTTCGACCGTAGCTACGCTCCCGGTGTAATTGGCCGGAAGCGGTTCGAAAGGCGCGGCGTCCGTGACCGCGCGCAGCGCAGAATAATCCAGCGTATCGACGCCGCTGCGCTGCGCGATCTTCGCGTTTCGCACGGATCCGTCACGCAAAATATCAAAGGTGATTACGACCATGGGAGCGGTATGCAGTCCGCCCAGGCCGTTGGTTTGCCATTTATCGGTGACACGCTTGATGACCAGATCCGCGTAGGCGCCGAATTGATTCCCGAGAATACTGTTCGGGCCGACACCGACCCCGCCGGAACCGGGTTTCTCGAACATCGGCGAGACCGCTGCGGGCGGCTGCGGGCTAAACACTTGATTGGGAAGAGGCGGCTGCGGGCGATAGCGCTGGGGATTCAGCTCTTCGAGCGAGCGCGTGTCTATACGGCGCTTCTTCAGCAGCGGAATCGCTTTTTCTTCCGGAACTTTCACCTGTTTCTTCGGCTGGACCTTGGGTGGTTGTGGCACTTGGGACTCGGTGTCATTGGCGACCGGGTTTACAGGGCCGGTGCGCGCCGGCAGAGGGATGGTCTTCACCGCAGTAACCGGAACCGCATTCCCGGCTTGCGTCATGGCCGAACCCCATACCTCGTGCGAATGCTGGAAGGTGAGGGTCGAAACCACCAGGGCGACGGCTATCGCGCCGTGCAACAAGACGGATTGAACGAACGGCCCACGCAGAGATTCGCGTTCATCCAAGATGTCGATGCGCGGTGTCACTGCTAACGTCTCCTGCTGTTGGCTTGATCGTCCGGTTGCGTCACCATATTGACGGAGAACTTCGCATCGCCCAACACGGCCACGACCTGCGCGACTGTATCCCAGGGAGTGTGGCCGTCGGCACGCACGTAAACCGCCGAAGCGTTACGGAAGCGCTGATGGATCTCGCTGGCCATCAGGTTGATGTTGACTTCCTTGTCGTTCAATTTCGTGAGGCCGTCGCGGCTGATCGAGATTACGGGCAGATCCTGGACGCTCTCCTTCACTTGCTTCACCTTGGGCACTTCGATTTCCAGGCCGAACTCCATGACGTGTGCCGTGAGCATGAAGATGATCAGCAGCACCAGTACGACGTCCACCAAAGGCACGATGTTGATTTCAGCCAGAGAGCTGGTCCCGCGAAAGCGTCCGCGCCGACCGCCGTTACCAAATGAACCACCGGCCGAGAAAGCCATCGGCTAGCCCTCCATGCTCTTTTCGGTGAGGTTCATAAACTCGAGTTGGAAATCTTCCATGCGCGCGCCGAATTCCTTGATCGCGTTGCCGAACCAGTTGTAGAAGATTGCGGCTGGAATCGCCGCGGCTAGGCCCAGCGCAGTGGTGATGAGTGCCTCCGAAATTCCGGGGGCCACGGCGCGGAGGCTGGCGGCGCCGGCGGTACTGAGTTGCTGGAACGCATCGATGATGCCCCATACGGTACCGAATAGTCCGATGAAAGGCGTCACCGTAGCGGTGGTCGCGAGCAGGCCCATGTTGCGTTCCAAACGCGTGAGCTCTTCGCTCATCGCTAATTGGAGGCTGCGCTCCAGGGCCAGCGGATTCGTCAAACTGCCGCGCGATTTCATTTGCCGCTTGACCTCGTTATATCCGAAATCGAACAGCGCTACCAGCGGAGAGCTGCGAAACTGCTCGCTGACCACGGCTACCGCGTCCAGACCCGGAGCTTTTCGGAAGGCCCGCAGGAAGCGCCGGTTGGCGGCGCGCGCGCTGCGGAAGATGGCCCACTTGGAAAAAGCGACCGCCCAGGACAGCAGCGAGAAAATCAGCAAGATCACCATGATGGCCTTCGGCAAAGGCCCGGAACTTTGGACCAAATCCCAAAGATTCAGTTGCAGGAACAGCCCGCCAACATGCGGTGGTATCAACCCGGCTCCTTTCCAATCCGCGGAGCGCAGCGCCCACCGGTTTGAGCTTCATGCAATCGCTCCGATACAACCATGATATCGTGGGGAGGCTTGGCTATTAAAACAGATGGCTCCTATTCTGTTTTATAGTATTGGGCCGCCGGGCGCAACTGCTAACACATATAGACCTCGGCGGTTCCGCCAACCTGTGGACGGAATCACCCTCAGTTTAGACGGATGGAAACCGCGTATAATTTCAACCAGTGTTACTCGATTTGCTGGTGGAAAACTACGCGGTCGTGGAGCACGTTCGGGTCCGGTTTCATGCCGGGCTGAATCTCCTGACCGGCGAGACGGGAAGCGGCAAATCCATTGTGGTAGATGCACTTGGGCTGGTACTAGGGGCGCGCGCTTCGGCCGAAATGGTGCGGTCGGATACAGAGCGGGCGCGGGTGTCGGCGATCTTCGAGGCCCCCCGGGACAAGGCCTGCCTGGCGCTTCTGGATGAAGCCGGTGTAACAATCGAGGATGGGGAGCTGCTGATCGAGCGCGAGGTGTTGGCCGGGGGGAAGTCGCGTGCTTTCCTGGGGAGCCGGCCGGTGACGGCGGCATTGCTTCGTGAATTGGCTCCGTTCTTGGGCGATATCCATGGGCAGCACGAACAGCAACAGCTTTTTTCCGCATCGGCGCAGCTGCAGCTGCTGGACGATTTCGCCGGCTTGGATGAGCAACGCGAAAAGATCGGCGAACTGTTTCGCGCGTGGAAGGCGGTCGAGCGGGACCTGGGAGAGCTGAATCGATCGGAGCAGGAAAAGCTGCGGATGGCCGATCTGTGGAGCTTCCAGCGCAAGGAGATCGAAGCGGCGGACCTGAAGCCTGGCGAGGATGCCCAACTCGAGAATCAGCGGATGGTTCTCAAGAACGTCGCCAAGCTGCAGGACAGCGCCGGGGCGGCATTTGCGGCCTTGTACGATGCTCCCGAAAGCGCCTCGTCGCAGGTTCGGGCGGCGTTGAAGAAGCTGGACGAGCTGGCCCGCATCGATCGGAGTTTCGAAGAAGTCGCACAGACCCTGCGCTCGGCGACCATCGGCATCGACGAAGCGTCCGACCGGATTCGCGATTATCTGGACCGGCTGGAGGCGGATCCGCAGCGCCTGGAGGATGTGGAATCGCGGCTGGCGTTGATCGACCGGTTGAAGCGTAAGTACGGATCGAGCCTGGATGATGTGCTGGCATTTCTGGATCACGTGCGGGCGCAGTTGAACGCAGTAGAATCGGCTGGCGAGCAGCGGGCGGAGTTGGAGCGCGAAGCGGCCGAGCGGAGTGAGGCTTATCGGAATGCGGCGTCGGCTTTAACAAAGCGGCGCAAAGCAGCGGCAGCCAAGCTGACTGAGAAAGTGGAGGCAGAGTTGGATTCGCTGGCGCTCGAGAACGCTGTGTTCCGCGTCGACGTGTCGGCGGCGGAGGCGTCGGAGAGCGGCATGGATCGGGCGGAGTTTCTGATTTCGGCGAATACCGGCGAGGAGCCGCGGCCACTCGATCGAGTTGCCTCCGGAGGCGAGCTGTCCCGAATTGCATTAGCGTTGAAAACTTCGACTGGCACGGCGGGTGGTAGCAAAGGGGTTCAGAGAACCCTGGTGTTCGATGAGATCGATAGCGGCATTGGCGGTGGAGTGGCCGAAGCTGTGGGGCGGCGGCTGAAGAAGCTATCGGGAGCGAATCAGGTGCTGTGCGTGACCCATTTGGCGCAGGTGGCTTCCTTCGCCGATCATCATTATTTCGTGGAGAAGCGCGAGGTCAAAGGGCGAACCGTGGCCGAAGTGGAGGAGCTGAGCGGGGCGGCGCGGACGCGCGAGATCGGGCGCATGCTGTCCGGACAGCGTGTCACCCCGGAAGCGCTGAAGCATGCCGAACAACTGATCCGGTTGGGAACCGAGCGGGTGTAGCAGGCGCTGCGCGCCACAGTGGTATCCTGACAGCGAGTGAAGGCTCCAGGCCCGCTCCGTTCCTCGGAGTGGCTTCTCATTTTCTACTTCAGTTACGTCGCGATTATTTCTCGCGTATTTCCGATGCCGCCGGAGGTTGCGTGGCGTCCCTTCGCGGTCGCGTTTCTGGTGGCGGCGTTGTTCGGCGCGTTCGCTTA
>DATJWJ010000225.1:0-3007 GCA_035501355.1 Bryobacteraceae bacterium | reverse complement strand
TGCCGCTGCCCTCACGCGACCGGTCAATGGACTCCTGGATCAAGGCCGCTGTATCCTTGGCGGCCTGCGCGCTGCGTTGCGCCAGCGTGCGAACTTCATCGGCCACTACCGCAAACCCCATGCCGGCTTCCCCGGCCCTGGCTGCCTCCACGGCCGCATTCAGCGCCAGAATGTTGGTCTGGAACGCGATTTCATCGATCACCTTGTTGATCTTCGAGATTTTGTCGCTGGAAGCCGTCATCTCCTGCATGGACATCCGCATGCGTTGCAGCTTGGCGTTGGCCTCGGCCACGCTCTCGTTGGCCTGGACCACCAACTGGGCCGCCGACCGGGAATGATCCGTGCTGCGCTGTGTCATGGAATCGATCTCGGTGGCAGCCGCCGACATTTCTTCGATCGAAGCGGCCTGCTCCACCGCGCCGGAGGCGATCGACTGGCTGCCGGAAGCAAGTTGATCGGAAGCCGAGCGAATACGACCTGATCCCTCCGACAACTCCTGTCCAATGGCGCGCAGCGGTTGCACGATGAGTCGGCGGTTGAGCGCCCAAAATCCGGCGACCACTACCAGCAGCACCAGCGATCCCGCCAGGGTGATCTTCTGCATGCTGGCCAGGACCACGCGATCCCGAGTCATGGGGGCTTTCAAAACAAAGGCGCCCTTGATGTCGCCCAGGTGCAGGTTCTCCATCGCGTAGCCCAGCGGGTCCTTCCCGTCATGCGTGGGGCTGCTGGACGCATCACCGTGGCACTCCAGGCATCCGTTGGACATCCGTGCCGGACGCGCCAGAATCAACGTGTTGGTCTTCGAGTCCTCGGCGAAATACTCTTCCTCGCCGTTGGCAAAGGCGCGAAACGCGGCATCAAATTCCCGAGAATCATTGGCTGGATTCCGGGGCGCAATTCCCGGACGCACCGGCGTCAGAAATTCGAAGCCGCGCTTGGCCGCTACCGCGCGAAGCGAACTCCATCCCGCCACCACCGGGATCGACCGATAGAACGTGGTCTTGCGAAAGTCCTGCGCCTCGCGGGCGCCCTTTCTCAGCGCGTCCAGGTTGAAGGCGCCGCTCTGATGCAGCGCGTCTACATTCTCGGTCACCGTTTCAGCTTGCTGAATCAGCGAACTCATCAGCGACCGCAATTCGTTCACACGGTTGGCATGGGAGATTGAATAGACGGTCACGATCGCCGCGACAGTCGCCAGCACAACACCGGCCGCGGCACAAACGGTGGTTTTTCCGGAAAGCTTCACAGGTCCTCGATTCAAACGGACCCGCAGGCCCGCCCAAGAGCCTTATCGGTCCCCTAATGGCGGGTATGATGGATCGGACGTTCTAAATCGAGGATTTCGGCTAGCGGCTGGCTAACGGCGTAGAGCGTCGCCCACGCCTGCTACCATCGAACTGCTGGAAGCTTCCATCGGTGCGTGCGTAGGCTGCGGCTGCGGATCCCCAACCGGAGAACCCACGAAGGACCGATCCAAAGCCGCCACCAAGGTTCTCAAACGGCTCGGCTTGAACAAGTAGAACCGTAGACGGCACATGTAGCAGCGTTGCGGATGGACGCCCAGCTTGGAGACGATAGAATCGCGGAACAGGCGAGAAACGGAAGGGCGGAACAAAACTGAGCCGCACCGTGGACAATAGAATACGATTCTCACTCGCATGGCAAGCTTCCTTTTTACAACAACCTAGTCATATCTAATTCGACCAAGGCTTAAAGTAGCCAGGTACGATAGTACTATTCCGTATGCCCAGTTCGTACCAAGCTTACTAAGCATCATAGTACTTTCTCTCGAAATGATCTAGCCCTACTAGTACTAGGACCAAAAGCCTTCCAACCCGGCCCAAGCCCGCTGCTCCGGTTTCTTCCCCCGTCCTTTCACCCAGCCGGTGAGGTATGATGCGACTACCCCCCAAATTGAGATGTCAGCATTAAGGAATACCGAGTTAATCAATACTCCCAGCCAACGGCAAAGCGTTTCCGAGCCGTTTCTGCCCGCCCTCCTGCTGCTCTTCGCCGGAAGCGGCTGCTCGGCGCTGATCTACGAAATCGTATGGTACCAGCTTCTGCAACTGGTGATAGGCTCGACCGCGATTTCGCTCGGCGTACTGCTGGCGACCTTTATGGGTGGCCTTTGCCTGGGCAGCCTCCTATGGCCGCGTTTGATCTCGGGCCGCCAGCATCCCTTGCGCCTCTATGCCTGGATCGAGCTGGGCATCGGAGCTTGCGGGCTTCTGGCACTGTTTGGAATGCCGCTAATCGATCGGGTCTACATCACGGCCGTGGGCCATGGTCTTCCGGCGATTTTGACTCGTGCCATCATCTGCGCCGTCTGCCTGATGCCTCCTACGATGCTGATGGGCGCCTCCTTGCCGGCGGCAGCGCGCTGGGTCGAAACCGACGCGCAGGGGATCTCGTGGATGGGACTGCTGTACGGCGCCAATACGGTGGGCGCAGTTTCAGGCTGCCTCCTGGCCGGGTTCTATCTGCTGCGCGTATACGATCTGGCGGCCGCAACGTTCGTCGCCGCGGCTCTGAACGGAACCGTGGCGCTGGCCAGCCTGTTGATCGCCTCCCGAAGTTCGTATCCGCGCCTGGATGGCGGGGCTCAAGCCGAAAGCCGGGTGCTGGGACCTTGGGCCGTGTACTTGAGCATCGCTTTATCGGGCGCCTGCGCGCTTGGAGCAGAGGTGGTGTGGACGCGCTTGCTGGGACTGCTTCTGGGCGCGACCGTGTATACTTTCTCCATCATCCTGGCCGTATTCCTGGTGGGACTGGGGATCGGAAGCGGCGCCGGTTCCCTGCTGGCTCGCCATTTAAGCAAACCCAGACTAGCGCTGGGATGCTGCCAGATCCTGCTGGCCGCCGCAGTGGCCTGGAGCGCTTACATGCTAGCCGATTCTCTGCCCTACTGGCCCATCAATCCATTGCTCTCCACCGACGCCTGGGTCACGTTTCAAGTCGACCTGGTGCGGTCGCTGTGGGCCATTCTACCCGCCGCGCTGCT
>DATJWJ010000224.1:0-18439 GCA_035501355.1 Bryobacteraceae bacterium | reverse complement strand
GAAAAGACTGCCGCGGGTTTTATCATCCGAAGTCACGTCACCAAGCCCCATGGATTGAGATCATCGTTGACAACGTGCTCAGGGGCTACGCGGACCATGCTGTCCTCCGGTTCTTATGGCGCTTTCGATTCGCGCGAGAAGCAGCATTTTTTGACACGCTGTTTCACGAGATTGGCCATCACTTGGAACACACTCGAGGCGCCGTCGGACGTGGACCCGAGCAAACTGCTGAAGCATGGAATAAAAAGCTCACAACTTTGTACATGAAAAAGCGTTACTCGTACTTCAAATATCTAAAACCTTTGCGCCCGCTTCTGCGCTTTATCCACGACCGAATCCCAAGTGGAACAACTCCGAATCCCCGTTGACGGTTCGTTCATGCGGCTACCGCGGCATGTGCAGTAGCATAAGGAAAGCCGCGATGTTGCGACACCCCAATGGCAAAATGTGCATCCTGCGGAACGGAGTTAGCAGAAAGTAACCGCTTCTGTCCATCCTGCGGCGAGAAGGTCGGCGCTGAGACATTTGCGACGCAGACCGTGGCCGCAGCCCACCCGGTCACGCCGAGAACGCCCGCCAACGGAGGATCGCTTCGCCCCAAAAGCACTACTTCATCAACGCACTCTGAGAGCATGTTTCCTCCCGGGATGCTGCTGGCGCAACGCTATCGCATCGTCGCGCTGCTGGGAAAAGGCGGAATGGGCGAGGTCTACCGGGCGGACGACCTGACGCTCGAGCAGCCGGTCGCGCTCAAGTTTCTGCCCGAAAGCGTCGCCGGCAATGAATCCGCTCTGGCGCGCTTCCGCAACGAAGTTCGCATCGCGCGCCAGGTTTCGCATCCCAATGTCTGCCGCGTTTACGATTTCGGCGAGATAGAAGGCCAAGTGTTCCTTTCGATGGAATACGTGGATGGGGAGGATTTGGCGTCCTTGCTGCGCAGGATCGGCCGGCTTCCCGCGGACAAGGGCGTTGAGATTGCCCGCAAACTGTGCGCGGGCTTGGCCGCGGCGCACGAAAAGGGCGTGTTGCACCGCGATCTCAAGCCGAGCAACGTAATGCTGGATGCACGCGGCCAGGTGCTGCTGACCGACTTTGGTCTGGCGGGCTTGGCGGACCAGATGAGCGGCGCCGAGGTTCGCAATGGAACCCCGGCCTACATGGCGCCCGAGCAACTGGCCGGCAAGGAAGTCACGGTTCAAAGCGACATCTATGCGCTCGGCTTGGTGCTGTACGAGATCTTCACCGGCAAGCGGCCCTTCGAAGCCAACTCGATGGCGGAACTAGTACGCGCGCAAACCGAGACCACGCCGACCAGCCTGACTTCACTGGTCCGGGATCTTGATCCGGCGGCCGAGCGCGTGATACTCCGCTGTCTGGATCCTGATCCGTCGCGCCGTCCGCCGTCCGCGCTGGCGGTAGCAGCCGGACTTCCAGGCGGCGACCCGTTGGCTGCCGCGCTGGCAGCCGGGGAGACTCCCACGCCGAAGATGGTCGCGGCAGCAGGCCAGGGATTGGGACTCCGGCCCGGCGTCGCGATTGGACTGCTGGCGTTCGTTATTTTTTCCATAGCCGCCTATTACGCTCTGGAGCTGCGCCGCAGCGCTCTGGAGCGCATCGGTCCAAGCTATTCACCGGAAATCTTGTCCCTGAAGGCGCAAGACCTGATCCGCACGCTCGGTATGGGTGATGCCGTCGCTGACCAGGCGCGCGGTTTCAATTGGGACCAGCGCTTCATAGATTACGTAGAAAGCCATGACAAGCCGTTGCCTAATTGGGACCAGGTGCTTGCCCAGAGACCAGCGCCGTTGCACTTCTGGTATCGGCAAAGTCCCTACCCGATAACGGCGCTGATGTTCCACAACGATCTGCTGACTCCGGGAGTTGTGGATCCGACCGATCCGCCACCAATCACTTCCGGCATGATCGCTGTGGACTTGGATCCGCAAGGGCGCTTGTCCTACCTGGAACGAATTCCAGAGCAGCAACAAAAGCCCCTGGCGGCTCCCAGTCCGCAGGTCGATTGGCGGCCGCTGTTCACGGCGGCCGGCCTGGACCAGTCGCAATTCCAGTCCACGGAACCATTGCGCACTTGGTTGGCGACATCCGATACGCGCGCGGCCTGGACCGGCGCGTGGCCCGGCTCTCATCGTCCGCTGCGCGTCGAGGCAGCGGCTCTCCGCGGTCAGCCGGTAGCTTTCTCGCTGATAAGCCCCTGGACCGACACAGACCGAATGCCCAAGGATTCCACCGCCGGTGAACGCGTGCAATTTATCGTTTTGGTGGTCCTCGCCTTAATGATCCTGTTCGGCGGCGGCTGGCTGGCGCGAAGAAATATGCGTCAGGGACGAGGCGACCGCGTGGGCGCCCGGCGGCTGGCTGTCTGGATCGCTTGCGCGGAGATGGCTCTGTGGATCTGCGGCTCGCACTTCAACGCCTCCACTGGCACCTTCGGTATGTTCATTCTGGCAATCTGCACGGCGGTGTTCTACGGGTGCGCCGTCTACGCGCTGTACGTCGCGCTCGAGCCCCTGGTGCGTCGCCGCTGGCCCCACACGCTCATCTCCTGGACCGCTATATTGACGGGCCAATGGCGAGACCCGATTGTTGGCCGCGATGTCCTGGTGGGCACCGCGCTTGGCATAGGCTTCCCAGTGCTGGGCAACGCGGTGAATGCGGCGCTGGGGTCGAACGCGCCTCCACGCCTGGGCTCAACTGACGTCCTCTTGGGTTTTCGCAGCACACTGGCAATTTGCTTCCAGAGCATGCCGCACGGGATTCGCGACACTTTAATCTTTGCACTGGTCCTCTTTCTGCTGCGCGCGATCTTGAGGAATGAATGGCTGGCAGTAGTAGCATTCGCCGTCATTTTCACTCTGCAAACTATCGTCGGAAGCAATCATTTAGTCATCGATGGTCTGGAGCAACTTATCGCTTACATGTTGGTTGCGGCCGCCGCCTGGCGCTTCGGTCTGCTGGCGCTGGCGGTCTTCATCTTGTCCAATAACACTGTCGGCAACATGCAGGCAACCCTGCACACCGGAGCTTGGTATTTCGGCAACGATCTCTTCCTGATCGCCTGCGGGCTTGCCCTAGCGGTGTGGGGTTGTTATACGGCCATGGCCGGACAGAAGCTTTGGAAAACCAGCCTGTTCGAAACCTAATTTCGGGGAGTCGTCTAGGCGCCGAACTGGCGCAGATGATGATCGATGTGCCGGTAGGCCCAGATCAGCCAGTCGGCCTTGCTCATTTCACCAAACAACGGATGAAAGCCGTAGCTCTGGCGCGCGGCGAAGGCTGGGATCAGCTCCTGGAGTTCGGTACGATCGCGCGTCCAGTCCGATGGAGGCGTGCCTCCATGACCCTGCACCAGCTCGGGGCGCGTGGCCACGCCGTGCGGCCAGGGCAGGGAAGTATGCAGCGCGACCCATTTGAAGACCACCCGCTTAAATAGATTGGTATCCGGGCTGGCGTATTTCTCGCCGGTTGCAACGCGGAAGGAATCGTTAAGATGACAAACCATCTGGTGCGCCGTCATCTGTCCCCATTGGCGCGCGGCGTTGGGCGAGAGGTTCGCGATGCGTTTGCACAAAGCTGTGCGCGCGCTTGGGTCAGCGAGGGTGGCCATCCCGAGTCAGTCTGTTTCGGCGTAGATTTTGCCGGCTGCGATCTCGGCGTTGATATGACGCAACTGCTGGCAAGCCTGATCCACTGCGCGCCACTGAGCTTCCACCAGGTCTCGTGTAGGCGCGGGCAGGCTCGACTTCACCGCGGCCTGGTAGGCTGCCAACGCCGAATCCTCGCCCGTTTCGCAAGCCGCAATGATCGTCTTGGCATCGCCGTGAGTAACGGCCGATCGCAAAGCGATCCAACCGCGATGCAGCGATGCCGCAACGCTGCCGGCATGGCCTGCGTGGCCTCCCAAGCGCTCCACTTCCGCGCGCAGCTCCTTGGCAAACTCCGAGCGCCGGATGGCATTGTCGCTCAGAACGATATGCAGCTTCGTATTTTGTATGTGAGACGCCGCGGTGCGATAGCCCAGTTCTCCATCCAGGCAGACTTCAATTAACTTGTTGAGCGTCTCGGCGGCGGCCAGCGATTCCGAATTCATTATCCTGATTGTAGTCTGTTCACCCGGCTTCGCAAGCCCCTGCGGAGCACTCCCAACTCCGCTATGCCGCCGCGTGCTTTTGCAAGAACTCCAAGAGAATGCGGTTGTAGTCCTCCGGTTTCTCCCAATAGACCGAGTGGCCGGCGCCCGACACTTTGACCAGCTGCGAGCCAGGCATGCTCTTATGCATGCTCTCGATGATAGGAGGCGGGATGAGCTGATCCTGTTCGCCCACGATAAATAGCACCGGAATTTTCTTTTCGAGCACCGGACTGATATCGGTGCCTGGCGCGGGCGAGCCGGTTGCTGCTGCTGGCGGCGGATTGTAGGCCGAGGTGAGCGAGCTGATCTCGCGATATAGAAATGCGCGCGCCGGTTCGCGTTTGGCGAAGTCGGGCGCGAAGGCGCGATCCAGACTGGCCGCGCCTGGGGCCAACCGCCTTCGCAGTTCGGCCATTTCCGGGTTCGTGTATCCGCCAGTGGTATCGGACATGATCAACGCGCTGACGCGATCCGGATGCGCGGAGGCGAAGCCTAACACGGTGGTCCCGCCCATGGATTGGCCAACCAGAGCGGCTTTTTGAATTCCCAGATGATCCAGCAATCCAGTCAGATCCTGAACGAAGGCGCGGCGGCCGGGTCCGTCCTTTACGTCGCGCGAGTAACCGAAGGTGCGGTGATCGATGGTTATGCACTTGTACTTTTGAGAGAGCACCGGCACCTGTTGCCACCAGCTCATGTGCGTCCCGCCGGCGCCATGAGCCAGCACCAACGCAGGTCCGTCACCGTGCACTTCGAAAAACATTTCAAAATTGTTCAGCTTGGCCGCGCTGAGGAATTTGTCCTCGGCGGCCGCGCGTGTCGCCGAGCCTGCCAGAGCGAGTGCGCCAGAGCCTGCGCTGAGGCGCTGCAGGAAATGGCGGCGAGCTAGGTCGTTTCGCATAACTACCTCCTGGTTGCGGGAGTTTTTGCCGGATGCTATTGTATCTAAATTCGCGTTAATTGGAGCGTGTACACCACGCTGTGTGCAGCGCTCTAGCCCCAAGTAAGGGAATGACTCAAAGGAGATTTAAATGTTGAAACGTTCCACACTTGCCCTCCTGGGAGCGCTGATTCTAGGCAGCCTGACTTGGGTTCTGGCGCAGCAGCGCACCGCCCGTTTGACCGCCGACGACTATATCGAGATCCAGCAGCTTTATGCGCGCTACAACAACGCCATCGATTCGGGCGACGCGGAAGCCTACGCTGCCACCTTCGTTCCCGACGGGACCTTTAACACCTTCACTGGACACGACGCGTTGGTCGGGTTCATCCACGACTGGCACGAAAAGATGGGCGGCGCCAACCGGCGCCATTGGAACACCAATCTGACCATCGTGCCGGCGCCCGAGGGTGCCAGTGGGTCCGTATACTTGCTTCTGGTGGACGTCGGCGCTCGCCCGCCGGCCATTCAGGCCGCGGCCAAATACGAAGATCAATTGGTAAAGACGTCCGGGGGCTGGCGGTTCAAGAAGAGAGTGACTCATAATGACGGCCCGCCACGAACCTCGGCCGCGGCAGGAAAGAAATAGTCCGATCAAAGGAGAAATTCGATGCGTGCAATGGGATTGTTCGTGGCATCCATGTTTTTCGTCGCCGGCGGCGCGATGGCTCAATCGCAGGCTCAACCCACAAAAACCTTTTCATCAGCGGCGGACGTGCAGGCGCTGATCGCCAAAGCCAAGAGCGAGCGAAAGGAGGGCCAGCCGATGGTGGCCGAGCGCATCCTCCGGCTCGCTCCCTACAGTGCCAACTTGGAATATCGCGCTTCGGTTGGGCCGGCTGCCATTCATGAGAAGGAAGCTGAAGTGTTCTACGTGATCGACGGAACGGCAACCATGGTCACCGGCGGCAAACTGACGGACGAAAAGCGCACCAATCCCGAGAACCTAACGGGGACCGGCATCGAGAACGGCGAATCACGCACGGTCGCCAAGGGCGACTTCATCATGGTTCCCGAAAACACGGCCCACTGGTTCAGCAAGATCGATGGTGTGCTGGTGCTGATGACGCTGCACGTGCCGCGCCCGGTGGAGCACTAGCTAGCCCGCAAAGGGCGCGGAGGCACGCTCTAGGAAGTAAGCTGCCCGCACGCTCCGTTTTGCGGGCGGTTTACTTAGGAGAAACGCTGCAGTTTATTCCCCGCCCATCAGGTCTTCGCCCAAATCGTTGGTGCGGTTTTCGAACTTGGTGAACTCTTTCAGGAAGACCAGATTCACCTTGCCGATGGGCCCGTTGCGCTGTTTGGCCACCAGCAGCTCGGCCAGCCCGCGCAGGCTCTCGTCCTGAGGCTTGTAGACCTCTTCGCGAAAGATGAACGCCACCAAATCAGCGTCCTGCTCGATGGAACCGGATTCGCGCAAGTCGCTCAGCTGCGGCCGGTGATCGCCCTGACGAATTTCGGGCGCGCGGTTCAATTGCGACAGCACCAGCATCGGTACCTTAAGGTCCTTGGCGAGCAGTTTCAAGCCACGCGATATGGTGCTGATTTCCTGGTTGCGATTCTCGTAGCGCCCCCGCCCGCTCATCAGTTGCAGGTAGTCGATCACCACCAGACCCAGGCCGTGCTCGGATTTGAGCCGCCGCAGCTTGGCGTGAATGTCCATTAGATGCGCGCCGGAGGTGTCGTCGATGAACAGCGGCGACTGCACCAGGTCGGAAGCAGCCTTGGCCAGCCGCCGGCGCTCGTCCTGACTCAAGTAGCTGGCGCGAAACTTCTGCTGATCCACGCGCGCCGCCGCGCAGATCATACGTGTGAGCAGGCTCTCGCGCGACATTTCCAGCGAGAAGACCGCGACGGTTTTTTCTTCGCCAGGGCGCGTAGCCACGTGCTGGGCGACGTTGAGCGCCAGCGCCGTTTTTCCCATGGAGGGACGCGCGGCCAGGATCACCAGTTCGCCTTCATGCAAGCCGCCGGTCATCTCGTCCAGCTTGAGAAAACCAGTGCTCAGCCCCTTGATCCGCTTGCTAGGGTCGAGAAAGACGTTGAGGCCGCCCTCGTACTCTTCGATAATCCGCTTGGGATTGATGAGCGAATCGGCCGCGCGCGTGTCGCCCAGCTTCAGCAGACTCTCTTCGGCGCCGGCCAGGATTTGATCGGGTTCGTCTTCGGCGCGCAGGCATCGATCGATCAGCGCCTGCGAGGTGAAGATGATGCGCCGCAGGACGGACTTGTCCTTGACGATCCGAACGTAGCTCTCCAGGTTGGAGAGCACCGGCAGGCCTTCGTCCAACGAGACCAAGTAGCTGACGCCGTCCACCGATTCCAGCTGACTCTGCTTCATCAGCTCGTTGGCCACGGTCACGCGGTCGATCTGCTCGCCGCGATCATACAGCTCGCCCATGCGCAGAAAGATGCGGCGGTGCTTTTCCAGGCTGAAATCGGTGGCTTCAAGCGAGCCGGCCACCTGGATGTACAGGGCAGCGTCCATCAGGATCGCGCCCAGGACGAACCGCTCGGCGTCCAGATTCTGCGGGAGTCCTTTTTCGAGCGCGATGTCAGGCGCTGCTGCCATAAGCCAACCGTTCTACCTTAGCGACCCGCGAACCATGCCTCAATGGAAATTTTTCGCCCATGGCTTGAGGCATTTAGCCTCTGCAAAATTCGGTGGAAAACCTCTGGTCTGGAATCCTGGCCAAGTAGTAGGAAACAAGGAGACAGGGATTCTTTTCCCGCGATTTCCACAAGGGAGAACATGGACGACTATTTATGTTTTATACCACAGGCGGACGGCCCACAGCTATGCTGGTGCGCGCCGGAATGATTTGCGTGAGTGTAACGGCCTGACGCCGATGGGATCAGTGAGAGTCGCCGTCGTGGTCGACGTCGCGTGCTGCGGCCGCGGCTTTGGCCTCAGGGCTCAGTTGAACCGTGTCTTCAGGCTGCTGCTTGCTCTTGGGCGGCGCGGGCGGAGTGTGCGCTTGCGCTCTGCCCACTTGGAACTGGCTCGAATTAGAACTAACCGGACTAATCATGCTGTTTTGCTCCTGATTGCTCTTATCGGATGGCGGGTTTCAAGTTTGAGCGCTGTTTCGCTACCCGGAAGCGCAAACCGTTTTAAGAAGACGTCCGCGAGAACAGCGAAAGCAACCCGGAAAGCGAACTGCTCTTGCGCAATGGCTCCGACGAACCGGCCAGCCGATCCACCAAGGCGGAGACGCTCTTCCCGAAACTGCTTGTAGGAGCCATGGGCTTACCGTCCATAAGCGCCTTTTGGATGGCGTCGTAGTCGGCCGGAATCAGGTGATAGATCTCGGTGTGCAGCGCAGTGCCAATCACATCTTTACTCAGGCCCATGTGCCGGTCATAGCGATTGACGATCAGTTTCACCTTATAAGCCGGCACGTTCTTCGACTCCAGATACGTCAGCGACCGCTGGACCGCTTGCAGCGCCATCAGCTCGTTGGTGGTGACCAGGAAAATCTCGTCTGCTAATTGGGCTTGGCTCAGGTTCCAATCCCCATAGACCGCGCCCGCGTCCAGCACCACCACATCGTAAGCGCCGCGCGCAAACTCGATCACCTTGCTGGAGTCGTTCACCTCACCCATGCCTTCCGGCAGCAGCTCCGGAGCCAGCAGAACGTCCACGCCTTGCCGATTGGTAACCACTGCCCTCCAAAGGTCGGCATCGATCTCCTGGGCATGCGCCAGCACGTCCATGAAGCTGTAATTAGACTTGATCTTCAGCAGGAACGACTGAGTTCCCGCTAGCGGATCCAGATCCGCCAGAAGGATGCGCTTTTCCGGGAAGCGCTTCAGCTGATAAGCAAAATTCGTAGCTAGCGTGCTCGCACCGCAGCCCCCCTTGGCGGGCATGATGGAATATACCTTACCTGGGTTCTTGAAACGCCCTGGTTGTAAGCGCGTGATCTTCTGCAAGGTGGCTTCCACCTGCTCGGAGGTAAACGGCTGAATCAGAAAGTCACTAGCGCCTTGACGCAGGCAACGTAGGCCGAGCGAGGGGTCGTTCTTGTCCAGGACAGCTACGATGGGGAGCTTGGCGTCTCCGCGTAATAGCTCCGGTATTAGCGACAGCGACTGGTCCGGAGGGTCACTCACCTCCAGAAGGCAGAAACTGGGCCTTTGCGCCAACACGTCCACGATCTGCTGGCGATTCGGGAAAGTGTTCAGATCGTGAGAAGAGAAGCCTGGCAAATGACGGTGTAATAAGGAAGTTAAGTCCCGAATAATCTTTTCGTTCGGGCAAACGAAAAGCGCTTTCCAGCTACCCTGAAACTTGGATGCGTCATGGGACATTGGCAACGGACGTACTTCTCCCCGTCGGGAGTCCTACTGGTTTCATCGGCTAGAAGTAACAATAACATGAGAGCCTCTAAGGCTCCCGCGAACTAAAGATTCGAAAGCCGGAACCGATATGGCTCGCTGGATTCTCCGGACCTGACCGGCCGCGAGCGATTGGCACCGTGAGGCGCGCGGCTAGACGGGTTTCTCTTTTTGAACTGGCCCTTTGCGCCCAAGAGATGAACGAATGCCTGAAGATAGTCTCTCGAAAACCGTTGCGATTTGCGACACCCAGCCCGTCACGGCCGAAGGTCTGAGAAACCTGATCTTAGAGAATCCCGATCTCGAGTTCCTGGAGCCGCTGGACTCGCTGTCGGCCGCGATGCAATTCGTGCATGCCCGGTCTCCACACCTGGTGGTGGTGGACAAGGGCTTCGGCATGCGCGCGGTGCTGGACTGGATTCATGAACTCAAGCTGACCGGCGCCACGCCGGCCGTGGTTGTTTGGGGCGTCTCCATGACCGAGGCGGAGGCTCTGCGCCTGCTGCAAGCCGGTGCGCGGGGAATTGTTCGCAAGACCGCCGACCTGCCGAGCTTGATGAGCTGCCTTCGAAGCGTGGCCAGCGGCCAAACCTGGATGGAAGAGTCGGTATTCCGCGAATCCTCCCGGCAATCCGACGGCTATCCTCGATCGGACCTGACGGCGCGCGAGCAACAGGTGCTCGAGCTGGTGGAGCAGGGCTTCAAGAACAAAGAGATCGCGCTGGAGCTGGGCATTCGTCCCGGCACCGTCAAAATCCATCTGAAGCATATCTTCGAGAAAACCGGCGTGCGCGGCCGCTATGGGCTGGCGATTAACGGGCTGAAAGACAAAGGCCTGGTTTCGCTGGCGTCGTAACAAAAATCCGCGGGTTTAGTCCGGCGAAAACAGAGGCTGGCCGGCTAAGGCGGTTCGCAAACCAAATAGCGCGATAGCGAGCACCACCACGATCGTAAAAATGATCTCGCTGGCGTACCACGCCGAGAGATCCGTGCTCAGTGGGAAGAAGCCGGCGAAGGTAGTGATGAAAAGCGCCATTACCATGGCGAGCAGTCCGCAGCGCATCAGAGTCATCACCATCAACCCGAAAAACAAAATATTGATGGGCCAGCCGATCAACGGGCTGGGTTCGTTCAACGCGATGATTCCTGCCAGCGCTAGTGTCACGGCGCCCGCGGCCAGCCACTGCTTTCGCAACACCGTTCGGGCCAGGAAAATCAAAAAGAGAATGCCCAGTGCCTTATAAAGCGCGTCGTTAATCAGAAATAAACCCTCGCCCACCATATTTCGACCGCCCGACAACACCCCCTGACGGATTCCGATCCGCACCGTTGGGCCGATGATCAGTTTGTACACCGCGCTGCCACCAGCCTGCACCAGGGCGAGCACGATTCCCACGGCGGTTCCAACCAAAAAGTCGCGTCCCACCAGCGGATCGCGAACGGCGCCGGCCAACAAGCGGCTCCAGGAGATCAGCGTTTGGGGCCATCTGCGGCGCACGAATGGCTCGAAGGAAATATAGGTAACCGCCACGCTGATGGCTCCAATCAAAGCGCGCATGGTAGCCATGAAGAACAGGTCGGCTTCCCTGACGCTGGGGACGTGCGTACCGCCAATCACCCACACCGCGATACCGACGGTGAGGCAGAACAACCCCAACCGAACGGCGCCGCGCGTGTCGCCTCGGCCCAGCCTCAGGTTATAGCGCGCGAACGGAATCGAGCCGATCATCACAATCAATTGCAGGATGATGTAGACCACCTCGCCGGGCGGCTTCTGGTCGCCGCTGGCTTGCGTGGGCGTGGCTGGTTTCGACCAGGGCCCGCCAATCAGGAAGTAGACCGGTCTGCCTTGGAATCCGGCCGCCTCCAGATGCAACGGAACATCGGGCGCTTCCGGAAAGGTGCCGGACCAGGCAGCGCGCGTGTCATACGCGACACTCGGCGTATATTGCGGTTCGGCAGTTTGAAAGCGACTCATGTCGAGCCCTGCCGCCTGAAACAGCACACTCCAATCCACCGCTTTGGGCGGCGATACGGGCTCAGCGAAGGACGGCGGCACCGCTTGCAAGAACAGGAGCCTTCCCTGCGGATCGAGCGACACCGACCGCATACCAGGCACGTCGTTGGGTGGATCGTTCTGGCCGACTCTAATTACGTCGTTGACTTCGTGCGGCGCCAGCGGCGCCGGACTCGACCGGTACCAAAAACGCATCACGGCCGGCCGGCCTTTGGCCAGGCGCGGCCAGGGCGGCCCCGGCAGATGGACCAGGTAGCGCAAAGGATCTACCCGGTAATCGAATCCAAAGGCCTGGGATGCCGGCCGTTCCGGATAGCCGATCTGGGCGAGAATCTCGCGCGCTTTCCCCGCCAGCACCTCGGGTGGCTGATCGAACGGGATCTTGGTGAGCAGCTCGTTCCGTTGATGCAGTACCGCCACCAGCGCCATGCCAGCCACCACGACCGCCAGCCAGGCCACGCCGGATCGCGGCTTTAGTCCGATATTCGCTCCCGCTGCGGCCACCATTTCCGGCGACGGAGTTTCACCCGCGGCCAGCGCGGCGGCCAGAGGATCGCCGCCCGGCAACGCACCGAGCACGGCGAGGGCCGACTGAGGACGCTTGCGTGGATCCGGATCGAGGCAGCGCAGGATGACGCTCTCCACCGCCGGATCGATATCCTTTACGATGGTCCTTGGCGCCGGCGGCAAACCCTCCTCCTGCATTTGAGCCAACTCGGCGCGCGTCGAGGCATTGAATGGGCGCTTGCCGGTGAACATCTCATAGAGCACTACGCCCAACGCGTAGATGTCGCTTTGCGTTGAAACTTCCTTACCCGAGAGCTGTTCCGGCGCCATGTATCCGGGTGTGCCATTGCGTGCTTCCAGACCTTCGATCTGCCCCATGATGCCGGCTAAGCCAAAATCGGTTATCAAGACATGGCCGCGGCTGTCGATCATGATGTTGGCCGGCTTCAAGTCGCGATGCAGCACGCCTTTGTCATGCGCCGCCGCCAGGCCCGCGCAGAGCTTGCGGGCGATTTCAATGGCCTTGTCGGAAGGCAGCCTTCCAATGCGGCGCAGCAGCGAGTGCAGATCTTCGCCGTCGACATATTCCATCGACAGGTAAGGAAAGCCTTCCACTTCGCCCAGGTCGTAGACACGGCAAACATTGGCGTGCGCAACCTGTCGCGCGATACGCACCTCGTTGTGGAAGCGAGCCAGCGCCTTGGGATCGAGCGCCATTTCTTCCGGCAGAAACTTGAGCGCCACCGGCTGGCCCAGCCGCAAATCCGTGGCGCGATACACTTCGCCCATCCCGCCCGCGCCGAGCAGGCTCACAATGCGGTAGCGATCTCCGAGCAATGTGCCAGGAAGGAAGCGACCTTCTTCGGACGAATCGGAACCGGGGCTGCTGGAGCGCGGCGTGAGCGCGGTTCGAACGCCCGTGGCGGCCTGCGTAGGGATCAGGGAAGCCGGCGACCCGGCTGCAAGTCGCGCGCCGCATTGCCCGCAGAATCGCGTCGTGTCGGGATTCTCCGCGGAACAGCGGGCGCACGTTGCCATAGGTGAGCTCAACTTTAGCATCGCACGCGGTTGCTTCAAGCGCGAGCAGGCGTGGCGATCGAGTCCTTCAGTGGCTGGATGAAGCTGAGCCCCGTGGCGATCAGAAAGTTGAGGCAAAGAGCCACGAAACCCGCGCTCCAACCGAATAGCGGATCGTGATTGCTCAGCGTGAGTAAAGCCACGGTGCCCACTCCGGCGATCAAGCCTGTGAACACTCCGGCCATCGTCGCGCGCTTCCAGAATAGTCCCAAAATAACGCCCGGAAAAAACTGCGTGACACCGGCGTACCCAAGCAGGAGAAGCGATACCAGGGTGGTGGACCTGTAGACCGCCAGGTACAGGCCGATAAGGCTCAGGACAACGACCATCCAGCGTGCCAGTTTTGCAACCGCATCGTCCGTCATTCCGGGTGCAAAGAGCGGCCGGTAAAGATTCTTAGCAAACAGAGTGGACGCGGCCAGTACCATGATGGCGGCGGGCACCATCGCGGTCAGAGCGCCGGCGCCGCCGATCACGCCCAGGAACCATGGAGGGAAGGTCCGGCGAACGATGGTTAGCAGCGACAGATCGCCGTCGGCTAAGCCTGGCACCACCAGGACCGCGGTGAATCCTACGAAAAAGATAAAGGCGAGCGTAATCGTGTAGAGCGGCATCAGCACCGCATTTCGCCGGACTGTATCGGCACTCTTTGCAGTGAAGTTGGCCGCGAAGCCTTGAGGCCACATGTAAAGGCCGAGCGAAGTGAGCAGAACGGTGGTGATGTACCACGGGTGGCCCAGGTCGGCAGTTGCGCCAGGCATGGTCAGGTGCGCGGGGCGCGAGCGGGCTAGCGCCGCGAACATGGGACCGATGCCGCCGAAGTAGACATACGGAACTGCTATTCCAATCGAGACCGCGGCCAGAAGCATCAAGGCGTCTTTCAAGATGCTGACCCAGGCAATGGCCCGGATACCGCTTGCGAAAACGAACGCCGCAATCACTACAATCGAGATCACCATCGCCGGCGTCCGCCCGATGCCATCGAAGCTGGCAATCGAGACGATGATGCCGAGTCCGGTAACCTGAAGTTGAAAATACGGGAGCAGAAAGACCACCCCCACGCCGCACACGAACGCCCCTAGATACTTGTTGCCATACCGCATGTTGAAAAAATCCGATTGAGTCTGCAGCTTGTGTTTTCGTCCTAATTCCCAGAGCGGCGGCAGTATGAAAAATGAAACAACGTAGGCCAACGTTATATACGCCAGGATGTACAGAGTGGGGCCGCCGCGAGAATAGGCCCAGCCGCTAGCGCCCAAGAATGAGAAGGTCGTATAAATCTCGCCCGCCAGTAGCAGGTACATCAGGAGCGGTCCGAAACCGCGGCCGCCGACACTCCATTGCTCCAGGTCCATCTTGCGGTGAAGTCCGGCGACGAAACCGATCCCGCCGCCTATGGCGACGATGGCGAAAATCGTCGTCAAGGCGATTGCGCTGGGGCTCATTTGTCCTCGCGGTGGTCGTCGTCGCGGCGTGCTTCCATGCGATAAGCCCCTACCAGACACAAACTGGTCAAAACGGTCCAGGACAGCAGCCATGCCAGATTGAACGGGAGACCGAGGATCATGGGATAAATCCGATCCCAGAGTGGCACCGAGAGACACATGGCGATGAATGGAATCAAGCCGAGCAGCAGAGCGATCGGGGATGGCTTCTTCACCGGCACGGTCAAATCAATGCCCGGTCATCCTGGTTTGACCGGCTTTCGGACGCCGCATGATGAACGGCAGCGGCACCAGGCAAGCGATCACCAGCGACATGACCCAAAAGCTGTTTTCGATGCCCACTGTATTGGCCTGCTGCTGAACGTTCAGATATGCCATGGCCAGCGCCTTGTGAGCAGCGGTGGCGGCATCATAGCCTTGCGCCACGAACGCCGCGGTCAGTCCGTTTAGCATTTGCGTGAAATTCGGGTTCGCAAGATTGGTATGCGCCGCGAAATTCACTTGCTGGGTCTGATTTTGACGCGCTAAAAACGTGGTGAGCAGCGACGTGCCGATGCTTCCTCCCATGTTGCGCGCGAAATTAGACAGGCCCGCCACTTGATTGTTCTTCTCGCGCGGCACCCCGACGTAGTTCAGCGTGCTGATGGGAATAAATATCAACGGCATGAAGATCACTTGGGCCATGCGCAGCAGCACGATGGTTCGAAAGTCGATCTGCAGACTCAGAGTCGTCATGCGGTGCAGCGACCATGCCGTACCAAGAAACCCAACGGCAATCAGAATTCGCGGGTCGATCTTGGTGCCCGTTAACCTTCCCGCTACAGGCATCATCGCCATTAATAGAAATCCGGCCGGTGACAACGCCATCCCGGCCTGCTCGGCCGTGTATCCAAGACTGCTCTGAAGGAACTCGGGCAGTAGGACCGTCGAACCAAACAGCGCCATCCCCAGGGTGAACGAGAAAAACACCGCCGTCCCGAAATTGCGATTCTTCAGCAGACGCACGTCAACGATCGGATTGTCGTGATACCACTCCCACAAAAAGAACGCCACCAGCGCGGGAAGTCCGATGCAGAAGCAAGTCAGAACCAGGCGCGACGCAAACCAGCCGGCCTCCTGCCCTTTGTCGAGCACGAACTGAAATGCCGACACGCCCAGGACGATCAGCGCCAGGCCGATATAGTCGATCCGAATGCCGGACTTTTTCTCCTCTTTCAACCACGGCGGATCTTCCACCAATCGCGACGTGAGAAATAGCGACAAAAGCCCGACCGGCAAATTGATGAAAAAGATCCAATGCCAGTTGAAATTGTCGGTGATCCATCCGCCCAGTGTCGGGCCGACAGCGGGGGCCACAACCACCGCCATGCCGTACAGCGAAAACGCCATCCCACGCTTTTCGATGGAAAATGTGTCTGCCAGGATGGCCTGCTCGGACGGTTGCAACCCGCCGCCGCCGGCTCCTTGCAGGATGCGGCAGACGATCAACATGGGAAGATTTCGAGAGATTCCGCAGAAAAAAGAAGAGACGGTGAAGATCGCGACGCAAGTCATGTAGAAGCGCTTACGGCCCAGCACGGTCGAGAGCCAACCGGAAACTGGCAACACGATGGCGGCGGAAACCAGGTAGCTGGTGAGAACCCAGGTGGCCTCCTCGTACGTCGCGCCCAGCGATCCGCCGATGTGCGGAAGCGAAACGTTGGCGATGGACGAATCCAGCACTTCCATGAAGGTGGCTAGCGTCACCGTCAGGGCGATGATATAGGGGTTGTACGCAGGTTTCCAGGTAGCGCGGCTATCGGCAGGCTGGTCCGCCATGTTTCAGCCTTCCACTCGAACCTTGGGCTCAACCGACATCCCGGGCCGCAACCGCTCGAGCCCGTTCTGATTGGGTTTGAAGCGTAGCCGGACCGGTATGCGCTGCACCACCTTCACGTAGTTGCCAGTCGCATTTTCAGGAGGAAGCACGCTCCCAATCGCACCCGTCCCTCCGCCGAGATCCTCCACGTAGCCTTCGAAATCCTGGTTTAAAGCATCCACGTGAATGCTTGCGGATTGTCCGGGCTTGATCCTCCGGAGCTGTGTCTCTTTGAAATTCGCGGTCACGTACACGTCGCCGATCTGCGCGATAGTGAACAGCAGCTGTCCCGCGGCCACGTGCATGCCGACCTCGGCTGAGCGCTTCAGCACCACGCCACCCACGGGTGCAACCACCTTGGTATAACTCAATTTCAATTCAGCCTGCTCCACCTGTGCTTGGGCGCTCTGTTGATTGGCCTGCTGCGATTGCACGGTGGCTCGGCGGATGGCCACCTGCTGCGTTCCCGTTTGACGGTACTGCACCAGCCGCGTTCGCACCTGGGTGAGTTGCGCTCGTTTTTGATCCACCACGCGCGCCGCCGATTCCACCGAAGCGCGATTGGCCGCGACGTTGGCGGCCTGGGCTGCGGCTGTGGCTGCGACCTGATCGTACTCCTGCTGCGAAACTTCTTCATTCGCGATCAGAATCTTGTAGCGCGACAGATCTGCCTGCGCGCGCGCGCTATTGGCTTCCGCCTCCGCCAGCTTGGCCGCGGCCGCGTCGCGATCCCGTTCAGCGCCGGCGATAGCGGCTTCCGCATTCGCCACGTCGGCCTCCGCGCCCGAGACGTTGGCCGTGGTCTCCACCTCCGCGATGGGAACATTCGGCTGCTGCGCCGTCACCATGCTTCGCGCCTGCGCCAGCTGCGCCCGGGCCTGGTCCAGGCTCACCTGATAGTCGCGAGGATCCAGGTCAACCAGCGGATCGCCTGGTTTTACGATCCGATTCTCATCCACGTAGACTCGTATGATCGAGCCGTCCACGCGCGCACTGATGGCGTTCAGGTGGGCGTCCACCTGCGCATCGTCGGTTGTCTCGAACTGCCGGGATTGCAACCAGAAATAGAGCCCGCCCGCAGCCGCCGCCAGCAGCACCAAAAAGAAGATGACGAAGGCGCGCCGTCGCCCCCGCTTTTTCGTGGGCACGGGCTTGGATTCCAGAACCGGATTGGCCGGTGGCGCGGGCATCGTCTGCTTTTGCTGCACGGTTTCTTCGGTCTTCATGGCTGGCTCGCTTTCAGAAGCCCTGGAATCTCTGTTTCAGCTTCGCCGATCGCACGGGCCAACGCCAGGCGCGCCATTTCGAATGAATAAAGACTCGATACGTATTCGCTCTCGGCGTTCGCCACCTGTTCCTGCGCCTGCACTACTTCGACGGTTGTCGCAACTCCTAGTTGGAACCGGTCGCGCGACTCACGCAGTGTTTCGCCGGCGTATCCGCGATTCTGCTGCGCCAGTTGGACCTGGCCGATCGCGGTCTCCACCTCAATCAGCGCCGTGCGCACTTCCTGCTCCACTTCGCCTTGCTGATCGGCCAGCTCCGCCTTACGTTGCGCCAAGGCTGTTTCGGCTTGCTCGATGTCGGCCTTCACGCGTCCACCGAGCCAGATGGGCACATTCACGGACCCGGACACGTTGAAGACGCCGTGCGCGGAAGCTGGATTGGGGCCCAATACGCCATAGTCGCCATTCAGAGACACAGAGGGCAGGCGCTCAGCGTGGGCTGCGGATACTACACGCTCGGCCGCTTGAATCTGTGCTTGCGCCGCCTTCAGGTCCTGGCGATTGGCGAAGGCCTGCTGAATCGCGGAGGCGGCGTCGGGAATGGTCAATGCTGGAAATCCGAGCGATTCGCTCAAGATCAGGTCGCGATCGAGCGGCAGCCCGATCAATCGAGCCAGACCTATCTTCTCTTTGCGCACCTCAGAGGTCAACGCGTTCAATCTCTGTTGCTGAGTTTCTAGCTCCACCAGCGTGCGCACCACATCGATTTTAGCGTTGGTTCCCGCCGTCCTTCGCACCTCGGCTTGGTGATTCACCGCGCGGGCGTTCTCCACCTGGGCGCGCTGCGATTCCACACTGGCCGCCGTGGCGAGCAACTG
>DATJWJ010000223.1:0-13068 GCA_035501355.1 Bryobacteraceae bacterium | reverse complement strand
GCGTTCTCCAGCCGCGCCGCGGGATAAAAAAACGGGCAGGCCATCGCCGGGTATAGTAACACGTAGGGACATGCCGGCCAATCGAATGGAAATTCTCAAGAACATGCTGGAGCAGAATCCGCGCGACAGCTTCGCGCGCTATGGGCTGGCGATGGAATACGCCAACGGCGGCGAGCTGGAGAGCGCCGTAGCGGAGTTCCGCGCGCTGCTGGAATTCAATCCAGACTACGCGGCGGCGTACTTTCACGGCGGCCAGGCGCTCGAGAAGCTGGGGCGGCTGGAGGAAGCGCGCCAGAGCTATGAAAAAGGCATTGAAGTCACCGCCCGAACCGGCGATCAGCACACGCGCGGCGAATTACAGGCCGCCCTGGATCTTCTGCCAATCTAAGTGTCGCGCTTCCACTCGCGATACAGCATCGAGTAGACGTGGATATCGAGATACTCTCCGTTCAGCAACTGCGCTTGCCGCAGCACTCCTTCGAACTGGAAGCCCAGGCGTTTGGGGATGGCGCAGCTCTTTTCATTCCCCGCAGCGCAGTGGATTTCGACGCGGTTGAGCTTCCATTCGCCGAAAGCATGATCGATCAACACGCGGCAGGCCGCGGTAACGATGCCCCGCCCCTCAAATCGGGATGCGATCCAGTAACCGATTTCGACCCTGCGATTCAGCCAATCGATCTTATGCGTGCCGATACCTCCGATGAATTCGTTGCCGCACCAGATGCCGGCCGCGAGCCCTTCGTTATTGGCGAACTGCTCCAGCGAGCTCTTGATGAAGCTGGCGGTGTAGTCCACTTCGGTAGTTTGGTCCACCCAGGGGAGCCACTTGCCGAGATGAGATCGGTCGCGTTCAACCGCCGCGAACGCCAGAGGGGCGTGCCTTTCTTCGAGCAATTGAAGATACACGCCGTGCTGAATTTCCCGTCGAAACATCTCGTAAGTTTACACTGTCGGGGGAGGCGCCCCCTTGCCGATTCTGGGTCAAAAGACGAGCTTTAGCCAACCGCTTTCGCTAATCCGGACAGCCGGCTGTTCGGCTAAGTGCCTGGATGTCTTCGAGATTACGCAGGCCAGGGGCAGTTGGAAATGCAATTGCTTCAACGCGTGCACGGAGGCGAATTGGAATGGCCACGCTCACCATGGTGAAAACGGTGTGCTGCGAAGGTTACAAAAACTGCGGAAAGAGATGCTCGCTCTGTCCCCATCGCCCCGAGAACCAGGAGGCGCTGGAAGCCTACCGGGCTGCCGCGCGCACTTGCTCTCTGTGTAGCGGGGCAGCGCTGTGTGGAGCCGCGGATGCCGGCGCCAATCGTAGTTCCAACGAACGGACCTCCTAGCCCTTTTCGTCGTCTTCGCCCTTATGAAGCTGCTGCGCCAGGTAATTCTCGATGCCCATTTCGTCCAGGGCGTGGAGTTGGCCTTCCAGATAGTCGACGTGCTCTTCTTCGTCGATCAGGATCTCTTCGAATAATGCGCGCGAGGCATTGTCGCCCAGCTCGCGGGCATCCTTGATGGCGCCGTTCAGATGTTTAACCGCAGCCATCTCGAGCGCCAGGTCGTTGTCCAGTTGCGCCTTGACGTTGGTGCCGATTTTGATCGGCCCAATGTCGGTCATATTCGGTGTTCCTTCCAGGAACAGGATCCGAGTCATGAGCTTCTCGGCATGTACCATCTCCTCGATGGATTCCTTGCGATAGTGCTGTGCCAACCGGAAGTATCCCCAGTTTTCGTTCATTTTGGCATGCAGGAAATACTGGTTAATGGCCGTAAGCTCGGCCTTGAGTGCGACTCCGAGATGGTCCAAAATCTTGTCGTGTCCGCGCATTGTGCCATTCTACACTAGAACAAGTGCTAGGATGGCGGACAGAGAATGAAAAAGCTCCTCTTCCTGATACCTATGCTGGCCGCAACGCAAACCATTCCGGACTTGGCGCAACTTCAGAAAATGATTGCGCGATTCGCGCCCACCGAGCTGCGCGTAGACATCTCCAAGCTCGCGCCACGCGATCGTCAGGCGCTGGAGAAGCTGATCGAAGCCTCCCGTCTCCTGAATGACATCTTCCTTAATCAGTTGTGGAGCGGCAATGAGGCTCTCTACGCCAAGCTCCAGCACGATATGACTCCGCTAGGAAAAGCGCGCCTGCATTATTTCTGGATCAACAAAGCGCCCTGGTCCGATTTGGACGATTATGCCGCGTTTATTCCTGATGTTCCGCCGAAAAAACTTCCGGGTGCGAATTTTTATCCCGAGGACATGACGCGCGCGGAATTCGAGAGCTGGGTCAAGACGCTTTCCGCATCCGATCGCGAGCGCGCCGAAGGCTTTTTCACCGTGATTCGTCGCGACGCCAACCGGCATCTGACGGCCGTTCCTTACAGCCAGGAATACAAAACCGACTTGGCCCGGGCGGCCCGCCTGCTCGAAGAAGCGGCCGGGCTGACTACCAATGCCAGTCTCAAGAAATTTCTGCTGGCTCGCGGCGCCGCGTTTCTTTCCAACGATTATTACGAGAGCGACCTGGCGTGGATGGATCTGGATGCCCCCATCGACATCACGATCGGTCCCTATGAAACTTACAACGACGAGATCTTTGGCTACAAAGCGGCCTTTGAAGCCTACGTCAATCTGCGCGACGACGAGGAAACCGCCAAGCTCAAGTTCTTCGGCGATCATTTGCAGGAAGTGGAAAACAATCTGCCGATCGACCCAAAATATCGCAACCCCAAGCTCGGCAGCCAGGCGCCCATCCGCGTCGTAAACGAAATCTTCGCGGCGGGCGATGGCGCGCACGGAGTCCAAACCGCCGCTTACAACTTGCCGAATGACGAGCGCGTAATCACGCAGAAGGGCAGCAAGCGCGTGATGCTGAAGAATGTCCAGGAGGCCAAGTTTCACTCCACGCTCGAGCCGATTTCTAAGCGCGTGCTGGTCCCGTCCAGTCAGGCGGACCTGAACTTTGAGTCGTTCTTCACGCATATTCTGGCGCACGAGCTGAGCCACGGCATCGGCCCGCATCAGATTACGGTGGCGGGCCGCAGCACCACGCTGCGGCAGGAGTTGAAGGAACTCTACAGTCCGATCGAAGAAGCCAAGGCCGATGTCACCGGGCTGTTCATGCTGCAACTGCTGGCCGATCACAAGCTGATCGAGGGCGGACCCACGTTCGAGCGCAGGCTCTACACCACGTTTCTTGCATCCACGTTTCGCACTTTGCGCTTCGGCTTAAAGGATGCGCACGGCAAGGGCATGGCCATGCAGGTGAACTATCTGGTGGACAAGCGCGGGTTCGTCGCGCGGCCGGATGGCCGGTTCGAGGTGAACTTCGACAAAATCAAGGGCGCGGTTCGCGATCTAGATCACGATCTGCTTACTATCGAAGCTACTGGGGATTACGCGGGAGCAAAGCGCATGCTCGATCAACTCGGAGTGATCCGGCCTCAGATGCAGAAAGATCTGAACGGGCTGAACGATATTCCGGTGGACATCGAGCCGGTCTTTGGGCAAATTGCAGCGAAGTAGGTGGTTTGCGCTACCCGGCCAGCTTCGAGATGTCGTTGTAAATCGCGAACGCCACCACTGCCATCAGGAAGACAAAGCCGAGCTTCAAGGCGGCTTCCTTCACGCGCAGGCTCAAGTCGCGGCGCATGAAGATCTCGATCAGCAGCATCAAAATCACGCCGCCGTCGAGAATCGGCACCGGCAAGAGATTGACGATCGCCAGATTGAGGCTCAGCATGGAAGCCAAGCCGAGGTACGCGGCGGGACCTTCGCGCGCCGCTTCGCCCGACATCTGCGCGATGCCAATGGGACCAGCGGCGGATTTGGGCGACATGCGCCGCTCCACCACGCCGCGCAGAAACCCGTAGATGAACGTGGTGCTCTTGGCGTTCTGGCGCACCGATTCCACTAGCGCCTGCGGCAAGGGAAGCTTGACGAATACAAGCTTCGGCTGCAGCAGCACACCGATCATCCAGCGGTCCGCACCTTCGCCGTTGGACATGGTGGGCGTGACTTCTACGGTATGCTTCTGGCCATTTCTTGAATACACCAGGGTCACCGGCTTACCAGCGGTGCTGGTGACGATTTCGCGCAGCTTGGGCGTGGAACGAACTGGCTGGCCATTGGCGCTGACGATGACGTCTCCGGCCTTCAAACCAGCCTCGGCGGCGGGTTTGCCCGGCAACTCACTGGCGATCTCGATTTCGCTTTCTTCGCCCCAACCGGCGAATCCGGTTCCGGTCTTGGGATCGAGCGCGGGCGTCACAGTCACCAGCTTGCGCTCACCGTTGCGGGTGATCCAGACGCTCAGCGGATGGCCGGCGCTGGCGGCCTCCTTCATCGCGATATCTTCCCAGGTGGGGTCCACCGAGTTTTCGATCTGAACGATGCGGTCGCCTTCCTGAATGCCGGCTTTGGCGGCGGGGCTGTCGGGCAAAACATAGCCCACCACCGGAGCGGGCGTGGTGGGGATCTTGGGAAATCGAACCATGAACAGGCCGGTGAGAATGGCCACTGCCAGCAGGACATTCATGGCCGGCCCGGCAAACGCGATGATCATGCGCTGCCAGCGCGGTTTCTGCAAGAAGCTGCGGGGATCGCTGGCGCTTTCATCGCCCGGCTGCTCGCCCGCCATCTTTACGTAGCCGCCGAACAGAAGCGCGGCGAAGCGGAAGTCGGTTTCGCCTTTCTTAAAGCCGAATAGCCGCGGGCCGAAACCGAAGCTGAAGGTCTCCACCTTGACGTCGAAGAAGCGCGCCGCCCAGTAATGCCCGAATTCATGGATCAGGATCATGACCCCGATCAAAATCAGAAACCAAAAGAAATCCTGTAAGACCACGAAGGGCATAATCTATGCTCGAACGGACAATTGTCCGCGCTCCTCCTGAAAAAGTTGCGCTTTCTCGCGGATCACGTCGCGCGCCACCGAACGCGACTGTTCATCGATCTCTAATACTTCCTCTATGGATGCAGGCTCGCGCGGGGGAACGCGCTCCAGGGTTTCTTCCACCACCGCGGAGATGGCTGGAAACGAGATCTGCTCTTTTAAGAAGGCGTCCACGGCGATCTCATCGGCGGCATTGAGCGTGCAACCGGCCGAACCGCCCTGGCGTTGAGCCTGATAGGCCAAGCGCAGCGCTGGGAACTTCTCGAGATCGGGTGGAGAGAAAGTCCAACTGCGCGTCTGGTTCCAGTCCAGCCTGGGCACCGGCGCCGACCCGCGCTCGGGATAAGTAAGCGCATACTGGATCGGCATACGCATGTCGGTGGCTGAGATCTGGGCGATTACACTTCCATCGATGTATTCCACCATGGCATGGATGGAAGACTGCGGATGAATCACCACATCCACCTCATCGGCTGAAAAGTCGAACAACCAGCAGGCCTCGATCACCTCGAAACCTTTGTTCATGAGCGTGGCGGAATCGATGGTGATGCGCTGCCCCATTTTCCAAGTTGGATGATTCAATGCTTGTGCCGGTGTAACAGTAGCCAGCTCTTGAACGGGGGTTTGGCGAAAAGGGCCGCCCGAGGCGGTCAAGATCAGCCTGGAAACCTCGCTGCGCCGGCCGGCGCGAAGGCATTGGTGCGCCCCGTTGTGCTCGCTGTCCACTGGAATCAATTCGGTGCCCGATTTTTTGGCGGCTTCGATTACTAGTTTTCCGCTCGCCACCAGAACCTCTTTATTGGCCAGACCCACACGTTTTCCTTGGCAAATCGCCTGATACGTCGCTTCCAGGCCCGAGACACCCACAATCGCTGACAATACAAAATCAACCTCGGCACCGGTTGCGGCTTCTCTACACCCCTGCCGCCCATACGCAAGCTCCGGCCACTGTTCCCGTGGGAGGCGACCGGCCAGTCTGTCTATTAGATTCCGACGGCTCTCTTCGGTTGCCGTCACGGCTCTACGGGGTCGAAATCGAAGAATCTGCTCACTTAGGAGCTCGACATTGTTGCCGGCAACCAGGGCGTGAATCTGGTATTGATCGGGATGGCGGCCCACCACGTCCAAGGTGCTCACACCGATGGACCCCGTTGAACCAAGGATAGTGAGTTGTTTCAACTGCCCTATTATAACGTCACCTCGCGAAAACTCAGCTGGATACGTTCCGCAGACGGGATTGGGCTGTTGAAGGGGATTTTTGAACCTCGTTGCCTCTGAACCTCTCGAAGGAACTCAACCCTTTCGGGCGGGTACTCAACCCTTTCGGGCGCCGGGGAGGATTGCTTCAGGGGTCTTTTTAATGAGGTTAGTCTCGCTTTGGTGGGAGTTGCCTCCCCGGCTTACTTCCAATAATAGTATATGGAATTGCGGAACGCAACTGTTTTTTGTAGATTATTTTGCTTTAACCTCGACGCCTGCCCAGCGCTCCATCACGCGGATGGTCGCGCACATATCCAGATCCCCGTAACCCTCTGCAATTGCAGCACGAAACATCTGCTGGGTGAGGCTGGTGATGGGGAGCGGCAGGCTCATTTCCTCGCCCGACTCGATGGCCAGGCCGACGTCCTTGTGCATCCATTTTGTGGAAAAGTTGGTGCTGAAGTCCCTTTTGAAGACAAACGGCGCCTTGTAGGCGATCAGGCCCGACTTGGCGGCGCTGTTATCCAGAATCTCCAGCATGAGCGCTGGATCGATGCCGCCCTTGGTGCTGAGCGCCATGCCTTCGTTGAATGCTTGCATCAAGTTGGCGAGAATCAGGTTCTGCGTGAGCTTGGCTTGGAGTCCTTTTCCAGGGCCGCCGCAGTAGTAGAATTTCTTCCCCATGATCTCGAAGAATGGCTTCGTTCTTTCGAAAATCTTGGCGTCGCCGCCGATCATGAAGGTCAGCGTTCCAGCATTGGCGCCAGGAGTGGAACCGGTGCAAGGGGCGTCCAGAAAATGCACACCCTTGGAGGCAAGCTTCTCGCCGATGGCGCGGCTGGCGGAGGGGGCGATGGTGCTGGCGTCGGCAACCACGGTTCCGGGGGTCGCGCCGTGGATCACGCCGTGCGGCTCCAACACCACTTCTTCCACCATCTGCGTATCGCCAACACAGATGCACACGAACTCAGCTTTTTCAGCCACCTCCTTCGGCGTGGCGCAGGCGATGGCTTTCTCTTCCTCGGCGAGCTGCTTTGCTTTCGCGGAAGTGTAAGACCATACGGCGACCTGGTGACCCGCCCGAGCCAGGTTGCGCGCCATCGCGTAACCCATGAGTCCCAATCCCAGAAATCCAAGGTTTGCCATAAGAGAGAATGGTAGCAATGAAACCGGCTGTACTGGTCACCAAACGCATTTATCCGGAAGCAGTGGAATATCTGAAAGAGCACTGCGCGGTGGACGATGTTGGCAGCGATGATGGGCTCACGGCCGAGGAACTAAAAGTACGATTGCGCGGCAAGCAAGGCGTAGTAGCGCAGCTAACCGACCGCTTCAGCGCCGAGGTAATCGATGCGCTGGAGGGCGTGAAAATCATCGCCAATGTCGCGGTGGGTTTCGACAATATCGACGTGCCGGCGGCGACACGCAAAGGCATCCTGGTGACGAACACGCCGGATGTTCTCACCGAGACGACGGCCGATTTCGCGTTCGCGCTGCTGCTGGCGGCGGCGCGGCGCGTGGTGGAAGGGCATCAGTTCGTGCATGCTGGCCAATGGCGGAAATGGGCCATCGATCTTCTGGTTGGCCACGACGTGCATCATCGGACGCTGGGCCTGTTCGGAATGGGGCGCATCGGGCAGGCGGTGGCGCGGCGCGGGCGGGGGTTCTCAATGCGGATTTTGTATCACGATGCAATCCGCGCGCCGGAATCCGTGGAACGCGAGCTGCAATTGGAGTTTGTCAGCGCCGAACAGCTCCTGCGGGAGGCCGATTTCGTGAGTCTGCATGTGCCGCTGCTCCCCACTACGCGCAAACTCATCGGCGAACCACAGCTCAAGCAGATGAAAAAGACCGCGATTCTGGTCAACACCGCGCGCGGGCCGGTGGTGGACGAGGCAGCCTTAGCCAAGGCCTTATCGGAGGGCTGGATCGCCGGCGCCGGCCTGGACGTCTTCGAGCGGGAGCCGCAGGTAAATCCCGAGCTGCTGAAGCTTACCAACGTGGTGCTGGCGCCACATATCGCCAGCGCGTCGGTGGATACGCGCCGTGAGATGTCGATACTAGCGGCGCGCAACGTAGTAGCGGCGCTCGAAGGCAACCGGCCTTTTACGCTTCTGAATCCGGAACTGTGGGACTCGCTTTCACACCAGACAGGAGCTTGAGTATCAATAGGTCGGAAGGGTGAAAACTGGCCACGGCGACGTTGTTGAGATCTTCGTCGCTCTCGGCGATGTGACTGCGGATCAGCGCGCGCAGTTCTTCCACGGTTACGCCCAGCTCCTTGGCCGCTTCCTGCTCGGAGTACTGGGTCTTAGACGATTTGATGGCGAGTATTCCCTGATTCATGACTTCAACTGCATTCTAAGGGAGAAACAGGCGCATCCCAATCGGGCGGAGAACCTAGACCGATTCGAGCAATGCCCGAAGACTTTGGTACTACGACCCCGTCCGGGGCGTTGTCCCTACCCGATGTCGGGGGTTGTCAACATCGCGTCGTTGAACCGATTTGTAAAATTAGCGATCGAGATGGTCAGGGTTAACTCGACGATTTGATCGTCGGTGAAATATTGCTTGACTTCCTGAAGGGCGCCCGAACGAATGGCGGAGGCGCCGCGCGTGACTCGCTCGGCATAGAGCAGTACGGCCTTTTCTTTTTCATCGAAGGCGGGGCTGCGGCCGAAAAAGGTGAGCGCCTTGATCTGCTCGTCCGTAACGCCATTTTTCTTGCCGGATGCTGAGTGGGCGCGGAAGCAATACTGGCAGCCATTGATCTGGGCGGTCTTCAAATAAGCCAACTCTTTGTATTTCGCCTCCACCGATCCGGAATCGATGACCGCGCTGTAGAGCGGCAGAAAATGCGCCAAGGCATCCGGCACCCGGGCCATCACGCCGAAGAAGCTGGGCATTTGACCGAAGACGTGCGTCAGTTTGTCGAAGATCGGCTGTACCGATGGCGCGGCCTGCTCCTTAGAAAGCGGCGCGATGCCGGATGGCATGCTGGTGGTGGCTGTGGACATCTGGAGTTCCCCTTTTCTTTTGAATTAAGTAAATGACGAAAGGTTTCGCCGTTGTGAACTGATGACGCCGGTATTCAGGCCGATGGTGCTCAGGCCCCCGAAAAAGCGCGCATGCTCGATTTTAATACAGCGGTCCATCACGACCTCGAGGCCGGCTCGGCGCGCCCGCTCGGCGGCTTCTTCATGAATCACGCCGAGTTGCATCCAGACCACTTTAGCGCCGCGCGCGATGGCCTGATCGACAATCTCGGGGACGGCCGCGGGCTCGCGGAAAATATCGACGATCTCGAGCTCGCCCGGCACTTCGAGGAGCGACGCATAAGAGCGGCGTCCCAGCACTTCCGGCTCGCGGGGATTGACGGGGGTTACATCGTAGCCGTGGGCGAGCAGATAGATGGCGGCGAAATGACTCGGCCGGAATGGATTCGCCGACAAGCCGACCATGGCGATTTTTTTGTAGCGTTCCAGGATCCGGATGCGGTCCGCTGCCGTGGTCGCAAAGCGGCCCTGGTTCACGGGCGAGTTCGCACTGACGCCGTCAGTCATTGAGTCGCTGTCATACCCTTCAGGGGCAGGTATTCAATATTTCCCTGCCAGTCTTCCGGAGATGCTGCCTTCGCGATGAGTTCCAAGTCTGCCACCATCTGCCCTATTGTGACTCGAAGTTGGTGCGCATAAATGATACCGAAAAAGAGTGTGGCACAGATCGCAAGCAAAGAGCGGCGGTAACAGCACGTGGGATGTGCACATCCATGTCGAGCGCGACGCTCAACGCGATTGTTTCGGATCGAGCAGCTTGGGCCGCAAGCTGGGGTCCGACAACTGAGCCGAAAGCTCGTCAGATCAAAGGACCAAAAGGATGGGGCTGGGTGTATACTGAACTCGGCCTGTGGGTCCAAAATGGAAACTCCAGGTCAAAGCAGCCCGCCTGGAGCCTCCTGAAAATGAGACACGCGATGGGGGCTATCCCCTTTTTGTTGGCCGTCGGCGCACTGCCGGCAATGGCGTACCAGTTGCCAGCCTCTTGCGGCGCAGTCGGCGCGGCCAGCTATTCGCCTCCCGCGGTGACCGTTCCTGCCGTGGTGCTCAATCGCGGCACGGTGATCACGGTGACGAACGCCACGGTTGCCGTCAATGGCGATACGTCTTCGGTGGCGGCGTTGGTGGCCAAGCCCGGCCCGGACGGAATTTCTATCCAGGAAGCGATCATTGCGACGAATAACGATCCGGGCACATGGAACATCCAGTTTGCCCCGGCGCTGAAGGGCTCCATCATCGACACTGGGACGTCAGGACTGCCTGGCCTGACCGGGGGCAATGTCACGATCAACGGTGACATCAATGGCGACGGGCAGCCCGATATCACACTCACCACCTCCAGCCAGTCGACCGGTACTATGGGTGTTTCTATCTATTCCGGGGGCAACACCCTCTACGCGCTGGCTCTCCAGAACTTTTGGTACGGGGTTTGGATCAGCCCTCCGCGATCGGCGACGCCAGTAATCGGAGCGACCTTCTCCAACACCACCGTCAGCAACCTGGTGCTGACGGGCATCCAGTTTACCGGAATCGGAGTCAATCCACCCTCACCTTCCAGCGCAGATACCCAGAGCAATTGGGACCATATTCTGATTACGGGCAACACCATCTCCGGCAATGCCGCTGGCCCGGCGCTAGGTATCGATATGGCACTCGGCAGCGCGGCCGGTGGTGACACGTGGCAGCACACCACTATCGCCAATAACAAAATTGTGCTTCCCATGCCAGGGGCAGGAACGCTCGGCATTGCGATGAACGTCGGAACCGGGCTTGGGGCAATGAACAACCAGGCGCTCGATACCTTGATCGCTGACAATACCGTTTCAGTCGCTCCTGGCACAACTGGGATCCGCATTGCGGCGGGCGTGGGCAGTGGATCGGCCAATTTGATCGACGGCATGCAGGTGATTGCCAACCAGATCGGCGTCATTGGCCAGACCGGGTCAGCAAGCGGATTGGCGAGCGGCATTAACCTGGTGGTCGGAGATGCCGCCAGCGACGATGTTAATGGCTACCCGTCGCTGCGGCCTATCCAGTATTCAGAGAACAACATCGCTCGGAATATCGCCATGCTCTCGAACACCATCGGAGAAGCCGGTGGTTTCGGAATCTCCGCTTCAGCGGCATGCTGCGGGAACGCCAATAACACGATCGACAATCTCTCCATACTGGGGAATACCCTGACGGGCATGCAACTCATTGGCGGAGCCAGCGGTGGCTACTACAGCAGGCCCTCGACCGGGAATATGCTTTCCAACGTGCTGGTTCAGGCGAACACCATCAACAGCCCACCCCTTCCCCCAAGCCCCCCAAGCCCGTTGCCGCCAACCCTTGCGGACGCAGTCTCCCAGGGCGGGGCAATTACAGTCATAGCAGGATTGGGGGAACCGGGAAATAGCATCAACGGCATCTCGATTGCCAATAACGATGTGAACACGCAGCTCATCGGGATCAGCATTGTCGGAGGATGGGGCTTCCCGCCACCACCGCCGGTCGTCGGCTTCTCAGCGGATAATAATGTCGTGTCCACCGCGCAGATCTTCTGCAACCAGATAGACCAGGCCGCCACGGCTGGTCCCGGGGGGCCGTATCCGCAGGGAGTCGAGAGCATCAACATAGTGGCGGCACTCATGAACGCGAACGGGAATCAGTTGCAGCAGTTGAGCGTGTACGACAATCCCGTGGCGGGGGTGCTTGCCAACCCGTCCCTGTTCACGTACCTTGGCAACGGCGGGTCCGGGAATTCGATATCGATTTTGCAGCCATCCGGTCCCCTTAACGGACCTCAGATAGCGGGACTGGTCAACGCGGCCACGTTTCAGCAACGCGCTCTGGCACCCGGCTCCCTAGTGAGCCTGTTCGGCATGAACCTGAGCGGAGCGACGGTGCAGTTCAGCGGCGTTCCGGCTCCCATCCTCTATGCCTCATCATCGCAACTAAATCTGCAAGTGCCGTGGGAGTTGCAGGGGATGTCGAACTCGACAGTCACCGTAACGGCGAACTCGATCAGCACCGACCTGGAGTCTGTTCCCGTTGGGCTAGCCGACCCCGCGATTTTCTCCTTGGGCGCGCCCCAGGGCGGACAGGGCGCCATCGAGAATGTCACGGGAGCCCTGGTGAACGCCGGTGCGCCGGCCCATGCCGGGGACTACATACAGATTTTCGCCACAGGGCTGGGAGCGGTGACCAACACACCGCAGACAGGGGCCGCGGCACCGCAAAGTCCGCTTTCCATTGTGATGCAGATGACCCAACCGACGGCGACCGTCGGCGGTGTGGCGGCTTTCGTCAGTTTCGCGGGACTGGCTCCCGGCTATATCGGAGTCTACCAGGTGAACGTGCAGGTGCCGCAGGGAGTGGCCGGAGGGGACGCCGTCCCTGTTGTGCTTTCCGCCGGTGGAACCGCATCTAACACCGTGACGATTTCCGTTCGCTAGGCCTTGAGCGCGGCGGACTCAATGGACGGCGAATCCTAGAGGCTCAATTCTCAAAGCCCAAAGGCGGCCCGCTGTCGTCCTCGCATTTCTGCTCAATTGGTCCGTTCACGTGGTCCTTGGTGCCGGCGATCCAAGCGACTCGCCCACCGTCGAGTTCGATTTGCGTAGCGAAGACGGCCGTCACGTGGTTCTCCTGGCCCCAGCATACGCCGGCAAAACATTGCGTCCGGCCGTTATACCGTGGCCGCCGCGCTGAGCGCTTGATCCAGGTCCCAGAGAATGTCCTCGATCTCCTCGATGCCCACCGAGAGGCGGATCATGTCGTCGCTGATGCCGCCCATCTTTTTTTCTTCGTCGCTCAACTGCTGGTGCGTGGTGGAGGCGGGATGAATCACTAAGCTTTTCGCGTCGCCAACGTTGGCCAGATGCGAGAACAGCTTCAGGCTCTCGATGAAGCGTTTCCCCGCCTCCAACCCGCCGCGAATTCCG
>DATJWJ010000222.1:0-10651 GCA_035501355.1 Bryobacteraceae bacterium | reverse complement strand
CGATCGACCCTGCCCATCACGATGACCACCAGCGAGGCCACATTCCAGATCAGCGCCAAAGCTCCGGCGAGCAGCGAGAGTCGGCTTGTCCGCAGTTGTTGAACAGAGCGCTGGCTTAACATCAAAGCCAGAAAAATTCCGAAAATCAGGACACCCGCTGCGTGGCCGAGGATGTTTACCGAAAGATGTCTACCGTCCCCGAAGATGTCAATCATGAAAGCCTTCTGCAAACGCCGAAACGCAAATGAGTATAAAGGCGCTGCTGGCATTTACCCAGAACAATATGATGGACGCTATGGTCGCGACTGCCAGCGGTTAGTTCTCGTCGATGAACGGATTGGCTCAGTTTTCGACATGACCGTGCCGCTTCTTTTATGCCGCTTCTTTTAATTTGACAGGCTGTCTTGACACAACGGGCTGGAGTATTCTACTGTAAACATTCGACTTGGACACGCCCTGCGAACCTATGGCAGAACGACGCATGCTGCTCGATTCCACTTTAGATAGCGTGGAGGTAGCAGAAAAGGCAGTTTTGCAGGCAGCCGAGGATATTGGATTCGGAGAGGACGAACTGCATCAGCTTGGAATGGCGGTGCGGGAAAGCATGGTCAATGCAGTGGTGCATGGGAATCGCTATAACGCGCGCAAGAAGGTGCATGTATCGATTACGAAGGCGCCGGACCGGTTGACCATCATCATCGCCGATGAAGGAGATGGGTTCGATTTGACATCCATCCCGGATCCGCTGGCGGATGAAAATCTGCTGCGGCAGTCCGGCCGAGGGCTGCTCTTGATGCGGGCTTTCGTGGACGAGTTTCAGGTCCGGCGGGGTGAACCGAGCGGGACCGAAGTACGAATGGTGAAGTACCTGGCAAAAGCCAGTTGACAAGATGCACGAGCGCACAGCGGGGCGCGCTCGCTTGAGCAGGTAACTAATCGCGGCCCGCTGCGTTGTGCGCGATGTTAGTCAAAAGAATGCGAGGAGGGTCCAATTTGTGAGCGTTAAACTGACGACGCGCCAAGTAGGCGATGTGACTGTGATCGATGCCAGCGGGCGAATCACGCTGGGGGAGGGCGCGAGCACCTTTCGGGATACGGTCCGCGATCTGGCCACTCAGGGGAACAAGAAGCTGCTGGTGAATCTGGGGGATGTGTCCTATATCGACAGCTCGGGCATCGGAGAAATGGTTTCGGGGTTTACCACGGTGACCAATCACGGAGGGCAGCTCAAGCTGCTGAGCTTGAGCAAACGCGTCAAGGACCTGTTGCAGATTACCAAGCTGTACACGGTATTCGAGGTGTTCGACGACGAAGCTGCCGCGGTTCGCAGCTTTTCCTGACGGTATGCCGTAGCGCGAGGGCGGCGGTTAATTCGCGGCGGCTCTGCTCTTGCCTGCCAGGGAAGCCAGGGGTTGGCCGGCTGCGGCTGATCGAGGCCGAAAGAATCGCCGAAAGCAGCTACGGCAGCGGTACGGATCCAGCAGAACTTGGCGCAGAACGGCCGTCAGCAAGCTGGACTGCCGGGATGGGCGAACGCTTCGCGAGCCGCAGCGAGGGCAGTTTGGTTCGAGCGTGATGGTCACGCTGAGTTAGAGCAGCGCGGGGGCGAAAGCTCTCATTTTTTCTGCCAGGCCGTTCATGTCAGAATTGAAGTAGGCGGCCGATACTAGCGCGCGCTAAGTGGTTGGGCCGCGTGTTATCATCAAAGTTCCCCAACAACGAGGTTCTTGTGGCTCGGATCAGTCGTAAGGAATTGAAAAGTGACAAGTTCGCGCTGGAAGTTCAGCATAGCGTCGAATACGTCAGCCAACATCGCCAGCAGCTCATTCGCTGGGGCGGCGTCGGCCTGGCCGTCGTAATACTGGTGGTGGCCTTCTTCGTGTACCGGACGCACGAGCGCGGTGTGCGGCAAGAGGCCCTGCGGCATGCCATGCTGGTTCAAAACTCCAACGTCGGGCAGCCGACCGGCAACCAGTTTATCATTACGTTCCCAACCGAGGCCGACCGCCAGAAAGCAACCGTCCAGGCGTTCTCCGACATCGCCAACAAGTACCCGGGAACGGAAGAAGGCACGCTGGCCGAATATTTCCTGGGCACGAACGCGGCCGACGGTGGGAACTATGCGGAAGCGCAGAAGCATTTCCAGAAAGTGCTCGACTACGGTGATCAGAACTTCAGTTCGATGGGCAAGCTGGCGCTGGCGAAAGTATATGCTTCAGAGGGGAAGCTGGCCGACGGCGAGAAGTTGATCCAATCCGTGATCGACCACCCGACTACACTGGTCTCCAAGGATGAGGCGACGCTGGCATTGGGCGAATTGGTGGCGCCGTCGGATCCGCAGCGGGCGCGTAAGCTGATTGAGCCTTTGCGCAGCAGCCCGCGCGCGGCCATCAGCAGGGCGGCCATTACGGCTATCAGCGAAATTCCCCAGAAGTGACCGGTTTGGGCCGCTTGCGGTTCCCGGTCTCGGAGAGCCGGGGGCGGCGCTATCCTGAACTTCCCCATCCTTATCGCAACGAGTTCCAACGCGATCGCGACCGCGTGATCCACTCCCGGGCCTTTCGGCGGCTGGAGAACAAGACTCAAGTTTTTCCGGCCGGCATATCGGATCACTTTCGCAATCGGCTCACGCACACCATCGAAGTTTCACAAATCGCCCGCACTCTGGCCGCGGCGCTGGAGTTGAACGAAGACTTGACCGAGGGGCTGGCGCTGGCGCACGACATCGGCCATCCACCTTTCGCGCATGCGGGCGAAGAGGAGTTGGATCGCCAGATGCGGCGTTTCAGCGAGCGCTTCGATCATAATCTGCACGCGCTGCGCATCGTGGAGACGTTCGAGCATCGCTACGCGCGTTTTCCCGGGCTCAATCTGACGTTTGAAGTACGGGAGGGCATTGCCAAACATTCGCGCGATTTTGGGCCGGGCGAAAATCCCGCTCTGGATGAATACCTGCCGGGGCTGCGGCCGCCGCTGGAAGCGCAGTTGATCGACTTGGCGGACGAGATTGCCTACAACACGGCCGACCTGGACGACGCGTTTTCGGCCGCGCTGTTCGCCGTCGATGAGGTGCGCGAAGCGGTGCCGGAGTTCAATCGCCGCTACGAGGAGGCCGAAGGACATTTTCCCGGGGCTTCCTGCCGCGAGCTTTTTCAAGAAGTGGTCCGCGGTCTGGTGGACATGCTGGTTACCGGACTGGCACGGGGCACGGTGGAAATGGCCGCAGGCGCGGCGGTGGGCGATTGGAACGATGTTCGCATGCATCCCGGGCGCCTGACGGCCTTGCTCCCGGCCGCGCAAGCCACCAATCGCCAGCTCAAACAGTTTCTGCATCACGCCGTGTATTTCTCAGAGCCGATGGTGGAAGAGCGGCGGCGCTCGGCTGCGCGGATCGCCGAGCTGTTCGATTTTTATGTAAGGCATCCGGAAAAGCTTCCAGAGTATTACGCCGAGGCGCTGGCGGCTTCACCGGTGCATCGCGTGGTGTGCGATTACATTGCGGGAATGACGGACGGATTCTTTCTGCGTTGTTATCAGCAGATGGCCGCCGGGTAACGCGGGTTCACGCTTCGCGCTGAACGGTGCGCATCGGCCCAGGCGGCCCAGGGCACGGTGATCCAGAGAGCCAAAGCAGTGTACGCGAGGCCCCGCTCGTCTGGAGGCGGCGTATTGGATGAAGCCAGATAGGGCGCCAGGAGAAGGATCAACAGCAACCACAGCGCCCAGTGTCCGATGCAATCCTTCGCACGCGTGGCATTCAGGTACAGGGCGATCCCGATGGCGAACAAGGTCAACTCGACGGCCAGAGTCGCGGCTGGAAAATTCCACAGGCCCAGGCCGTAGCGCGGGCCTCCGGGGACGATGGGCATGTCGGGCCGGTGTGAAAAATAGTCGAGCAGCCAGTGCGAAGGGACGCAAAGGGCCACCGCGATGGCGGCGCGCGCGTTGCGGCGGATCGCGAAGTAAGCCAGGCCGATGCCCAACCCCCACAGAAGCTCGGCCAGCAAACTATGCGAGTACGGGTAGGAGATAAAATCGAGCGGCGTGACGCGCGTGGCGCTGGGATCGATCCGCACCTGCTCCCAGCCGAGCAGCAGGAAGATCGGCCACAGCAAATCCGCCAGCTGTGCGCCGAAAACGAGCGCGCCCAAGGATGCTTTCGGCGCTGCTTTCTTCGCGCCCAGCGCGACGGCGAAGTGGCGCAGGAACACGCGCGAACTAGTTCAGGACCACCATGCCGGCGCCGGTAACGTCGTTATTCAGATCCCAGGTGCGTTCGAACTTGAGCGTGGCGGCATCGTAAACTTCGATCTCGAAGCCCGCACCGAAGATATACAGCTTTTTCCCGTCGGCGGACATGCCCATACTGAAACGCGTGCGGCAGGGAACCTCGGCGGTCTTGGTAATCCGGTCCGAATTCAAATCGAACGACCAGAATTCGCAGCGTTTGTTACCGTGCATGCCGGTGGAGACCACCGTGTAGGCGTTCTTCTTATCCGGCGCCACTTGCAATCCAGCCATTCCAGCCGGCACCGGACCGATCGGGTCGAACTTCTCCTGCCGGGTATTCAGGTCGAAGCGCGCGATGCCGAACACGCGGTTGTGCACGATCGGATCGTCAGAGGTGAAGACCGAAACGTGCTTGCCGGGCTCGCCGATGGAATCCAAATTAGCGCCGAAGCCGATATTCTCCATCCCGGGAAGATCGGGCTTGGCCAGATCGATGCGGTCCACCACTTTGAAATCGTCCGCGTTCAGGATGACCACCTTGTCGCGGAATTGGTACAGCAGCTTGCCATCGGGCGAGATCTCGAAAGTGTTGCGTCCGTAGCCACCGGAGGCCTCTTTCTCATCCTCGGGCGCCACATCCACCGTCTTGACGATCTTTTGCTGCGCCAGGTCGATGACCGTGTACTTGGGTTTACCGATATCGAAGTGCTCCAACTTCTTGTCGATTTCGGTGCTCACCGTGTAGAACAGCTTGCCATCGGGGTCGGGCGTTCCGCCATTGAAGCGGTAGCGCTTGGCAGGTGTGTTGAGTACGAAGTGGGTGAGCACTTTGTGAGTGGCAACGTCGATCACCTCGATGCCGCTGTGGTCGTTGGTGGTGACGTAGATCTTCTTCTTGTCCTCGGAGAGGTGCATGCTAGTGGGCAGGCCGGTTTCGAGATGAATCTTGTCGACCACCTTGCCTTGGCTCTCGTCGACCACCAAAACCCAATCCGGATATCCGCCCAGAAACAGAGTGCCGCCCTGCGCCAGAGACGCGAGCGCGCCAGCCAGAAATATCGTAACAAGATGTTTCATATTGATTTATGGAAAGACCAGATCCAGGTTGCGCCAGTCCTTGGTGGCGGAGGCGCACTTGGCCGTCCAATCCGGAGAATTATTCATATGGTCGGGCACCTGCGCCGGCCAATAGCACGTAACCCAGCAATCGTAGATATCGCGCTCGACGGGCTGGCACAGACCAGCCGTGCCGCCGGCCGAATCCACTTCCCAGCCGGGTGAAAACATCAGCGAGCAACCCATTGGGACGTGCGGGCGCTGGGGAGGCTGCCGGTTTCCAGGATTCTGCAACGCCACCACGTCTTCGGCGCGCGCGGCCACGTAATCGTCAATGCGCTGCGCTTTCCTGTTCAAAGGCTGCATGTGTTTCATGACGCTCTCCTTGTCATCTCTTCACTGACCGACTTCGGGCTGATCGAACTGAACGTACATGGGAACCGAAACCACCAGGTAGGACTTGCCAACCAGCGGCTTGCCTTCCGCGTCCTTCTCGTTCTTGGCGGTTGCCACCACCCATACATCGCCGTAGTTGTTGCGGCTGAATTTGCGCTGGGGATTGGGGCCGTCGAGGGCGGGAGTGAACAAGCCCGCGGAGTTCAACGTTCCGACGAACTCCTTGTCGTCGTCGCCGAAGACGGCGTAAAATTCTTCGACCGACCAGGTCACGTCCACCGGGCCCAGCTCCACATCGTCGGCCGTGTGCGGCTTGCCGTCGGCGCCCCGCTGATAGGCAATGGCCTCGAACTGCTGGTAGCCCTTGGGATGCACATCGCTGCCCAGATGGGAGATGGCCGATTCAGGCGATACCTGAATATAGTCGATACGATCGTAGACCGCGATCGCGCTGGGGAGCACGGAGCGGGCTAAACCAATGTCGCGCTTGCCGGACACCGCGTCGCCAGCGACCTCCACCTCCGCCACGACTTCCGATGGTGTGTGCGAGACGATGCGCTGCACTTTCACGCCGGAACCAAAGTCCAGGTCAGACGCTGCGATCTGAGCGGGAAAATTCTGGCCAATCAAGCGAACGCGATTGCCCTGCGAGCCGGTTTTGAGCATCATGCGATCCACTCCGATGAGTGTCGGATCCGCGGAAGTGCGTCGCAGTTTCACATCGATGCCGAACTCCTGATATTGTCCCCAGAACCAACGGCCCTCGGCTTGGGATTCATCGGGAGAGAACCACATCACCTCGCGCGCTTCCTTATTCAGATCGTCCACGGTGCTGGCATTTCCACTTCCCTTGGATCGTCCGCGCCAGGAATATCCGGCGTACACGACTCCTTGTCCGGAGCGAACCAGCGACGATCCATCTTTGACCGACTGCAGCTTCACGTTGGTCTTGAATTCGTCGGCAGCGGCGCCCGGCTCGATGGTCAGTTCGCCGTAGTACATGCCTTTGCCCGGTATGTGCGCGGAAACCAGCCAGCGCCCCGCCAGCCTGGGTGCGTGCATGCGCGCGCTCCAGGCGGCCCACTCGGGAGTATGCAGCTGCGCGGACTTGTCGAGAAACGCGAGCGCTTCATCCACGGGCAGCTTGGGCGTTCCGCTCTCGCGGGCCGCGACCATGGGAGCGTTACCGCCGCCTCCGGCACCCAGCCCGCGGCGAAAAGCTTGTTCGGCCGTGGCGTAAAAGGCAACGTGCAGGTTGGTGAGCAGCTTCCAATCTTCGGCCGAGCGCCGCCAGGACAGCGGCCGTGCGAAGGCGTGACAATTCGCGCAAGCGCCGCGCACCGCGTCGTTAGGGATATTAGTTTCATCCTGGATGCGATGCTCGGCGAAATACATGATCGGCTTGGCTTCCTCAGGCGCCAGTCCGTGATAGGTGGCGAGGTACTTTACGACGGCGCGCGCTTGGACCGGCGTAAGCGTGAGGCCGTTCAAGCGCACCATGCGTTTGATCGCTTCTTCCCAACCCTCGGGAGTGGCGCGCTCCCAGGAGATGCGCAGCATGTTGCCTTTGGCGTCGCGCGTGTGGCAGCCGCCGCATTTGGAGATTACCAATTGGTCGGTGACTGGAATGCCTTCTTCAGGCGGGGCCTTGGCTTCCTGGGATGGTGCGGCCTGACCGCCGTTTCGTTGCGCCTGCGCCGATAGCGCCACACAAAAAAACGTCAGGGCGGCCCAAACTGCCTTGGTCATCACACTCTCCTTTTGATCTTAAACCTTAAACCCATTCGCCGGTCAACGTGGGGCCGTCCGCCTATCCGGAGCCAACGTGGGCCGCGCTCCTGGGCAGTTTCAGGCAGTGTACCATAAGCGCACAAGGTTGGTATCGGTTAATCGTTATCCGGTAATGCATACGCGAGGTACTCGCCGGAGTAATTCCCACCGCTGACCGCCACCACGATGTACTGCTTGCCCTGCCACATGTAGGTCATCGGAGAACCGCTCTGCGGCGCCGGCATCCACACTGCGCCAACTTCTTGGCCGGTCTTTTTGTCATAGGCCCGCAGCATCGCTCCACGCGGGTGCGTGCCGGGGTTCGTTACTTGACTGTCGCCCAGGATCACCAGCGTCTTGGTGACCACCAGGCCGACGCTGCCGCCTTGACCTGTGTTGCCGATGTTCAGGCCCTTCAGCGCGGGATGATTGCGTACGTTGTCGGGCGTTTCGCCGTAAGGCACTTGCCACAGTATGTCGCCTTTGTTCATGTCGACGGCGGAGATGATTCCATAGGGCGGCTTCACCAGCGGCAGCCCCTGAACCGAAAGCGGATTAGGCCCAAAATTTCCGCCGAACCGCGCAGCCGGAGGCGCACCCGGTTCGATTTTCCTTTCCGGGGCATCCGCTGCCGTGCCCGCGCCGGCCGCTTCCGCGACTCGGAACGGCTGGTCCTGCCGGCCGGAGACATAAGGCAGATCCGAAAATCCGGGAGGAGGCGTACGCAAAGTCATCGATTGCACCTGCGAATTGTTCGCTTCGACATAGACAATGTTCGTCTCGGGATCCGCTCCGCCACCAGGCCAGTTGGTTCCGCCGCCGGAATGGCCGATGTTCAGCGCGCCCAGCAAACCCTTTGGATCGCCAACCAGCGGCGGATTGAAGATGCCCGCCACGCGATAGCGCGAGACGATGTCTTTGGCTTGCGCCCGCATCTCCGGCGTGAAGTCGATCAGATCGTCCGGAATCTTGATCTCATTTCGTGCATAGGCCGGCGGCTTGGTCACGAACGGCTGCGTCTTGGCCGTTTTCTCGCCAGGCACGTCGGTTTGCTGCACGGGACGTTCTTCGATGGGCCACACGGGCTGGCCGGTGACGCGGTCGAACGTGTACAGCCACACCTGCTTGGTCGGGACGGTGACGGCTTTGATCAATTTGCCGTTCACATTGATGTCCAGGAGAATCGGGGCCGAGGAAAGGTCGAAATCCCAGATCGGATGATGCACGAACTGGAAGTGCCACTTGCGTCTGCCGGTCTTCAGATCCACGCAAACCAGGCTCTCGCCGAAGAGGTTGTCTCCCGGGCGTGTGCCACCGTAAAAATCCGAGGTTGGCGATTCAACCGGTAAATACACCAAGCCGAGCTCGGGATCCGCGGTAATCTGCGTCCACACGCCGGTGTTGCCGTTGGTGGCCCACGAGCCGTTCTCCCAGGTCTCGTTGCCGAAATCGCCCGGGCGCGGAATGGTGTTGAAGGTCCACAACAGCTTGCCGGTGCGAACGTCGAAAGCGCGCACCAGACCCTTGGTGTTGTTGTGGGTCTCAACCGTCATGCCTTCCTTGAAGGATGAGCCTACAATGGCGACGTCGTTAACGATGAAGGGAGTGGAATGCAGGCCCGCCTCGCCGGTCTCCAGATCAATCTGCTGGCCGGTCCCGGTGACCATGCCTTTTTTCAAATCGACGATCCCGTTTTCTCCGAATGACGTGATCTGGTGGCCATTCTTGGCGTTCAGCGCGACGAGTTGATAGCCTGTGGTGACGTACAGCACGCGGTCGTCTCCGCGGCCGTCGCTCCAATACGCCACGCCGCGGCCCGAGAGCTGGCGAGCGGCAACCACCGCGCGGTTTCCTTCGTGCAGGTTGTAGACCCAGTTCAACTCGCCGGTCTTGGCATCTAGCGAGATCACGGAACGCCGCGTGCCGCCCGTGGTGTAGATTGACCCGTTGACCATGAGCGGCGTGCCTTCGAGCTTATATTCCGGACGTGAGCCGAGGTTGTCGGTCTTAAACCGCCAGGCGACCTCGAGCTTGTTGAAGTTGGAGGCGTTGATCTGATCGAGCGGCCGGTACTTGGTCCCAGCCATGTCCGCCGTATACCAAGCCCATTCCCCATCTTTGGGATGCCACTGGCTGGAACGGGATTGCCCGAGCAGCAAGGCTGCTAAACACGCTCCGGCGGACAAGATCACTACTCTACGAATTCTCACGCTCATGCCTCCAACTATTCTCAAAATTTGCTCTATACTACTCGATTCCAAGTCTCAGACATCCAACCCGCAGCGAAAGTTGGCCGAGTCGCTCCTCATCTTTTTCAGAAGGTGAATCGCCCAGTGAGCTGGATCTGCCGGGGTCCTGCGCCTTCTGCGCTTTGCAAAGCCGTAATCTGCCCAAAAGCCGGCACTCCGAGCACCAAGTTCCCAGGAACAGCGTAGTTGGGATGATTGAACAGGTTCGATATCTGCGCTCCGAACTCTACCCGAAGACGTTCCGTGATGGAAACATTCTTCAGCAGCGACATCGAGACGGCTTTGGTCGACGGGCCCTGAACGGCTCCGCTCTGCGAATCGCCCCAACGGCCGATATTGTTCGGGGGATCGACAAAAGCGTTGGGATTGATCCATTGGTGAATCGACTGCCCTTGGTAAGGGTTGACGCCCGGCACGGTGTCAGCGCGCCCGCCGGTGGTACCGGTAGTAGCGAGATACCCGGTGCCTGACGGATCGTTTAATGTCGACACGTCCATGAAAGGCCCGCTTTGGAGCAGCACCACGCCGCTTAACACCCAGCCTCCGACAATTCGATCCAGCACACCGTTAGCGCTGTTCAGGAACGTCCTGCCCTTCCCGAACGGCAGATTATAGAGAAACGTCGCCAAAAACCGGTTGCGCCGGTCAAAGGGAGTGTTTCCGTAATCGAGACCCGGGTTGTAGGGATCGCATACGAGGTTGCCGAATTCGGTGGCGAAGTTTGACCCGGTTCCCGCTGTGTTACAGCCGTTCAAATTCGACAGATCGCGCGTGTAGGTGTAACTCGCGTCAAACTGATAGGCACCCTTGCGTGCATGCACGTCGATGGTCCCCGCCTGATAATTGCCAAACCCGGCATTCTGATTGATCTGAATCTCGCTCAGCAGCGGAAAAGGAATGGCGGCTTGGGTCTGGGGCGAATCGAAACCGGCCGTATTGGCCCGGGGCTG
>DATJWJ010000221.1:0-26986 GCA_035501355.1 Bryobacteraceae bacterium | reverse complement strand
TCGAAATGCGCGAAAGAAAAAAGCGACCCCTTCCGGCGGCGGAACTGATCGTAAGCGGCCTGCTGGGACTGCCCGAGCGGGCTCAGTTGGCCGGTCTGATCGTGCAGAATCCCAACCGTGCTGCTGAATCCCAGCTCGCGCGCCCGCCTCGACACCGCCAGCGCGTCCTCGGGATTGCGAATGGCCGCGCCCAGCACTGAGTTGATGGTGACGCCGAACTCTGCGCCGCTCGCCAGCCACTCCAGCTTGCGGTCCAGCACCTGCAGGCTCTTTTTGGATACGTCATCCGGACGCACATTGTCGATGCTGATTTGCAGATAGTCGAGACCAGCCTGGTTCCAACGCTGGATGCGCTCCGGCGTCAGGAGCAGGCCGTTGGTGATCAGCGTGGCGATGGCGCCGCGCTCCCGGATCCGCCCGATGATGGCCTCCAGACCTGGGTGCAGGGTCGGTTCGCCGCCGCTCAGCGTCACAATGGTGGCGCCCAGCTCGCCCAGCCGGTCGATGCGCGCCAGCATCACCTCCAGAGGTACCGGATCGGACACGCGGTCATACTCGTTGCAATACGTGCAGTCCAGATTGCAGCGCCGGATGGGCACGATCTGGACCAGTATAGGGTGGGAATCCGACTGCATGGCCCGAGCGAACATGCGGGTCTCGCGGACGGTCCGGACTATTTTCTTGGCATGCTTTCGGATTCGCATCGTCCCCCTTTCTCCTAGTTTGACCGAACCCGCGCCGGCCGCGCCGCCCATGGCTGACGCAGACAGCAAATCGTTCCGCACACGCCGCCGGCACTTTTGCCAGCACACATCACAAAAAAGATGACATATTGAAACTTATCGAGGTTGTCGTACACCTAATATTGCGCGAGTATTTTGACGATTAGGGAGTTGTTATGACGTTTCATGGACAGTCCGTCCTCTCTTGCGTGTGGGGAGTCACCCACGCCGTGGCTCCGGAGCCGCCGGCCGCCTCTGCTGAAATCAGCCAGCGCTCCGGTCCCCGCAGTCCTGCCCGCCTGCGGGTCCTCAGCCTGGTGGTGCGAAAGATCCGCCCGTCGGGCGCCGGGGGCGAAGTCGGCCCTTCCAGCACGCGCTAGGGCAGCATCTCGTCCCGCCGTCCTTCTATACAGAAGTCGCCAGAAAAAACCGAATAATCAGTAAGAAGGACGTGAGCGCGAGGGCCACCAAAGTGCCGGAATGTCTTGAAGTTGCGCCTGCACCATCCCCAAGTCAAAACAAATCAGCCAGTCGCCTGGCGACTTTCCTCGCACCAACCATCGGGCTCTACCAGCGCTTGGCCGAGAGGCGCCTGGTCGCCTGTTTGCTCGTGTGTTTGCTGACCCTCGGCGCGCGCGCCGCGCTTCTGCCCTGGGTGCACGTCCCCAAACCTGTCTATCAGGACGAATTCGGTTATCTGCTGGCCGCCGATACCTACGCCTCCGGACGGCTAGCCAACCCGACCCCTCCATTTTGGGAGCATTTTGAATCGTTCCACATCATCATGCACCCCACCTATGCCGCGAAATACCAACCGGTACAGGGGCTGGTTATGGCCTTCGGCGAGAAATTCTTCGGCCAGCCGTGGATCGGAGTCTGGCTCAGCGTGGGGCTGATGTGTGGGCTCACCTGCTGGATGCTGCAAGGCTGGGTGGCGCCGGGTTGGGCGCTGCTGGGCGCGTTGTTGCTGGCTCTGCGCATCGGGATCTTCAGTTACTGGATGAATTCCTACTGGGGCGGTCCGGTGGCGGCGATCGGCGGCGCGCTCATTTTGGGCGCCCTCCCTAGAATCGGCCTGCGCAAGCAGTTCCGGCACGCCGCCACGCTCGCGCTCGGCATGATCATTCTGATCAACTCCCGGCCTTATGATGGAGCCGTCCTGACCGTCCTCGCGGCCCTGTGTCTGGCTTGGTGGCTTTTGGCCAAGAACCGGTTTCCGTTTGTCTCGGCCCTGAAGCGCGTCGTGCTGCCCATCGCCGCGATCCTGGTCGTCACGGCGATCTTCATGGCGTATTTCAATTACCGCGTCACGGGTAATCCCTTTGAGCTTCCGTATCAGGAGCACGAAAAACAATACGCCGCCGCGCCCGTGTTGGTATGGGGCGCAATGCACCCGGAGAAGACTTATCGACACGAAGTGATGCGCCGCTACTGGAACGAGTGGGGCATTCCCGTCGTGACGCTGGTCCGGACCAACCCTGTCACCTGCTTCGTGGTGCAGATGGTTTGCGTGTATCGCTTCTACTTCGGCATGTTAGGCTTATTGCTCCCGGCGCTTTTCTGGCTCCATCCGCTGAAGACGCCCGAACAACGCATGTCCCTGATCCTGCTAGGAGGCTTTCTGCTTTCCTTAGCGCCGCTAACGGGATTCAACCCGCACTATGCGGCCGCGGGCACGGCGCTTCTTTATCTCGTTTTGGTCCAGGGAATCGAGCGCATGAGTGGATGGCAGTGGTCTGGAAGACGGGTTGGCCTGGCGCTCGCCCTGTTCTCAGTCTGCTTGTTTCCGGCCGAACTGGCCGAATACGTGGCCATGCTGGCACACGATGGCGCGTATGTACGTCCGGTCGTCCTGGCCCGCGAGCAGGTGGTTAGGACGTTGGACGCTATTCCCGGCGGCCATGTTGTTCTACTGCGCTATTCGCCAACTCATTGCGTGCACCGCGAATGGGTCTACAATCTCGCCGATATCGATCGTGAGCGCATCATTTGGGCGCACGAAATGGGTCCACAGTGGGATCGCCCCTTCGTCGACCACTACCGCGACCGCCACGTTTGGATCTTAGACCCGGACCAGTCCCCGCCCAAGCTGATGCCGTACGCCGATGCACCGGCGCCCGCGTTTCCGAAGCAGCCGCCACGTCCCCAGGGCAGCCTTCTTGAAGTGAACGCCCAAACGTGCCCGGCCGACGTCGCGGCCCCCACGCGGCCCTTGTTCCTGGTGGATCCGACCAGCCTATGAAGGTACACCGGCGCCGGCCGCAATCACTTATGGTTCGGCCCGTGCTCAGCCACTAACGTTCCGCAACAGCGCTTGGCGACCCGGCTCCGGCATCTGAGTTGGAACTTACGGCTTTCAGTCGTACATCACGGATCTTGCCAAAGAACTGGGCCCATCCTCCAGCTACTCCAGGCCCCTCGCCAACGAACGCCGGTCCCAATTGAAGATAGCGTACGGGCTTCCCCGCACTCAGCAGCTCGCCGATACGGCCCGAGGCCGAGCCATCCAGCACGACAACCCAACCGGCTGTGTCCCGTCGGAGCGACAACTCGTGCCAACGTCCATCGAACAGGCTGGCCCGCCCTGGCAGCGCAACATAACTGCCGGCTCTGGCGCGAATCATCAGGCGACCCTCGGCCGAAATGGACACGACAGGTTCCATCGGGGCCACATCTTCGTCGGAGATTTCGGCTCGCCGTGGAATGGAAAGAACCAGGCTGGCGTGATTGACTTCAAAGGCGAAGCTCAGATCCGCGGCTGAAGCAGCCAGGTCCCCGGGGATCGCTACGGCCGCTCTTTCACCGGTAAGGTCGCGAACTCCGTCGAGCATATAGTCGTCTTTCCAGAGCGACTCCGCACCGGCATTCCCCCGAATCTCGTAGCCGCCGGCCTTCCGAATGGTGTTCAGGCCGTGTATATATTCGATTAGTGGCTGCTGGGCTAAGCTGGACGAAGTGAGCTCGGGATCGTCGTTGGTCCACCAGTCCGAGGCCGGCTTGTTATAAACAGCGCAGACTGACCTCGACCTGCCGAGCTTTGCGATGCTCTGCCGCTGTTGCTCGTTTGGCAAAATTAAGGGCCAACCTGTGATTAGCACTGGAGAAGTCCGTGTCAGGCCGGGCGAATTCGACCACAACAGCAGACTGTTCAATCCCGGTTGCGTCACAATGGCATCGCAATACCGGCTGGTGCTGGCGACGATCCAGTCGAAGTCGGTCCTCTCTGCCAGCGGCGCATGAATCAAGTGCGAGTTTGCGAAACCGAGACTGGGCCGCGCCGGTATGTTGTCCAAAGGCCCAGCGTGAAAAACACCAGCGAGTACACCGCCAACCCCCCTGCCCCTACCGCCGCCAAGCTGGCAAACTTCGACATTCTTCTCGGCGCAGCCGAAAGCTCCACCACGCCGTCGTGTAGCAACACCAAAGCGCAAACGCACAGAAGCAGGGCGCTCCAAGCCGTCTGAGTGCCGACAATGGGGAAGATCTGGAGCACTTGCGAGACCGCTGCCAGCGCAAGAAATAAGCGCGCACAGCGCATTCGAGCCGATACCACCCGGCTCTCGGGGAATACGACCAGCCAAGCCACCGGACCGATAAACGGCAAATAGTATCTTGCGTCAAAGAACGCAGCAAATAATAAAGCGCACAGCGGGAGGGCGACCTTAAGCACGCTTTGAGGCGCGCGGCTTTCAGTCTCCTCAGGTCCAGCGATTATACGAATCAGCTCGCGAATGCTGATCCACGTGAAGGCGGCCAGCACCGGCAGCGCGAATATTCCAAAAGACATCGGTCTTAGGAAGACGTGGGGATGTTTTGCGGCCGTGAGAATCGTTCCTTCCAGCACATCCCATGGCCGGGACCCATGCAGGATGGTCGCGGCCAGGATAGCGACGATCCCAATCGCAGTCGATCCTATGCAGATCATCAACTGCGCCCAGCTGTAACGCGGCGGCAGGGGGCGCAGGAACGCCACACCGGCGGTGAGAAACATAATCACCGTGGATACCAGCAACAGCTCCCATTCCGGCCGCAACGCCCCATGCATCAGCACGGCGGGTGTCGCAACGAAGCCTGTGAAGAACACTGCCGCGCTAACGCGCCAAGCCCCACGGCGGGAAATGGAAGACAACATCCACATAAGCAAGCCCAGCATGAACAGGATGCCAACATTGATCTTGGTGCCGATGAGTGCCGCGCCGATGAGGCCTTGCGCCGCTATGCGCAGGTTTTCGGTGAACCAGGGAGCTTCTACGGAAGCAATAAAAACGGAAGCCAATAGCAACAGGACAACGAAGTCCTCCGGATGGCCGGGGTTGAACCGGAGTGGAAACAACTGAACTCCGAGAACGACCAGGCTACAGGCTGCAAAAAGCGAGTTGCCGGTAAGATTCCGAATCGCAGCCGCCCCAATCAACGCGCTCAGCAGCCACACGAATAACACCCACAGCCGGACAGATTCATGCGTGACGGGAATCTTAAGAGCATTCAAGATCCCCGCCTTCACCAGGTACGGCAACGGGCCGTGATAAGCGAACTGACCTGTATACAGCGGTACGCCCTCCGAAACGAGTCGAATCAGTGCGACGTTGTAGCCTTCGTCGTCGTAAGCCGATACAGAGTTGAACAGGCTGACATAGGCAAACAGGCTCACCGCCGTTAAGGCGATAACTGCTAGCAGTTTAGAAGTGGTTGTCAACAGACAACTTATCGGCGTAATCTGAGGCGCCCTTTACGTTCGCTAAAGGCTTCCCCCGCATAAAGCAGAATGCGCTTTCTGTCGATTTCTCCACAGGGCCGGTGTTTTGAGCTGGCTCTACAGTCCGGCGCTTATGAACGACGGTTCGTCCCAACTCCGTGCAACAAATGGCAGAGCGTTCGCGGAATCGCGCGAATTCGACAGGCTGGCCTCCAGCTACGACGCACTACTACAAGATCCTCTGAGAGACCGGTTCGTCAGCCGGCCCGACTTCTTTCACCGGCGGAAATGGAGCCTGATCCAATCATTTCTCGACTCCGCGCGGCTCGACCCCGGACAGATGGACTGGTTGGATGTTGGTTGCGGGCGGGGCGAGTTGTTAAACCTGGGCGTCAACCATTTTCGACTGGCCCAAGGATGCGAGCCTTCGCAAGAAATGATCCGGCACGGCCAAGGGCGAATCCATTGGCAACCGGAGCTCAACCGACTCCCGTTTGAGAGCTCCACTTACGACTTCATCACCGCGGTGTGCGTCTTCCATCATGTTCCCCCGCCGAGTCGTCCAGCGCTGGTTTCCGAAGTCATGCGCCTGCTCAGGCCCGGCGGCATTTTCTGCGTAATCGAGCACAATCCATGGAATCCCGTCACGTCCTGGATCGTCTCCCGCAGCCCAGTGGACCAGGACGCGCATCTGCTTTCGGCCCCAACTACTACTGGTCTGGCGCGCACCGCGGGATTCGAAGCCGTCGATACCCGCTACTTTTTGTACACGCCCGAGAAATGGTATCGGCAGTTAGCGTGGCTAGAGGATCTGTTCAAGTACGTCCCGGCGGGCGGCCAATACGCGGTTTTCGCCAGAAAACCAGCTATCAGTGGTTCAGGAGTGCGCCGGCCGTGACCGCTTCGGTGAGCAGCGTTCTCCAAAGCGGCCACGATTACTCCGCCGATTTCCACAAACTCCGCGCTGGCATTCGCGCCCCAGACGGCACATCGTATGTCGATTTCGTCTCACACCTCAGGCCGCGCTACGGAATCGTTTGGCGCGACATCTTTTTGGGATATGCCGCTCTGGCTGTGACGTGCTCACTTGTAGCTGCATCCGTTGGGCACGGGTGGCTCACCTGGGTTGCGTCGCTGGCGGGCGCAATTGCCGTCGGTTACTGGATCGCATACCTGCAGCTCTTCATGCACGAAGCGGCTCACTTCAACCTCGCTCGGGACCGCAAGCGCAACGATCTGGCCGCGAACATATTCACCTGTGCCATTGCCGGCCAAGAAATCGCACGCTACCGGCGCGTTCATTTTCAACATCATCGCGCCGTCGGCAAAGCCAACGACACCGAGCAGACCTATGCCAACGCCCTTACGCCCTGGTTTGTTTTGAAAACTATGTCGGGCGTTCGCAGTCTCGAAGTTGTCACGCATCGACAGAAACACCTGTCAGAAACCGCCCACAATAATGAGAAGAACTTCTTTTCCCCCTGGCTGATACTCACGCTAGTCATTCACGGTGCTGTTCTGGGTGTTGCCTGGCATTTCGGAGCCTACGCGGTACTGGCATCGTGGATCGCCGGTACCGGCATCTTCTTTCCAGCCTTCGGAGCACTGCGAAACCTGCTGGAACATCGTCCCACCCCTGGACAAGATGCGCCCGGAGAACTTGAACACGCCGTCACCAGGATCTTCGGTGACGACCTTTTCTCCAGCACTTTCGGCGCTGCCGGTTTCAATCGCCATCTTTTGCACCACTGGGAGCCCCAAGTTTCTTACACCAATCTCAAGGACTTGGAACGCTTTCTTCTCAGAACGCCCCTGCGAGACATCCTGGAAGCAAGGCGTACGGGTTACTGTCGCGCGCTGAAAGAACTCTTTCAATGGAGCGCCGTATGATTCCTATCGCGGATTCTTTCGACGCTCTGGGGTCAGCCGCGCAAGAGCCGAGCTGCCCGATCTGCCGCTCCGACAGCATTGAGATTTGGGCCGCTGCGAACGACGTCGAGTACTACACCAGTTCGGAGTCGTTTCAATATTACCGTTGCTTTTCCTGCGACGTTTTGTTTTTGCACCCCCCGCCAGTCGCACGTCTGGCCGAGATATATCCCTCCACCTATTACGCCTACGTGGCGACCAATCCTTCGTTGGTCCAGCGCATCAAGTTCTTTCTCGACCGGCGCCGGCTGCGTCACATTCTGGCAGGCATCCACGGCTGCGAGCTGAACGTTCTGGATGTGGGCGGTGGGAGCGGCCAAGTGTTGGATCAGGTTCGTTCGGCCGATGCGCGAGTCCGTCTGACACAAGTCGTCGATCTCGATCCCGGCGCCGAAAATATCGCCAAGGCCAAAGGCCACCTCTACGCCCGCTGCGCCATTGAAGAGTTCTCCACCAGCCGGCGTTTCGACCTCATTTTGATGCTCAACCTGATTGAGCACGTGCAGAATCCCGTTACCGTGTTGAGAAAAGCCGCCGGGATGCTTGCACCGGGTGGCAAGATCTTGATCAAGACTCCGAATTTCGACAGCCTGGACGCCCGATTGTTCCGCAAGCGATCTTGGGGAGGCTATCATTGCCCCCGGCACTGGGTTCTTTTTACCGCCGAAAGCTTTAAGCGATCGGCTGGCACGGCCGGGCTTCGAGTGAATCGCATTTCCTACACACAAGGCGCGCCATTCTGGGCGATCTCGATTTTCGAGGCACTTCGCCGCAGAGGCCTAGTGCGGGCATCGGCCGAAGCGCCCGCACCATTCCACCCCATAATTCCAGTCCTCCAGGGCGTCTTTGCCGCCTTCGATTTAGCGAGGCTACCGTTTAGTTCCACTTCGCAAATTTTTGCCGAGCTCTCTGCTTCGCACGAAATGAGCCATTAAGATGTTGCTTTCAGTCGTCATTCCGATCTACAACGAAGCAAAGACCATTCCCTTCCTTGTCCCGGCGCTGCGCTTGGTGCTCGACACGCTGGGCTGCGACCACGAGGTGGTCTTCATTAACGACGGCAGCAACGACGAATCCCTCGATCTCCTGCAGGCTCTGGCGTCGCGCGACTTCCGATTGAAGGTTTTTTCCTTTTCACGGAATTTCGGCCATCAAGCCGCAATCACCGCGGGGCTCGACTTCGCTCTGGGCGACGCGGTCGTGGTCATGGATGCAGATCTCCAAGACCCACCGGAGGTGCTGCGGTCGATGCTGGCGAGGTATAAGGAAGGATACGACGTCGTATCCGCACAGCGAGTACACCGTGAAGGAGACGGCGTCTTCAAGCGCTGGACCGCCCGCGGCTTCTACTGGCTCATGAAGTCCATGGTAGATGAACGGCTGATTCCGGAGGTCGGCGATTTTCGACTGTTTAGCCGCGAGGCCTTAGTAGCAATTCGTTCCTTTCGCGAGCAGCATCGCTTCATGCGCGGCCTGGTCTCTTGGCTCGGACTCAAGGAGGCGATTGTTCCGTTCGAGCGTCGCAGCCGCGTGGCGGGCGAAACCAAATACCCCCTTTGGCGGATGTTGCGATTCGCATGGACCGCGATTTCGTCGTTTTCAGCGCTTCCGCTCCGGATTAGCACCGTACTCGGATTTTCGTTGTGCGTCGCCGGGTTTCTCTATTTTCTGTACGTCCTGTACAGCGCCCTGATTCAGCATGCGGTTGTTCCGGGATGGACAACACTGGTGGCCCTACAATGCCTGTTCTCCGGAGTTACTCTATTGGGTCTTGGCCTGGTAGGTGATTACGTGGCGCGCATTTACGAGGAGTCAAAGAATCGACCGCTTTACGTTGTGAATCGAGTCGTGAACGCTTCGGTTCTTCCAGGCCGGGTGCGGCGCGCGGTCGTACTGCCAAGATGTGAGGTCGGCGAGGCAGACGCCACACCGGCCAAGCAGTCTGTACAAACGGCGGAGCTCGGAGCGCTCTCTGCAGGACTGGCTAAGCCGGTAGCGGAATACGCGAGCGTCGCGGCGCCGCGTCTATCTGATCGCGATTAATCCCAGTATGTCTAAGGGCTCGTTCGCCTACAGAAAGCTGGCCAAACCTCCGAATATTCAAGAGGAAAGGCCTGATCGGGAGGAACACTTGGCCATTGGAATACTAGGCGGCGGGCTGGCCGGCATCAGCATCGCTGCACACCTCAACCAGGACAGCGAAGTCCTGGAAAAAGAAAGCCGCGGCGGCGGCCATTGCCTCTCGGTCCAGGAGCACGGCTTCACCTACGACGCCGGCGGCCCGCACATCATCTTCTCGCGCAACCAGGAAATGGTGGACTACATGGTCGCGCTGCTGGATGGCAACGTTCACCGCGCTCGCCGGAATAACAAGATCTTTTATAAAGGCCGTTACGTGAAGTATCCCTTCGAAAACGGCCTGTATGACCTTGATCCACAAGACCGTTTCGAATGTCTCTACCATTACATCAAGAACGACTACCCGCCTCCCAAGACCAACTTCAAGGAATGGATCTATCACCACTTCGGCAAGGGCCTGGCTGAAAAATACCTGATCCCCTACAACGAGAAGATCTGGAACGTCCCGGCTGAGGAGCTCGGCCTGGAATGGGTGGAAGGCCGCGTCCCCAAGCCCCCGATCGAGGACGTCATCAAGGCCGCCGTCGGCGTCGAAACCGAAGGCTACACCCACCAGCTTTACTACAACTACCCCTCCCAAGGCGGCATCGAAGCCCTCCCGCGCGCGCTAGCCAAACGTGTCCATAACATCACGCCGGATTTCAACGTGGGCCGCATCTGGAAGGAAGCCGGCCAGTGGTGCATCTCGAATGGCCGTACCACGCGCCGCTTCGAGCACATCGTCTCCACCATCCCCATCCAGGAGCTGGTCCGGGCAGTCTCCGGAACACCGCCCGAGATCATCACGGCAGTCGACTCGCTGCGCTACAACTCGCTCATCACAGTCGCGGTCGGCCTCGACTCAACCCGGCTGCCCGATTACACCGCCATCTACGTTCCCGATCCGAAGATCCGCTTCCATCGGCTGTCGTTCCCGGCCGTGTTCAGCCCGCACAACGCGCCTCCGGGCAAGTCCATCATTGAAGCCGAAATCACCACCAACCCGGGCGACGGCACGCACGAGATGTCCGACGAAGCGATTCTGGCCGACGTGATCGCGAGCCTCGAAAATATGGAGCTGATCCGCAAGAGCGAAGTCTGCTACGGCCGCGTGCTGCGCACCAAGTACGGCTACGTGGTGCATGACGACAACTACCGCCGCAACCTGAATCTGGCGAAAGCCTATTTCGCCCAGATCGGCCTCCCGCTGTGCGGCCGCGTAGCCGAGTTCGAATACATCAACATGGACGTCTGCATCGAGCGCGCCCGCAAAGTCGCGCATTCGCTCGACGCCACTCTCAACGCGCCGGCATCGCAGTCGGACGAACGCCTGGAGGAACAGCCCGCATGATCTCAGTCGCGATGATCACCATGAATGAAGAAAAGGCCGTCGCCCAAGTCATCGGCGACATCCGCACCGTGCTGGCCGGACGCGACCATGAAATCGTCGTCGTGGATAGCAGCAAGGACCGCACACCCGAAATCGCGGCGGAGCTGGGCGCTCGCGTGATCCGCCAATTCCCGCCGGAAGGCTACGGGCGGGCCATGGCGCGGGTGCTCAAGGAATCGCGCGGCGACGTGGTGGTGACGCTGGATTGCGACGGCACCTACCCGGCCACCGAGATCCCCTGTATAGCGGATATGGTATTGAAAGGCGCATGCGACCTAGTGAACGCCAGCCGCCTCCAGACTCGTCCGGCCAGCATGCCTTGGCCCAACTACTTCGCCAACTGGCTGTTCGCCGTGACTGGCCGCATTCTGCTAGGCGTCAAATCCACGGACCTGCACTCGGGCATGCGCGCCTACTCGCGCGAAATCATTGAACGCGTTGAGGTTGATCCCAACGGCCCGGCCTTGCCCGTGGAGCTGCTGTTGAAGCCCGCCCTGGCCGGCTTTCGCATCCGCGAGATCTTTATCCCTTACGGCGAGCGTATCGGGGTCACCACGTTGCGCCGCTTTGAATCCACGCTCTGGACCTTCCGGCGCATCCTGCGGCTGACGTTTTCTCGTATGCCGGTACTGGCCGGCCAGAAGTTGGAAACCCGAAGCTAACCCCCGAGCGTTCTTTTGCCGATAGATGCGCAGGAGTTCGCGCGTACTTTGACGAGTTTAACGGACCTTCTCCACGCAGTCACGGAACAGAAGAAACAGACCCCTGCTTCCGCAGTCAACACCGCTTTTGCGGCGACGTTCATCGCCGAAACCATCGCCATCCTGGGACATTTGGACGTGGCCGAGATCGAGCGCATGGCCACGGCTCTGGCGCACGTCCGCGAGGCCGGCGGGCGGCTGTTCATCCTGGGCGTCGGAGGTTCGGCCGGACACGCCGGCCACGCGGTCAACGATTTTCGCAAGCTGTGCGGTTTCGAAGCCTACGCGCCCACCGACAACGTTTCGGAACTAACCGCGCGCGCCAACGACGAAGGCTGGGAAACCTGTTTCGCGGGCTGGCTCACGGGCTCCCGCATCAACTCGCGCGACGCCGTCCTGGTTTTCTCGGTCGGCGGCGGCAGCCGGGAAAAGAACGTCTCGGTGAACATCGTACGCGCGCTGGAAACCGCCGATGCAGCCGGGGCGCACATCTTCGGCATCGTGGGCCGCAACGGTGGATTCACGCGCGAGGTGGCCGAAGCTTGCGTGGTGGTTCCGCCCATCGCGCCAGAACGAATTACGCCGCATACCGAGGGTCTGTGCGCGGTGGTTTGGCATCTGCTGGTAAGCCATCCGGAATTGCAGCGCGTCGCCACCAAGTGGGAGTCGGTCGCGGAGTCCGTCGGTAAGCCTGTTGCAGAGCCCGTCGTCGAGGCAGTGCAATGAAAGGCCGCCGCTTTTTCATCGCGGGGGGCGCCGGTTTCATCGGCAGCCATTTCACGGACCGGCTGCTGTGCGACCGCGCGGTCGAAGCGGTCACGCTCTTCGACAATTTTTCTTCCGGGCGGGAGTGGCATTACGCCCATCACGAGCATGATCCCAGGCTGCGCGTGATCTGCGGCGACGTTAAAGATCTGGCCGCGCTCGAGCGCACCATGTCAGGTCACGACGTCGTGATCCACCTGGCTTCCAATCCCGACATCGCGCGCGCCGCCACCGAACCCGACATCGATTTTCGCGAGGGCACTTTTCTAACGCAGCAGATTGTCGAAGCCATGCGGCGCAACAGCGTCCCGCGCCTGCTCTACGCCTCGGGCAGCGGCGTGTACGGCGACCTGGGCAACTACGAAGCCGAAGAAGACTACGGGCCGCTGGTCCCAGTCTCCACCTACGGCGCGAGCAAGCTGGCGGGAGAAGCTCTAATTGCCTCCTACTGCGCCATGTTCGGTATCACGGCCTGCGCCTTCCGCTTCGGCAACGTGGTGGGCGCGCGGCAGACCCACGGCGTTGGCTTCGATTTTGTTCGCCGCTTGCATGCCCAACCTGACCGGCTGCGCATACTCGGCGACGGCTCGCAAAGCAAATCCTACATTCACGTCGAAGACGTCGTGGAGGCGGTCCTCATGGCGCACCGGCTCACACCGGCGAATTTTCAGGTCTACAACGTCGCTACGGGAGACTACATCACGGTCTCGGAGATCGCGCGCCTCGCCATACAGGTGATGGGCCTGACGGAAGAAAAAGTCCGCATCGAATACACCGGCGGGGATCGCGGCTGGAAAGGCGACGTCCCCATCGTGCGCCTGAATACGGACCGCATCCGCAACTTGGGCTGGGTTTGCCGCCGCACCACGCGCCAAGCGCTGTGCCTGGCGCTCGAGGCTATGATCGCGGACGCGCGTTTAGGAAGGCTCTGAGTCATGCGGCGCGCTGTCTTTCTGGATCGCGATGGCGTGGTGAACCGCGCCCATATCCGCGAAGGCAGGCCGTACCCTCCGCCTTCGCCCTCTGAGCTGCGCCTGTTGCCCGGGGTCCGGGAAGCATGCCGGCTGCTGCGGGAAGCGGGTTTCGCCTTGATCCTCGTCACTAACCAACCCGACATCGCCCGCGGCAAGGCCGACGCCGACGAAGTGGGAGAAATCCACGCGCGCCTCAAGCGCTTCCTGCAACTGGACGACGTGCGCGTATGCCCGCACGACGATGCGTCGAACTGCGACTGCCGCAAGCCCGAGCCCGGCCTGATACTGGAAGCCGCCCGCGCCGCCAACATCGATCTCGCCGGCAGCTTCATGATCGGCGACCGCTGGCGCGACGTGGAAGCCGGCCATCGCGCCGGCTGTCAGAGCATTTTCGTCGATTACGGCTATCGCGAACGGCAGCCGGAGGGCCAGTTCCTCCGTGTCCGGTCGCTGCGCGAAGCCGCCAACTGGATTTTACGAACCGTGCAAATGGGAGTACCGCAACATGTCTGACCGTATTTCCGCACTACGCGTGAAGATTTTCTCCGACAGCGCCGACCAAGGCGACATCGTCGAGCTGGCGCGTCAGCCCTGGATCAAGGGTTTCACCACCAACCCGACGCTGATGCGCAAGGCCGGCGTCACGGACTACGAATCGTTCGGCCGCTCGCTCACGCGCCGCATTCCAGACCGGCCGTTTTCTTTCGAGGTCCTCTCCAACGACTTTACCGAGATGGAGCAACAGGCGCTGCGCATCGCCTCCTGGGGCGAGAACGTCTATGTCAAGATTCCCATCACCGATACGTATGGCCAGAGCGCAGCCCCGCTGGTGGAGCGCCTGGCGCGGCAAGGCGTCAAGGTCAACGTCACCGCGATAATGACCCTGCAGCAGGTGGACGCGGTCCTTGGAGGTCTCAAGGATGGTCCGCCCAGCTGCATCTCGATCTTCGCCGGGCGCATTGCCGACGCTGGCGTTGACCCGCTCCCCATCCTGCGGGGCGCCTTGGCGCGCATGTACGACCATCCGCAGATCGAGCTGATCTGGGCCAGCCCGCGCGAGCTGTTCAACATCGTGCAGGCCGACGCCATCGGTTGCCACATCATCACGGTCACGCCGGATCTGCTGAAAAAGCTGCCGCTGCTCGGCAAGGATCTGACCAAATTCTCGCTCGAGACCGTAAAGATGTTCGTCGACGACGCGCGCGCCGCCGGTTTTGCGTTAGAAACCCAGAATTCACCGCGCTCTTCGGAACTAATCCCGGCCGAATAATCTCCCGAGCCCAAACCGGCTCCTCACGCATCACCAACCTGAGGAGACCTATGGATCTGGGCATGAATAGCTACATTACTCTGGGACGCACGGGGTTGCGCGTCAGTCCGCTTTGTCTCGGCACCATGACGTTCGGCACCGAATGGGGCTGGGGCACCGAAGAAGAAACTTCGCGCGGGATTTTCAACGCCTACGTCGAAGCCGGCGGCAATTTTCTGGACACAGCCGACGGCTACACCATGGGCAAGAGCGAGGAAATGCTGGGGAAGTTCGTCAGCGAGCGCGGACTGCGCGACCAGCTTGTCATCGCCACTAAATTCACGTTCAACGCCGCCCGGGGAAATCCCAACGCCGGCGGCAACGGCCGCAAGAACATTTATCGCGCGCTGGAGGGATCCCTGCGGCGCCTCCAGACCGACTACATCGATCTGTACTGGCTGCACGCCTGGGACACGGTGACGCCGGTCGAGGAAGTTGTCTCCACTCTGAACGACTTGGTCCGTCAGGGCAAGATTCGCCACTACGGCTTCTCGGACACCCCCGCCTGGTACGTGGCTCGCGGCCAGACCATCGCCGAGAAGGAGGGCAAGGAGCGCATCGCGGCGCTGCAACTGGAATACTCGCTGGCGGAGCGCAACATCGAGCGCGAGCACATCCCGGTTGCGCAGGAGCTTGGCATCGCGCTGTGTCCCTGGAGCCCGCTCGCCGGCGGACTTCTCACCGGCAAGTACAAGCGCGACGGAGACAGCGGAACGGGCGACGGGCGTCTCGAAAAAACCAAATCCAATCCGATCATCAACCGCTTCAACGAGCGCAACTGGCGCATTGCCGATCTGTTGGCCGAAGTGGCGCGCGGCCTGGGCAAGCCGCCGGCGCAAGTCGCGTTGAACTGGGTGGCGGCGCAGCCGGGCGTCACATCCACCATCATCGGCGCCACCAAGCTGGAACAGCTCAGGGACAATCTGGCGTCGATCGATTTCGAGATTCCAGCGGAAGCCCGCAAACGCTTGCACGACGCCACGGCGCCGGAGCCATTTCATCCCTATGTCTTTTTCCAGCCGCCTATGCAAAGCATGCTCAGTGGCGGTGTCAAGGTGCAGCGCTGGATGCCGGCCTCGGTGTAGCGCCGGATCGCCCGAGGCCGCGCGAAACAAATAGCAGGTATCCTGTAGATTAATGCTATGAAGCCGTCGCGAACAGGCCTGCCTCTGCAAGAACGCGTCGAGGCACAGGGCCACCTGATCGACTCTCACATCATGGAGCAGATCTTCGACACCGTGGTCGAGTACCACGGGCGCTTCGAAGTGGAGCAGTTTCGCATTGGACGCACCAATAGCGAGCCGTCCCATCTGCGGCTGAAGGTAGACGCAGACGATGCCGAGTCGATGCGCAAAATCCTGTCGCAATTACTCGGCCTGGGCTGCTCCATGGTGGACACCAGCGATGCCGAGCTAAGCCGGGTGGCGCGCGACCGCTGCGCTCCGGACGATTTTTACTCCACCACCAACCATCGCACCTACATCCGTCATAACCAGGAATGGATCGAGGTGCAGAACCAGCGCATGGACGCGCTGATCGTGGTGGAGGAGGGTCAAGCCTGGTGCCGCCGCTTGCGCGACATCCGGACGGGCGACCAGGTGGTCACAGGAATGCGCGGCATCCGTGTGGTGCCGGAATCCAAAGAGCGCGACCGCCTGGCTTTCGCGTTCATGAGCAACGGCATCTCCTCCGAGCGCCAGGTGGAGACGGCCGTCAAGCAGACCGCGGCCTTGATCGAACAGACGCGCGCGGCCGGTCACAAGATTGTTGCCGTGGCTGGACCGGTGGTGGTTCACACCGGCGGCGCGGTGTCGCTGGCGCGGCTGATTCGCGAAGGATACGTGCAAGCTTTGCTCAGCGGAAACGCCCTGGGAGTGCACGACATCGAGGCCGCGCTGTTGGGGACCTCGCTCGGAATCCGGCAGAGCGATGGACGGCAGGAAGAGCACGGGCATCGCAACCACATGCGCGCCATCAACGCCATCTATCAGTGCGGCGGCATCCGGGGTGCGGTGGAAAGCGGCCGTTTGCGCAGCGGTGTCATGTACGAATGCGTTCGCTCGGGCATACCCTTCGTGCTGGCGGGCAGTCTGCGCGACGATGGCCCGCTTCCCGACACAATTACCGACATGAACCAGGCCCAGGACGCGTACGCCGAAGTACTGAAGGGCGCCGGACTGGTGCTGTGCCTGGGCTCGATGCTGCATTCCATCGCGGTGGGAAACATGCTGCCCAGTTGGGTCAGGATCGTGTGCGTGGACATTAATCCGGCCGTGGCCACTAAGGTTAGCGATCGCGGCACCGGGCAAGCAGTCGGGGTGGTGACGGACGTTGGCTTGTTTCTGGATCTGCTGGCGCGCACTTTGATTCCCGCCGCCGCTTCCGCACCATGAAGCGCCGCTACACCGAGCAGCACGCGCGCGCCGGCGTAGACGCCAAGCTGCCCGCGATCGAGACCTGGGAAAACCAATACCCCGGCTATGAAATCGAAATCGTGATGCCGGAATTCACCTCGGTTTGCCCCAAGACCGGCCTCCCCGATCATGGCGAGCTGACGCTGCGCTACGTGCCCGACAAGCTTTGCCTGGAACTGAAATCGCTGAAGATGTACACGCTGGCGTACCGCAACCTCGGTATCTTTCAGGAGAATGTCGTCAATCGTTTTCTCGAAGATGTGGTGAAGGCGTGCCGGCCGGTTTCGGCCACTGTCAGCGGCGAGTTCACGCCGCGCGGCGGAGTATTCACCAGGATCACCGCCAGTTGGAGCAAAGATCGAAACGGGAAACATGGACGAAAAGGGTGAAGAGCTGGCCGCGATGATCGCGGAAATCCGGCAGCGCGTTCGCGCCCGCAATCCGAACGGCGCCGCGCCCGGAGACATTCCTTTGCCGGATCTCACGCCGCTGCTGCATGCGCGGGATGCCGCCGACGCGAAAGTGGCCAGCATCGGCACCGTGAATCCGCGCGCCCCGGGGCTGGTAAACGCGGTCGTCCAGCGAGTGAAGCGACTAGTGGCGCGCGCGCTCGATTGGCACGTCCGGGAGCAAGTGGAGTTTAACCGTGCGGTCATGGCTTGCGTGCAGTCCACGCTCGAAGCGCTGAACGAGGGCAACCGTACGATGTCCGTGCTTGCATCGCGCCTCAACGAAACGTCCAGCCGCTTCCAGTCTGAAACGCAGGCGCTGCGCGGAGAGGCTCAGGAACTTAAAGACATCCGCGCGCGCTGGTCTGAGTGGCACGTGCATTGGGAAAAGACGCTGGCCAATACCGAAATCCAGTTTCTGCGCAGCGTGGCTGAACTACAGGGCGCGTTCCATCATCGCGTCACTTTGATGGACGGCCAGTACCGCGAGCAGATCAAAGCGCAGCACGCCGATTTCGAGGGAGCGCTGGCGCGCAGCACAGAGGACGTCCAGAAGCGGCTGTGGGGCAACCTGGAGGAGATTCAGAAGCGCCTGTGGGAAGACCTAGCGAAGTTGCGCGCCGAGTGTGACGCGGTGGTTCACGCCGAGTTGCGCGTGTTGCGGCAAAAGATGTCCATCTCGAGGCCGATTGAGCAAGCGGCCGGGAGCGCGCCGGCGCCGGCCGCGGCGCAATCCGAATCATACGAGTCTTTCGATTCGATCGACTGGCTGCGATTCGCCGACCGATTCCGCGGTTCGGAAACAGACATTCAACAGCGCCAGAAAATCTATGCCGCGCGTTTCCGTGGCAGCGTCGGAGTGCTCGATCTGGGCTGCGGTCGCGGCGAGATGCTGGAGGTTCTCCGCGCCGCGGGTATTCCCGCGCGCGGCGTCGATCTCAATCAAGACTCGATCGGCGTGTGCCGCAGCAAGGGCCTGGAGGCCGAGCAGGCCGATCTGTTCGGCTATCTCAGCGCGCTGCCGGATGCATCGCTGGGCGGCTTGATCTGCTGCCAGGTGGTGGAGCATCTTCCGCCTCAGCGCTTGCCCGAATTGGTGCGCCTGGCGCATGCCAAGTTGCGGACCGGCGCTCTGATCGCCATCGAGACGCCCAATCCGGAGTGCCTGGCGATTTTCGCGACGCACTTCTACATCGACCCGACGCACCGGCATCCCATTCCGCCGGCGCTGGCCAGCTTCTATTTGGAAGAGGCCGGATTCGGACGCGTGGAGATCGAGCGGCTGTCGCCCGCCTGCGACAGCATGCCGGCGCTGGCCGAATTGCCGGAGGGGTTTCGCAAGGAATTCTTCGACGGTTTGGATTACGTCGCCTTTGCAGTCAAGCTGGGCTGACCGGTCAATCGGTTGTACAGCTCCTTCTGCCGCGCTGCGATTTGGTCCCAGTCAAAATCACGCTCAACGGTGCGGCGCGCCTCTCGTTCCAATGACTCGCGCAGCGCACTGTCCTCGAACAGCTCGGCGATCGCGCGCGCCATTTCTTCCGGCGTAGCAGTCACGATGAGGTCGCGGCCGGGGTCGAGATCGAGGCCGTTGATGCCGGCCGGCGTGCTGACGATGGCCTTGCCCATGGCCATCGCTTCTAGAATCTTGATGTTGGTTCCAGCGGAAGCAACCAGAGGCGCCACGACGATGGTGGCGCGCTGGTAGGCTGGCCGGACGTCGGCCACGAAGTCCTCCACTTCGATTCCCGGCTGCGTCAGGTCCAACTGAACGCGGTCACGGTAGCGGTCGAGGAAGTAGCGGTGTCGCGCTCCGGCAACGACGTGCAGTACCGGGTGGAGCGGCTGGATTCGAGGCCAGACTTCGCGCAGAAAGAAGTCCAGCGCGAGCACATTCGGAAGGTGGGCGAAAGAGCCGATGAACAGCAAGCGCCGCGCTTCGGCGGGATGCTCCGAAGGTTGGAACCGATCGAGATCGACGCCGTTGGCGAGACAAACTGCATTCGTTGGCGGGACGCCGTGCGAGATGACCAGCTTGCGGTCGGCCTCCGACATAGTGACCACGCAGTTCACTTGCTGCCAGGCGGCGGTTTCAAATGGAATCCAACGCTGGAGTTGGTGGCGCAGTTCCCAGTCGTCGCCTTGGGCGAGCAATTGGCGGTACAGATCGAAGGTCACGTCGTGCTCGATGAGGATGGTTTTAGCAGGCGTGCAATCGCTCGAATACTGCGCCATTTGGGTGAACTCGAGCTGCGCGACGGCAGGGTTCCACTTTCGAACGGTTTGTTTCAAGGCGGCGCGAAAAGCCGGGGAATCGAATTCCTCCACTACGTCCGGCCGCGTGGTGGAAGGAAGCAGATGAGTACCGGCGCGCTTCACCAGCACGATCTCGCAGCAAATTTCGAGCAGCTCCCGGGGGGCCTCGAGATTTTCGCCGGCGAACGCTATGAGCACCTGATCGAAATCTCGAGTGGCGCGGCGCATCAGGTTGTACATGCGGACTGCGCCGCCATGGGCCAGCGGAAACGGCACGTAAGGACTGGCGACTAACAAGACCGGCCGCCGGCGAGGAGCGCGGCCGGGCGTGATCGCCACTGCGCCGCTGGTGAGCGACAGGATCTCGTTTCCGGAGATCGAAGGTTTTGCGGCGCGAGCCGTCCAAAACGGTGCGCGCCAGGCCTGGGCCAAGGCAGCGGCGGCCGCGCGATTTGCAGGCTGCGGCGCGGCGAGCAGATTCAAGCGCTCAATTGCTTCGCGCCATAAGCGGCGAAACGTCCCTGGGTCTGAAACCGCGCGGGCCAGAAAGCGCAGATAATTCAATTCAAGAATTTGATCCAGGTATTGGGGCGAAAAATAGCGCGAGGTGGTGGCGCGATGGCGGTGCTCCACTCGCGCGCTCGCGACGAACACTGACGGCCAGCCTTGCTGCCAGCCTCGAAAGCCGAGGTCCAGGTCTTCGACGTAGGCGGGTTCATAGGCTTCATCCATACCGCCCAGCGCTGCGAGCTTGGCCGCATCGTACAGTGAACATCCGCCGCTTCCATACAGTACGTAGCTCAGATCCTCTCCGGGAACTGGGAGATCGCAGCGCACCGGGAAGTCGGCCCGCTGGCGATCGCTCGGCGATGGCATCACGGCCTTGCCGGTTTCTTCACGGCGCTGGCCGGCAGGGAAAAATATCTGAGCTGTAGCGCAGAACAGGTCCGGAATTTTGTCGAAAGCCTCGATTAGCGAGGGGAAGAAATCTTCCTCGATGAGCATGTCGTTGTTGAGCAGGCAAACGTAGGAATAGCGCGCCTGGCGGATTCCGGCATTGACCGCGCGGGCGAAAGAAAGCGGCGCAGCGCTCGGCTCGATTCGAATGTCCGGATAATCCTGGCGGAGGAAAGCTGCGGTTCCATCATCAGAGCCATTGTCGACGACGATAATTTCGCCGGTCATGCTTCGGATTTGATGGGCCACATCGGGAAGGAGGCGAGCCAGCAGGTCTTGGCCGTTGCGCGAAGGGATCACGACGGTGATGCCGCGCGGGCGAGAGGCAGCGTTGTCCAGCATGATCGGGCGCCCGGAGGCGACAGCTTTCCAAGCCGACACAATCCAGCCGGCCACTCGCCCCAGCAACGCCGCGAGCGGCCGCCGGAATGCCCGGGGATGTGCGAGCCTCCACAGCAAGGTGTACACGGAGCCGCCGGGTGAAAACTGCCAGACAAAAAAATTCCGCATCCGCCACAGCAGATGCCGCAGGATGGTGCCCGCCGATCTTGGCCGCAGCATGAAATGCCCGAAGTTCTCGTTCATCGCCAGGAAATTCCAAGGCGAGAGCAGAAAGCCGATCAGGCGCATCCGCCAATACGGCATGCGCGGTTCGAGGATTACGGCCGAGAGGCGAATGTGTTTGCCGCGGAACTGCCAGCGACAGAGCGCCAGGTTTTCAAAGAACCCGCGCGCCACCGGGAAGCGAATCCAGAGCTCCTGCTCGGGCAGAAATTCCGACACCACGACAAGTGGAAGCTCGGGGAGAATCTCGCGCATATGCTGGATGGCGCCGGGCAGCACAGCCTCCGAGCAGGAAGCGAACAGGACCTTAACCGTTTCGCGCACGGCCGCGCTCAAATGAGAGCTTGCCGCCGTGCCTGGAGCGCGTGGTTTTGATGATCGCTCCAGAGCGCGAGCGCCTGCACCGCGAAAGCTGTAGACACCGGATTTACATACGGCAACGGCTGGCCGATTTTGGAGCCGAATCCAAATCCGCCGGCGATGCGCGGGTCCTCAGAATGGAGATGAAACGCCGCAGCCTGGCCGGCCTCATACGCTGCCGCTTCGGAATCAAGCTTGGCTATGCCCAGATGGTCGCCGAACAGGCGCGCGCGAAGCAATTGGGCGCAGACGTCGGAACGGACGAATTGTGGGGCGATCTCGCGCAAGTAACCGGACATGCGATCCAGACCAGCGCGGAAAACGCGCGCGCACTCCTCGCGATCCAGCACGGGGAGCAAGCCTTCCAGGAAATACGCGTAGGGGTGAAGGCGGTCCATCACTGTTTCGCAGTTGGGGTCGCCGGGAAGAAAACTGGGTTCAGTGGCGAGGGCCACATCGAGTGCGCGCCCGTAAGCGCGCAGGAAGTCGGTTTCGCCGGTGCATTCGAAAAGGTCGAACCAAGCCATGGCGGCCTTCAATTGATAACAGCCGGGCGATGCCGACCAGCGTGGTTGGTAGGGCACCGGGGACTTGTTGGGGAGCGCGAGAATCGGGTGGATCGCTTCGCTTGAACAAAAGTCGGCCAGCATGGCGCGGCCGGTGGCGACGGCAGCATCGCGGAACTCGGCTTCCCCGGTGGCACGCCATACTGCCAGCAGGCCGCGCGCGATGATGCCGCAGTCGAAAAAATACGCGAAACCGCCGGACGGGACGCCGGTTGCGCCGTACTCGAAGGGGAAGATTCCCAGAGCCCGGTCCCATGCGGTGCGGGTGAGGAAGCGGGCGGCGCGCACGGCTCGGTCCAGGTATGCGGAATTGCCGGTGCGTTCGTGCAGGAACACCAGCGCGCTAATCGTGTAACCGGTGATCTCGGTTGAGACGGCCGCGTTTTTGAGGAGATCGGAGCGGTAATAGCGCGCCACACCTCCATTCGGTTCTTGAATTCCGGACTGGAGAAACCAGCGGCCGGCGGCGGCGATCAAGCTGTCTGTGCGTAGCAACCAAGTCCCCGGGGAAAAACGAAGTATCTCATTGTAGCATTCGGGCGGTTGGGAGACTGACCCCGGGCAGGTGCTTGCGCTTGGGTTCGTTTTTGCAGTTCAGGGGACGTGAAGGGAGTTCAGCCGGGCGCCGGCGCTGTCAAGCCTTGCGGTGTACATTTGCGGAACTGTCTAGTATAGAATACAATGTCTTGTACGAATGACAACTGGAAAGCTCCCGTACAACCTGGCGGGGACCGAATGGGAATCAGGGAGCGGATCAGTTCCTTGGATTCGAGGATTAATGAACACTTTTGTGCGGAATTTTATCTTGTACACGTTCGCGGGGGTCATTGGCTTGCTCGCTCAGCAGGATCAGACCGTACAGTGGAAAGAGTCACTTCAAGATTTGGAACATCGTCTATCGGCGCTGCCTAGAGACGCCGGAGCGAGCGCCTTGCGTTCGGATGCCGAGACGCTGCGCTCTTCGGTGGCCGACTTTGCAGGCGCCCATCCTGAAATGAAACTTCAGCTGCCGGAACGTTTGCCCGAGTCGCCGACGCATGACGCCATGGCCCATCAGCTGGACGAGTTGAACGCGGCGGTGAACCAAGTGGTTCAGCACACGCCTGGCGCGCCGTTCGATCTTGGTCACGTCGAGGTCAACGTGACGGCCACTGCGGCGGAACCGTCGCCGGTGACGGTGGGCATCGATCAGACGGAGATATCGAACCTGTATCTGGTAAATGCCGCCAAAGCGCTCGACTATCTTCCGGGAGTTTCCATTCAACATCTTTCGGCCAATCGGAATGAGGCGGGCATCATGGTGCGGGGGTTCAGCACGCGCGGCCAGGTTCCTTTATACATCGATGGCATTCCGATTTCGGTCCCCTACGACGGCTATGTCGATTTCAATCGCTATCTAACCAGCGACATCGGCGAAATTCAAGTGGCCCGGGGCTACTCTACGCCGCTGCTAGGGCCGAATGCCGAGGGCGGGACGATCAACATGGTGACCGTGGAGCCGGTGAAGAAGTTCGGCGCTGATGCTCTGATAGGGACGGGATCGGGAGACACGCTGTTGGCGGCGCTGCGCATCGGTTCACGCTGGGAGCACTTCTTCGTTCTGGGATCGATCGACTGGCGGCAACTGGACTATGTTCCACTGTCGGGCAATTTCCCGGTGTACCAGTACAAGAACCTGCCGAATTTCCTGATGACCGATCAGCTCAACAACTCCTGGTCGCGGGATGAGAGGTTCACGGGGCGTCTCGGATGGACGCCCAAGCGGGGCGATGAATACGTTTTCAGCTATAGCAACCTGAAAGGTCAAAAGAGCGTTCCACTTTACCAGGGGCCGAATACCACGGCGACCTTCCGCAACTTCTGGGTCTGGCCGTATTGGGATACGTACAATTACTACTTCCATTCCAACACCGAAATCGGCGAGAACAGTTCCCTCAAGTTCCGCGCCTTTTACACTCAATTCCAAAACGATATCGATATGTACTCGAACGATACCTACACGGTGATGAACACCAGTAACGCCGAGCACAGCATGTACAACGAGCACAACGACGGGTTCTCCACCGAGTACGACAATCGCTCGCTCGCTCACAACGTTTTCAGCGCCTCGTTCTTTCTCAAGGGCGACACGCACACCGAACGCGGCGTTTATCCGGGAATTTCGCCCTTTCCGCTGATCGAGCCGGTTCTGCGCGACGCTGACATCCAGTTCAGGACGTGGTGACGGTCTCGTCACGCCTGACCATCACTGGCGGTTTCAGCGCCGATCATTTCGACGGGCTGCAAGGCCAGGCATACAACGGCGCCATGACTGCGCTCCTGCCGTTCACTTGTATCGCCTCGCCATCGAATACATCGTTTTCCGGCTGCACGGCTCACGTGTGGAACTACAATCCACAAGCGGCCGTATCATACGCGGCCACCAAATCGGGCACTCTGTTTGCGACCTTTGCCGACCGCGGCCGGTTTCCGATGCTCAAGGATATTTATTCAGCCAGCCTGGGAGCGGGGTTGCCGAATCCGAATCTTCTCCCCGAGCACAGCCTGAATTGGAATCTTGGCTACACGCAGCTGATTGGGACCAAGACGGTCGCGCAAATCGTGCTTTTTCGCAGCGACCTGCATAATGCGATCGAATCGGTCTATGTCACCGATCCGGGCGGGACGAATCGCGCAACGGAGTTCTGTCCGAACGGAAAGATTGTCGGCTATTGCAATGAGATGGCCAACATTGGCAAGGAAGTTCATCAAGGCCTGGAATTTGAGGTGCGCAGCACGCCGCTGGCGCGCTTGACGTTGAATGCGAGCTACAGTTTCCTGAATCGCAATATCGCCTATGATTTTGGAAGCCTGGCTAATGTGAGCGCGGTTAACACCAGCATCAGTATTCTGCCGACGTTACCCAAGAACAAAGTAATCGGCACCGTCACGTTTCGGCTGCCGCATGAGATCCTAGCCATTTTCAACGAACGCTACGAGAGTGGTCTGCTTTTGCAGGACACGACTTACGCGACTACGTCGCCGTTATTTCAACCCTACTCGGAATCGTATGCGACCAGCGATCTGATTGCGGTGGTCCCGATTCGCGCGGGGTTAAGCATGCAGGCGGGTGTGAAGAACCTGCTCGATCGCAACTATTACTATACTGCCGGGTATCCTGAAGAAGGGCGGAACTGGTTCTTCAACCTCAGGTACCGTTTCTAGGAGTCCACTATGTCTCGCCTCCATTTTCTCCTGCCCGCGGCTCTAGCGATTGTCGGGATCGCGCCGGCATTCGCGCAAAGTCCTGCGCCTCAATCCGCCGCCACCGCTACGCTGGCCGTAACGGGGGACGTGTCCACTCCTGTGACGCTCAAAGCCGACGACCTGCTCAAAATGCCGCGAGAAACCGCCGGCGTTCAGGAGCAGGACGGGACGATGGTTCAATATGAGGGCGTTCCTTTGCGGGAGATTTTGAAACGGGCGGGCACTCCTTTAGGCAATCAGCTGCGGGGCAAGGCGCTGGCCAGCTACGTGGTCGCCAAGGCGCATGATGGATATCAAGTAGTGTTCGCTTTGGGAGAACTGGACTCCGAATTCGGGAACGAGAAGGTCCTGGTTGCGGACAAGCGGGACGGCAAACCGCTGTTCGGCTATCAGGGTCCTTTCCGCCTGGTCTGTCCCAACGATAAGGCGGGCGCACGGTCGGTTCGGATGCTGGAAACGCTCGAAGTCGTGCGGCTCGCAAAGTAAGAGGGCGGGGTATGGCGAAGATCAGAATTCGGACGTGGCTGGGCTGTGCGCTTTTCGCCATGATCGCGCTCGGTTGGCGTGTTTCCGCTGATACGGGCGCCGGTGACTACAAATGGAATCTGCCCAAGGGATTTCCTAGGCCTTATGTGCCCGCCGACAACCCGATGACGGCGGCCAAGGTCGAGCTGGGCCGATACCTTTTCTACGACACGCGCCTGTCGGTGAACGGGAAGGCCGCTTGTGCGACCTGTCACAAGCAGGAACTCGCTTTCACGGACGGCCGCGAGGTGGGCATCGGAGCAACTGGGGAGTCGCACTCACGGAGCGCGATGAGCCTGGTAAACGTGGCCTATAGTGCCGCGCTTACGTGGAGCAATCCGAAGCTGACGCGGCTGGAGGAGCAGGCGCTCACGCCGATGTTCGGCGAGCACCCCGTTGAACTCGGCTTGCGGCAGGACGCCGGGTTTCTCCAGACTTTGGGGCGAGACTCGAAGTACCAGGCGCTGTTTGAACGCGCCTTCCCCGGTAACGCCGAGCGGTTTACGACCGGCAACGTCACCAAGGCGCTGGCCAGCTTCGAGAGGAGCATCATCTCAGGCAGTTCGCCCTACGATCGTTATCATTACGGCGGGGATGATAGTGCGGTATCGGACGCCGCCAAGCGCGGTGAGATTCTATTCTTTAATCAGCACCTATCTTGTTTCCGATGCCATGGCGGGTTTAATTTCACCGATGCCACGGTCTCGGAGAGAAACCCGCAGCGGCAAATCGAATTTCACAATACCGGGCTCTACAATCTTCCGGGTTTGCTGTCGTATCCGGCGCCCAACGTAGGGATTTACGAGTACACCAAGGTGCCGGAGGACATGGGGAAATTCAAGGTCCCCACGTTACGGAACATCGCCGTCACCGCCCCCTACATGCACGACGGCAGCATTCCGACGCTAGAAGGGGTGCTCGATCACTATGCGGCCGGGGGCAGGAGGATCGCGTCCGGACCGCATGCGGGCAACGGTCACGACAATCCCAACAAGGATCCGCTAATCGGGGGTTTCACGCTTTCCGGGCAGGATCGCGAGGATTT
>DATJWJ010000220.1:0-25151 GCA_035501355.1 Bryobacteraceae bacterium | reverse complement strand
TGTAGTTCTTCTGCCGCTCGTACATCGCTCCGCGGAGAAACGCCACTTGTACCTTGTCGTCGTCGTTCTTCGCCAGCTTCTCGGCTGCGTCCAGCGTTTTGGCCATCTCGCCCCAGTTTTTGCCCTTTTGATAGACATCCGCGAGATCGATGAGTACCTTGAAGTCGTCCTTGCCGTCCATGAGCTTGCGCATCTCAGCCGCGGCCTGATCGGTCTTGCCCATATCGGCTAACAGGCTGGCACGCGTTGCGCGGAGGTCTTTGTCGTCCGGATACTTTTTGTAGGCCGCATCGGCCTCCGCTTCGGCTTTGGAGAAATCCTTGGCAGCCTGGTAGGTCGCTATGATCTGCACTTCAGTGGCTGCGGAAATATCCGGATCCACCTCCGCCATCTCGCGGAAAGTATCCACGGCCGGTCCAAACTGCTCGATGGAGCGATAAGAACTGCCGAGCCGCTCCAGCAGTTGCACGCGAAAGCTCTTTTCGGCTGCGTTGTAAGTCTTTTTCGCGGTTGCGTCCAGAAGCGCCTGCAAGGCTTTGATCGCTTCCGGAAACTTCCCCTCCGCTTCCAGCAGCGTCGCATCGAACCACTGAATTTCCACGTTGCCCGGGTCGATTTCCTTGGCCTTGTCGAGGGTCTGGCGAGCTTTTACTAAATCCTTCTTCTGCCGGTAAATTTCGGAAAGCCGAAGCAGGGGACGCGCATCCTTGGGATCTTCATCCACCAGGTCGTTATAGAGCTTGGCGGCCTCGTCGATCTGATCGGCCTGCACCAGATCCTCGGCCAGCATTTGCTTCAGCTCGGCATTTCCTGGTTGCTGCTGCAACGCGCGGCGCAACATCTCGGAGGCGAGCGAATAATCCTTGAGCTGCTCATAGACCCCGGCCAGATTGATCAGGCTGTGCGGATTGGGGTTCTTGTCAGCCACTTTGCGCAACAGCTCCGCGGCGGCTTTGTTGTCGCCCAAGTCGGTGTAGACCATCGCCAGGCCGGTCATGGCATCTTCATTGTCCGGATCAAGTTCCAGCGCCTTGTTGTAATCCTTGAGAGCCTCGGTGGAGTTCTGCGCGATTTTATTCAGCCGGCCGAGCATGAGCCAGCTTTCGACGTCCTTGGGATCGCCTTCGGTGATTTTTTCGAACTGTTCGATGGCCTTCTTGACCATGCTCTCGTCGACACGGTTGGCTTGATCGCCGATCAAACGTGTATAGATGCGGGCCAACAGCCGGCGCGCGTTCAGATCGTTGGGATTTTGTTTAAGCTGATCCTCGGCTTCCGTGACTGCCTCGCGCAGCCGGCCCGACTGGATGTACAGGTCGGAAAGCTCCTCGGCGATGAAGGTCGCGCTGGGATCCGCCTTGAGAGCTGCCTGGTAACTCTCCACCGCTTTATTGAAATAGTCTCCGCGATTGCCATATGCCGCGGCGAGCTCCGAATACAAGTGGCCCAGCGAGTAGTTGTAGTAAGCCGTAGCTTTCTCGTCACTGGCTGAAGGCTGGGGGGAGGCTGGCTGGTTCTGGCCGAACGCCAAGGTGCCGGCAAGAAGCAGGCAGGACAGGCCGATACTGCGGTGTGGGGTCATCAAAAACGCTCTCTTTCTCTTGCCCCAACCTGATGATTTGGGACAGAGCTATACAACCATCAGTATAACCCTGAAACGAAGCTTAAGTCGCCACGAACTTCCGCGCTACTATGCAGCAAGAGTGTGGATGAAAAACCTCTGATCGCGCTGCCGGTTGTTCTGGGGCCCACCGGGTCAGGGAAGAGCGAACTGAGCCTTCGCATCGCTGAGGCCCTCGGCGGAGAGATCGTCAATTGCGATTCCGTGCAGGTCTACCGCCATTTTCAGATCGGAACCGCGAAAGTTCCGGAAGCCCAGCGGCGCGGTATTCCGCACCATCTGATCGACCTGGTGGAACCGGGCGAGCTGTTTACGGCGGGCGATTACGCTCGAACGGCCCGGACGATTTTAGATGAAATCGCCGGCCGCGGGCGAATCCCTGTGATCGTGGGCGGCACCGGGTTTTACCTGCGCGCGCTGCTGGAGGGTCTAGCCCCGGGTCCTCCGCGCCAGGACGCGCTGCGTGCCAAGCTGCAACGCCGGGAACGAAAACGGCCTGGAAGCTTGCATCGAATTCTAACGCGCTTGGATCCGGCCGCGGCGGCGCGCATTCACCGCAACGATCGCAACAAGACTCTGCGGGCGCTGGAAGTCCGGCTCCTGGACGGCCGGCCGATGTCGGAACTGCTCGCGCAAGGCCGCTCACCGCTGCAAGGGTTTCAGCCCATCAAGATCGGACTGAATCCGGATCGCGAGTTGCTCTATCGCAAACTGGATCTGCGCGCAGCGGCTATGTTCCAGCTCGGCTTGATAGGAGAAGTTCGCGACTTACTCGCCGCTGGGGTGCCAGCGGATGCGAAGCCGTTTGAATCGCTAGGCTATCGGCAGGCGCTCGAGGCCGTGCGTGGCTTGACCACGGAGGAACAGGCCATTGCGTCCACGCAGCTGGAAACACGCCGCTACGCCAAGCGCCAGCTAACTTGGTTTCGCAAGGAACAGGACGTGCACTGGCTGGCGGGGTTTGGGGAGGACTCGAAGGTGATCGAGCAGGCACTGGCCTGCATTAAAAGCGCAACAAAAACGTTCTGAATCAAACACGCATAGCGACGTTTTAACCATTTTCGTGACGCGATTGTAAATTCTGATTCCCACTTCTTGTTTTCTCGAATTACCACGGAACGAAATTTATTCTTGGACGTTAAAGCAGATGAGTCGTAAGAATTCTCAAGTTCAGGAGTAACAATCGTGGTTAACAAACTGCTATTTAGTTTTGCTTCCGTCGCGCTCATGGTGGCGAGCGCGGCTAGTGGTTACAACGTCAGGTTCTATACGCCTGTCACGGTCAGCGGCGCCAAGCTGGAGCCCGGTATGTATCGGGTGGAAGTCAACGGCAGCACTGCGGTGATCAAGAACGGAAAGAAGGTGGCCGAGGTGTCGGTGAAGGTCGAGAATACGGAACGGAAGTATCAGACCAACACCTTGCGTCTGGATGGAGACCGTGTGGCCGAAATCGGTCTGGCCGGGACCCGCACGAAACTGGTCTTCGAGCAGGCGGGTGATTCAACCAAGTAAAAAATCCGGGGACAGTACACTCATTCCCCAATTTCCCTGCTGCGCTCCAAATGCTGAGAAACATTGAAGAATGAGTGTGCTGGCCCCGATTCCTACCCGGATTTCCACGCTGGGAAAATTGGGGAATGAGTGTACTGTCCCCAGATTTCTGTAAGATGAAGGCGTGCGGCTCATTTGGCTCGTTGCCATCCTGGCCACCGTTTATATTCCCGCGGCGCGGGCGGATACCTACCTGGTCCTGCCATTCTTCAACGTCTCCAAGAATTCCAGCTTGGATTGGATCGGCGAGGGATTAGCTGAAACGGTGCAAGAGGCGCTTTCGTCGACGGGCCTCATGGTGCTGGACCGCGATGCTCGCGTAGAGGTCTATCGCCGCCTCTCGGTGCGGCCTTACTCCTTGTTGACCAAGGCGTCGGTGTTGAAAATCGGCGAAGAATTGGACGCCGAGCACGTCATTTTCGGCGAATTTGATATGAAGCCGGCGACCGAGCCCTCGGCCGCCACTCGCGGCTCGCTTCTGATCACGGCACGCGTGCTGCACATCAAAGGCATGCGTCAGGGCGTGGAATTTCGTGAATCCGGGGCGATCGAGGATCTGGCGGCGTTGCAAAATCATTTGGCGTGGCAGGCCCTGCAGGCCATCCACCCCAATGCCGCGACCACCGAGGCGGATTTTCGACAGAGCCACCCCTCCATCCGGCTGGACGCGATCGAAAATTACATCCGTGGCCTGATGGCGATTAATCCGGATGAAAAGCATCGCTTCTTTACGCAAGCCGCCAGGTTGGACGCACACTACTCACAGCCCTGCTTTCAGTTGGGACGGCTGCTTTGGAAACGCAAAGAGTACAAGACGGCGGCAGACTGGTTCCAGCGCGTAAGCTCCTCGGACTCGCATTATCGCCAGGCAAATTTTTTTCTAGGCCTGTGCCGCTACTACACTGGAGATTTTGCGGGCGCGCAGGCGGCCTTCCAACTGGTGGCGAGCACGGTTCCATTGAACGAGGTCTACAACGATCTGGGTGCAGCGCAGTCGCGCGCGAATCGTCCGGAAGCGCTGGAGAACTTCCGCCGCGCCTTGGAAGGAGACCCCGGTGATTCCACTTACCAGTTCAACGTCGGCTACGCACTTTGGAAAAGCGGAGATTTTCGCGCGGCTGCCGAGAATTTTCACGCCGTCCTGAATCACGACCCGTCTGACGAGCAGGCCAGCCTGCTGCTCGCGCGCTGCGCCAACGGGATTGGCTCCCGGGCCGGCGATCCCCGCACCGAGGGTCTGGAGCGCCTCAAAAGTAATTACGAGGAAAGTGCATACTGGCAACTCAAGGCCGTGTTGCAGCCGGATAAGCATTGATGTTCGCGCGTCGGAGATAACTTGCAGGACTCAACTGGCCAAAAGCAGGAACGGTATAATCCTAAGCTGATGCTCGAAGCCTACGGACTCTCCGATCCCGGCTGCGTCCGACAAAACAACGAAGATTCCTTCTTGCTCTCTCCCCAGACGGGCCTGTACGTGGTGGCCGACGGGATGGGAGGCGCGCAGGCCGGAGAGCACGCCTCGCAGATGGCCGTCGAAACGGTGGCGTCGTTTATCGAAAGTGCCGCCGTGCGCGACGCCGAGACGCTAGCCCAAGCCTTCCAGGAAGCCAACCATCGCGTGATGAACGCTGCCGCGGGCGACGCCAACCTGGAAGGAATGGGCACAACTTTGGTGGCCGCTCTGGAGAAAGGCCCGGAGCTGCTGATTGCGAGCGTTGGCGACAGCCGCGCGTACATCTACGAAAGCGGCCAGTTGACCGGCATCACGGAAGATCAAACCTGGGTGCATGAAGTTGGCCGCAGACTGGGCATCGATGAGAATAGTCTGCGCACGCATCCCATGCGGCATGTTCTGACCATGGCGATTGGCGTCAGTCCGGAATTGCGCGTGCATTCTTACGCGCTCAAGCCGGGAAATGACGCCCTGATCCTGCTTTCGAGCGACGGCCTGCATGGCGTTGTGGACGCCGCAGTGATCGCCACCACACTGGCGGGCAGCGGAACGCTCGAGTCCAAGTGCCAGCAATTAATCGAAGCTGCGCGCGCGGCCGGTGGTCCCGACAACATTACCGCTATCCTGTTGCGCGCGCGTCAATGAGAGAGCCTGGCGAGATCGCGCGGCTTTACCCTCTTTTACAGGAATTTTCGTAACCCGTCTTGGAAACATGTGATCCTTTAGACAGTGCGGTGTTTTGTTGGTCTAGTTGTTGCAGTCGGCGGTTTGATGGGTGCGGAATATCACGGCGTCGTGAAATCCGCCGGCCTGCCGATTCCGGGCGCTAGCGTGTCCGCCAGCCAGGGCGGTAAAAAATTAATCACGACTACGGATGAACAAGGCGCCTATAGCTTCCCCGATCTGGAACCAGGCGCCTGGACCATCACGGTGGAAATGCTGGGATTCGCGACGCTCAGCCGCACCGTCGCTGTCGAGCAAACACAGCCCGCGTCCGACTGGGATCTCAAGCTGCTTACTGCGCAGGCTTTGAATCAGCAAACCACCGGCGCGGCGCGTCCGCGACAGAATCGTGCGAGCGCCCCCGTTCCCGGGCAAGCTCCTCCGCAAGAAACGGCAGCCGGAAATGCGAGCCAGCAGAATTTTCCGCGAGGGAGCAGGGGCTCTCAGCCCGGCGCTGCAGGGCGGCCTTCTTTGCGGCAGGCCGTCGCGGGTCGGCAGGCGTACCAATCGCTGGACGTGAACCCTTCGCAGGAGGCTGGAGGTCTGCAAGCGGAAAACGTGTCCGGGCAGGAGAACGATTTCGGCGCGGGCTCGGGCGACCTCAACCAGAGCGCATCGAACGCCTTCATCGTGAATGGCAGCGTGAGCAACGGTGTCAACGCTCCGGAGCAGAACGATTGGATGCTGTTCCGGCCAGGTGGACCGGGCGGCTTCGGTCCAGGCGGCCCTGGTGGACCAGGCGGGTTCGGTCCGGCGGGTTTGGCTGGTGCAGGCGGCCCGGGCGGACCACAGGCTGGAGGGCCTGGTGGAGGACCGGGCGGAGGAGGGCCTGGCGGCCCCAGTGGCGGCTTTGGCGGCGGACGCTTCGGTGGAGGACGTGGTTTTCCCGGCGGCGGACGCGGCGGGCGCGGAGGATTCGGCCGCGGCAACGCCAATTCGTTTGGAAATGCGCGCCGCAACCGCCGCAGCCAATACAACGGCAATCTAGCGGTGATCCTGGATAACTCCGCGCTGGACGCCAAGCCGTTTTCGTTAACCGGTCAGGAGACGCCCAAGTTGGCCTACAACCATTTCCGCAGCACCGGCGCGCTGGGCGGCCCGCTGAAGATTCCCAAGCTGCTCAGCGGCGACAAGACATTTTTCTTCATCAATTACCAGTTGACGCTGAATCACAACGCCAACGTCCTCACCGGCCTGGTGCCGACCGCGGCCGAGCGCGCGGGTATTCTTCCCGAGTTCGGCACCGTTCCAGTCAGCCCCCAGGCTCAGGCCTTGTTGAACCTGTATCCGCTGCCGAATTTTGCCGGAGACTCGCGTTACAACTACCAGATTCCAGTGTTGGGTGTCGGTGACCAGAGCAACGTGAACGCTCGCATCAGCCAGACCATCAACCCCAGAAACCAGTTGAGCGGCAACTTCTCCTGGCAATACAACCACACCACTAATCCGAATCTGTTCAACTTTATCGATACGTCCACGACCACCGGATTCAACACCGGGCTGCAATGGACCTATCATTTCACCAACCGGCTCATCAGCAATCTGCGCTATAACTTCAGCCGGTCGGCAACGCAAGCGACGCCGTTTTTCGCCGACACGCAAAACGTTTCGCAAATGGCAGGGATTCAGGGCAACGATCAGGCCCCCTCATTTTGGGGTCCGCCCAGCTTGGTGTTCTCGAACGGGATCTCAAGCCTGTCGGACGGAAATTTCGCGCTGAATCACAACAACACCAACCAGGTGGGGGAAAACCTCATCTGGGTGCACGGGAAGCACAATTTTACGTTCGGCGGCGATTTCCGCAGGCTCGATTTCAATCAGTTATCGCAGCAGAATCCCCGCGGCAGTTTCGTGTTCACAGGGGCTTTCACCGGCAACGATTTCGCCGACTTCCTGGAGGGCTTGCCCGCCACTAGTTCGATCGCCTACGGCAACGCCGACAAGTATTTCCGCACGTCCTGGCTGGACACTTTCGCGAACGACGACTGGCGCATCAAGAGCAATTTGACTATCAATTTCGGACTGCGCTGGGATTTTCAAGAGCCCGTGAACGAGTTGTACAACCGGCTGGTGAATCTGAGCATCGGCCCCGCTTTCACCACGGCGGCGCCAGTCTGCGCTACGGCCGCTACCGGCTGCACGCCGGCGAGCCAGGCCGGTTATCCCGACTCGCTGGTTCGTCCCGATTACCACGAGTTTCAGCCGCGCATCGGAATTGCCTGGCGGCCATTGACCGGGCACTCCACTGTAGTGCGGGCCGGCTACGGCCTGTACTTCAACACCTCGGTGTATCAATCCCTGGCGAGTTGGATGGCGCAGCAGGCGCCGTTGTCCTATAGCGTGACGCAGCCGAATTCGCTGACCGATCCGTTTACGCTGGCCAACGCTTTCCTGACGCCGGCCATCAGCGCGACTCCGCAGACTTATGCGATCGATCCGAATTTCCACATCGGTTACCTGCACTACTGGCAGGCTTCGATCCAGCAGAACTTGTCGCCGTCGATCATTCTCACGTTGAATTATCAAGGCAACAAGGGCACGCACCAGGTTCAGGAGTTTCTGCCGAACACGTTTCCGGCCGGGGCGCCCGCGAGTCCTTACCCTTCCGGCTACGTCTACGTCACATCGAACGGCAATTCCAGTTACAACGCCGCCAGCGTTCAATTGCAGCGGCGGTTCCGCAGCGGCTTCTCCTGGAATGGGACGTACATCTTTTCGAAAGCCATCGACGACGCGCAAGGGGTCGGCGGACGCGCGGCGTTGGGCTCCACTTACGCTCAGAATTGGTTGGATCTTGCGGCCGAACGCTCGCTTTCCAGCTTCAACCGCACCCACACATTGAACGGGACGATGCAATACAGCACTGGCCAGGGCGTGAACGGCGGCACGCTGCTGAGCGGCTGGAAGGGAGCGCTTGCAAAAGATTGGACATTCGCCACTACCTTGACTGTCGGAAGCGGCTTACCGGAGACGCCGATAATCCTTAGCCGTCTGGCAACCGGAACCGGCGTCACTGGTACGCTGCGTGCGGATTACATCGGCGGATCGCTCGCCCCCACGCTTCCAGGACATGGTTTCAACATCGCCGCTTTTGCGGCTCCGCTGCCCGGCCAGTGGGGAGATGCCGGGCGCAACATCATCACCGGCCCGATCCAGCTGAACTTGAACGCCTCGGCGGGGCGCGTCTTCCGGCTTGGCGAACGGCGTAGCTTCGATATACGCTTCGATTCCACCAACGTGATGAACCACGTGACGTTCAGTTCCTGGAACACGACTTTGGGAAACGCTCAGTTCGGTTTGCCGGCCGCGGCCAATGCCATGCGATCGATGCAGCTTACGCTGCGATTCCGGTTCTAAGTCATGCGACGTCTGACCATCACTTTGGTTTTATGTATGCTCCTGCCGGCGTCCGGCCAGCAGCCCGTCCAGACCGCCGCGAGCCGTCCTGACACTGGCTTGCGAATTTCGACCACCACTCAACTAGTAGTCGAGGACGTCTTGATCAAGGGCAAGGACGGAAAGCCCATTCCGGATCTTAAGGCACCCGACTTCACGATTACCGAAGACGGCAAGCCGCAGGAGATCAAAGTTTTCGAGTTCCAGGCGCTGGAAGGCGATACGTCGCCGCGCGCGAAGCCCACGGTGGTGCCGTCCAGCGCGATTGCGGCAACGTCGGGAGCGAAACCTGTCACCACTGTCGAAATCGCCCCGGAGCGGCCGGGCGATCTCAAGTACCGCAATCGCCGCCTGATGGTGATGTTCTTCGACATGACGTCCATGCCGATTCAAGACCAGATGCGGGCGCAAACCGCCGCTTTGAAGTTTCTCGAAACTCAAATGAAGCCCGCCGATCTGATGGCCATCATGACTTTTTCGAGCGACGTCAAGGTCCTGGAAGATTTCACCGACGATCGCGATTTATTGGCGAAGGATATTCGAAGCCTCACCATCGGGGAAGGCCAGGGATTCGAGATCGACAATCAGGACGACAGCGCCTCGGACACCGGTGCGGCGTTCCAACAGGACGATACGGAGTTCAACATCTTCAACACCGACCGCCAGTTGTCCGCGCTCGAAACAGCGGTCAAGATGTTGGGGTCGCTGAACGAGAAAAAATCGCTGGTTTATTTCGCCAGCGGCATACAACGCAACGGTCTGGACAATCAGGCGCAGCTGAGGTCCACGATTAATGCCGCGATTCGCGCCAATGTATCTTTTTATCCGATCGACGCTCGCGGCCTGGTGGCGCAAGCTCCCTTGGGTGACGCGACCAAGGGATCGCCCGGAGGCCAAGCCATGTATTCCGGCAGCTCGGCTCGCGCTCTCACCAGCAATTTCCAGAATCAGCAAGAGACGCTGTACACGCTGGCTGCGGACACCGGCGGCAAAGCGCTGCTCGACAACAACGATCTCTCCATGGGTATTGTCCAGGCTCAGCAGGACATGACCAGTTACTACATCATCGGTTATTATTCGAGCAACGCGGCGCTGGACGGGCGTTTCCGCCGGATCAAAATCACGTTGAACAGCTCGGCCGTGGCGCGTATCGCGAAACTCGATTACCGGCAGGGATACTATGCCGGCAAGCAGTTCAACAAGTCCAGCGAGAGCGACAAGGAGCGCCAGCTCGCGCAGGCTCTGGCGCTGGGAGATCCCGTCACGGACATGGATCTGGCGATGGAGCTGGATTACTTTCGCCTGGGGCGCGATCGCTATTTTGTTCCGATGGCGGTTAAGATTCCAGGATCCGAGATCGAGCTCGCCCGGCATGGCGGGGCCGACACCACGCGGCTGGATTTCATCGGCGAAATAAAGGATTCCAAAGGCGCGGTGGTGGCAAACGTGCGCGATAACATTCAGGTGAAGTTGCGCGGTGAGAGCAGCCAGCAACTCTCTAAGGCCACGCTCGAATACGACACCGGTTTCACGCTTCCGCCCGGCGCCTACACGGCCAAGTTTCTAGCGCGCGAAAACGAGACGGGGAAAATGGGCACATACGAGATAAAGTTTGTTGTGCCCGACCTGACTAGCGAGCAAAAATATCTGCCGATCAGTTCGGTGGTGCTCAGCAATCAGCGCGAAAGGTTGGATGCGGCGGTGGCCACGGCGGAAAAAGACAAGAAGATTCTCGCGGCGCACCCGTTGATCCAGGACGGAGTAAAGCTGGTTCCCAACGTGACTCGCGTTTTTCGCACCAATCAGAACCTTTACGTTTATCTCGAGGCATACGAGCCTGCGGCCGAGACCACCGAACCGGTGGTGGCCAATGTCAGCTTCTACCGCGGCAAGGTGAAAGCTTTTGAGACCGAGCCGCTGCGCGTGTCCGAAGGCCTGAATCCCAAAACCAAAGCGGTTCCGTTGCGTTTCAGCGTGCCATTGGCCAAGCTCCGGCCGGGCAAGTATACCTGCCAAGTGAGCGTACTCGATCCTAGCGCGGGAAAATTTGCTTTCTGGCGCGCCCCGGTTGTTGTGCTGCCTGGCAACTAACGCAGCGCTTCACTGCACGTTGTATTTGAAGGCGAATTGGAGCCGGATCGACAAGCCCTTGTAGTCCGGGGGCAGCGGCGGAAACGGCACCGACGCGCTGACGCTGGCGACGGCGGCCTTGTCGAGCGCCTGAGAGCCAGAGGGCGTCGCGATCACCAGCTTGGGAACCTGGCCGCTGCGGTCGATCATGAATTGAAGCTGCACCACCCCGCGATTGCCCATTCGCGCGCTTTCCGGGATCACCGCGAACCAGTTCTGGCGGACCCGCGCGAGAACTTGCGCCAAGTACGGTTTGAAGTCGACGCCCATGGGATTGCTGAGCAGCTCCGGCAGGATTCCCTGGCTGCCGGGCGAGGGTGGAATCTGTGGACTTTCGGGCAGTTCGGGCTGCTCGACGTTGCCGCCAAGATTGCCTCCGCCAGCGCTCGGCTGAGGCCGACGTATGGCCTCCTCTAAGGGCGGCTTCAACGCCGGTTTGGACTGGCCCTTGCTCGCATCCGGACTCGTCCCGCGTTGTCCGGGAGTTTCCAACGCGAGCTTCGGTTGCTCGTCGGATTGAATCTTCGGCTGCGGAGCGTTCGGGCTGCCGGCGGGGACGGGCAAGGGCCGCGCCGGATTTAGGGACGCTTCCAGTTTCGGAGGTTCGGCAACGTCCGGTCCCGGATGCGGAGGCCCGGGAGTTCGCGGCGCTGGAGGCTGGAAAGTGCGCACGGCGCGAGTCGAGGGTAGGCGGCTCTCGGAGGGAGGCTGCGGCTGCAGGTCTTCCACGCTCACTTCCTTAGCGGGCTTGGCTCGATTCGGCTCTTTCTGCGTGATGTCGCTCGGCGTAAACAACGTCACGTGCTCAAAATTGCTGACGATCTGGGTACCCACCTTGGGCGCTGGCGTCTCCAGGCTCGCTACGATCACCAGGAGCGGCACAATTATGGCGTGAATCACGAGCGAAGCCACGCCGGCGCGAAACCAGCGTACCGAGTCGGTTTCCGCCTGCCAGTCCAGCAGCAGCTGGGGGCCGCGATCGGCTTCTAAATTCATGGTGGCGTTGCCAAAAAGACGTTCGGTTCAGGCCGAAGGTTGCTCTCGAAGCGACTGAATTCGTTGCGTGACTAGCTCAGTATGCGCTTCAATTTTAGCAAGAATGGCCAGCGCGACATCCAGTGCACGCAGCCCCTCGGCGCCCGAAACCAGCGGCCGCGTTCGATTACGCACTGCTTCGAGGAACGATTCCACTTCCAAACGCAGCGGCTCATCTTTAGTGACGGGCAACATCTGGAAGCCGATTTGTTTTTGCTCGGACACGGTAAACGCCGCCGCTTCCTGCTTTTGGTAGTCGAGCGAGATGTACTGGTGCGGCTGAAAGAGGCGCAGCTTGCGGACGCGTTCGGTGGATACGCGGCTGGCCGTCAAGTTGGCGATGCAACCGCCCGGGAACGCCAGACGGACGTTGGCAATGTCCGCTTTGTCCGACAGAACTGAGATGCCGGCGGCTTGGATTTCCTCCGGCATCGCCCCCACCAGGTCCAGCACAATGTCCAGATCGTGAATCATGAGATCCAGAACCACGTCCACATCCAGACTGCGTGGACCGGGCAGGCTCAGGCGATGAATTTCAAAGAACAGCGGAAGGTGAACCACTTTCTTGAGCGCCACTACGGCCGGGTTGTAGTGTTCCAAGTGGCCGACCTGCAGGATGCGCTCGCGTCGCGCGGCAGTTTCCACCAGGCGCTCGGCGGAGGCGCGATCCGCGGCGATGGGCTTTTCCACCAGCACGTCCAGGCCGTGTTCGAGCAGCGCGCATCCAACCTGAGAATGGGTGGATGTGGGGACCGCGACCATCGCCGCATCGGCCTGGCCCGCCAATTCATCGAGTGTGGCGAATGCCGGGCACTTGTATTCGGTTGCCGCGGCCGAAGCGCGCCCGGGATCGACGTCCAGCACGCCCGCCAGCTGCGCGTTTTGAGAAAGGCTCAGAATGCGCAGATGGTGACGTCCAAAAACGCCCGCGCCCACCACCGCTACTCGAATTTTATCGGCCAAGGACCTAACCTAGCACAGGCACCATTTACGGCTCGGGAGCGCAACCGATGACGGCGATGCCAGCTTGATTGGCCTGCTCCAGCATTTCGCCGCGATCCAGCAGCAGCGTGCGGCCTGCATCGACAGCCAGCGCCGTAGCGCCACAGGCCTGCATCACCTGGATGGTTCTGGGCCCGGCCACGGGAACATCAAACAGCAGGTGCCCGCGGCGGCGCGAGGCTTTGACCAAGCGTAGCGGCTTGCCGTTCACCAGCGAGGCCGCGCGCTCCAGCATCGCGTCGGTTCCTTCCATCGCTTCCACGGCCACGCAGGCACGGTCGCAAATTGCGACGCTCTGGCCCACATCCAGGCCCGCCAGCATATTCGCGATGCGCCGGCCATAGGCAACGTCGCGATCTTCATCAGACGAGGGTTTGCGTTTCGTGAGCACGCCGGCGCCAGCCAGCAGAGGCTTCAGCAGCAGAGTGGAATCGGCCAAATGGATGCCTTCATCCGACAGCACCTTGGCCACGCCTCCGATCAAAGCGTCGGTGTTCTTTTCGCGTAGCGACGCGAGCATCTTCACCAAGCGCCAGTCCGGACGGATCGAGGAAAAGATGCTGGCGTGTTTCACCTGCCCGGCCATGATGACTTCGGTGATGCCTTCCTCTTTGAGAATCTCGATCAGCCGGCTCAGTTCGCCGATCGAAATCCAATGGCAGCGTGCCGCGAGCGCTTCGATTTCCGGCGATGCTTCCTCCCGTAGCCCAATCGCGACCACCTCGTCGCCCAGGCCGCGCGCTGTTTCCAGCGCCAACAACGGGAAGCGGCCGTTGCCGGCGATCATCCCGTACTTGCTCATTTCACGAACCCGCGCGCCGACGATGCGATGAACGCCAGCAGCTCCTCGATTTCCGGCCCGATCTCCACTTCAGCGGAAATGCGATCCACCGCCTGCGTCGTGTTGAGCCCGGATTTTGTCAGCAGCCGGAAGGCCTTGTGTAGGCCCGCAATCGTCTCGGCCGAAAACCCGCGGCGCTCCAGGCCCGTTTTGTTGGCGCCAAACGTCTTCACCTCGCGCGGGCTGACGGTCATCGAGAAGGGCAGCACATCCTGCGTTACCACGCTATATCCGCCGATCATGGCGTGGCGGCCGACGCGGCAAAATTGATGGACTCCGCTGAAGGCTCCGATCACGGCCCAATCGCCCACCTCGACGTGCCCGGCGAAAGTCACGCCGTTTGCGATCACGGTATGATTACCGATCCGCACGTCATGCGCGATGTGCGCATAGGCCATGACGAGATTGTCATCGCCTATTTCGGTGACCAGGCCGCCGCCTTCCGTGCCTCGATGGATGGTGACGAACTCGCGGATAGTGTTGCGGTGTCCGATGCGCGTCTCGGAAGGCTCGCCCTTATATTTGAGGTCTTGCGATGCAACGCCGATGGTCGTGTACGGAAACACCACGTTGTCTTCGCCGAGGACGGCGGCGCCTTCCAGGTACACGTTCGCCATCAAACGGGTTCGCGCGCCGATCTCGACCTGCGAACCCACGATGCAGAAAGGACCAACCTCGGCGCTGTCCGCGATGCGGGCGCGTGCGTCAACTATCGCCGTGGTGTGAATCGCCATGCGATGGCTTACGGGACCGGCGTCGGTACGGGAGCTTCAACCGGCGCCGCTTCGGTTTGCGGCGCGCGATCGGCGAGCTTGCACATCAATTCAGCTTCGGCCACCACCAACCCATCTACGGTCGCCTGGCCATGCATCTTCGCGACACTGGCCTTGCGCTTGGTGACCTTCATCTCGATTCGAAGCTGGTGGCCGGGCAGCACCGGCCGGCGAAACTTCGCTTCCTCAACGGAAGCCAGCAGCACTAATTTGTTCTTCCGGTCGGGGATGTTTTTCAAAACCAGGACGCCCGCCACTTGCGCCATGGCCTCCACGATCAGCACGCCCGGCATGACCGGAAATTCGGGGAAATGGCCCTGAAAGAAGGGCTCGTTGATGGTCACGTTTTTGATTCCGACGATGCGTTCTTCCTCCAGTTCGACGATCGAATCCACCAGCAGCATCGGATAACGGTGCGGCAGAATCTCGCGAATCGCCTGGATATCCAGAATGGGCATGGGAAGTGGCTATTATAACAGGCGATGCATCCGTTTCTTCGGTTCACGCGCTCGAAACAATCCGACATCATCGCGTTGATTGGCGAACTGGTGGAATGCGAATCGCCCAGCGACCACCCGCCGTCGGTGAACCGTTTTGTCGATCTGCTGGCGAGCAAGTTGGAAAGCATGGGACGCGTGCGAACTTATCCCGGCGGGAAGTTCGGGCGTCATCTGCGCTGCGAATTTCAGCTTCCGGGGCCACGCCGGCGGCAGTCCGGAGATATTCTCGCGCTGGCGCACTCCGACACAGTGTGGCCGCTCGGCACTTTAGCGCAAATGCCATTTCGGCGAAAGAGCGGCCGGCTGGGGGGCCCGGGCGTGCTGGACATGAAGTCCGGCATCGCGTTTTTTCTCTATGCCATGCAGGCTCTGCGCGAACTGGATGTTCCCATAGCCCGCCGCGTGGTTCTGCAGGTCAATGCCGATGAGGAGGTGGGAAGTGAATCCTCGCGCCCGCTCACCGAAGAAGCGGCGCGATCGAGCGCGGCAGTGCTGGTGTTGGAGCCAGGTACGGGTCTGGAGGGCAAGCTCAAGACCGCGCGAAAGGGCGTGGGTGATTACACCGTCAGCGTGAAAGGGCGTGCGGCACATGCCGGCGTGGATTTTGAGAGCGGCGCTAGTGCCATTGTGGAACTGGCACGACAGGTGGAAAGGATCGCTGATTTCACCGACATTCCGCGAGGCCTGACCGTGAATCCGGGCGTCATCGCGGGAGGCACGCGCACCAACGTAGTGGCCGCCGAGGCGCGCGTCGAGGTGGACATCCGCGTCGCGCGTCTCAAAGATGCGCCTGCGCTCGACAAGAAATTCCAAGGCCTGCGCCCGTTCGACAAACGCTGTTCGATTCAGGTGGAAGGCGGGTTGAACCGCCCGCCCATGGAGCGCACGCCCGCGATCGGCCGGATGTTTTCGATGGCGCGCGGGCTGGCGAAACAACTCGGCGTGGATCTCGAAGAATCGGCCACGGGCGGCGGTTCGGACGGAAATTTCACGGCCGCGCTCGGGATCCCGACGCTGGACGGGCTGGGCGCGGTGGGCGAAGGCGCGCACGCGCTGAATGAGAGTATTTTGATCAACCGCATTGCCGATCGTACCGCCCTACTCGCGATGCTGGTCGCGTCGCTATGAGCAGGCCTGGCGCACCACGCGCCGCAAGTCGTCTTCTTCGCCGGCGAAAACTGTTCTGAGATCCAGCAGCAGCCGGCCTTCCTCGATGCGCGCCACCACCGGAGGCTCGGCCAGCCGGCAGCGGCGTTCGGCCTCCACGACGTCAGCACATTCGATCGCCACCAGCCAGCTTGCGAGCGGCTGCTCCGGCGTGGCTCCTCCGCCAATCAGCGACTGACCCTCGATGACCTGCGCCGCAATGCCATTGAGGGCGGCTGCGAAATGTTCGGCGCGCGCTCGCAATTCGTCGCTGCTGGTCGAAATCATGCGCAACGAGGGGATCTGGTCCCAGCGCTCCAGCAGCAGATTGCGCAGCGTGGTTTCGAGCACCTGATAAATCAGTTTGTCCAGCCGCAGCGCACGAAACATCGGATTGCGCCGCAGTCGCGCCACCAATTTCGCGTCGCCGGCGAGCAGCCCTGCCTGCGGACCACCCAACAATTTATCACCGCTGAAAGAAATCAGACTGGCTCCGGCCTGAAGACTATCTGAGACCAGCGGTTCCTCAATGCCGAACGCGCGCAAATCGACAACGCAACCGCTGCCAAGGTCCTCGTACAGCGGAATGCCTCGTTCTTTGCCCAACGCCGCCAGCTCTCGCAGCTGGGGCCGCGCCGTGAATCCTTCGATGCGGAAGTTGCTCGGATGGACGCGCAGCAAAAGCCGAGTGCGCTCGTTTATGGCGTCCCGATAATCTTCGATCCGCGTGCGATTGGTGGTTCCAACCTCGCGCAGGACCGCACCCGAGCTTTGCATGATGTCCGGAATGCGAAAGCCGTCGCCGATCTCGATCAGCTCGCCGCGCGAGACGATGACTTCGAATCCGGCGGCCAGCTCGTTCAGGGCCAGGTAAATCGCGGCCGCGTTGTTATTGACCGCGATGCCGGGCGCGCCCACCAGCCGTTCCAGCAATTCCGCGATGTGCACGTCGCGCTTGCCGCGCGCGCCTCGCGCGAGATCGTACTCCAGATTCGAATATCCGAAGTTTGGCTCGAAGCGCGGAAGCGGAGCACGGCCCAGGTTGGTGTGCAGCACCACGCCGCTTGCATTGATGACATGCCGCTGCGAGGGCTGTTCCAGCCGCGCGAGATTTCGTTCGACGCGCGTCTCGAGCCTGTCCAAAATCACTGGACGGCCCGCTCGGATCTCTTCCCGCAGAATGTCCAGGACACGGCGAACCTCCTCAACAATCAGCTTGCGTGGAAAACGCTGCTCCAGATGCGCCAGGCCGGCCAATACCTGATCGACCGGCGGAAGATCGCGCAATTGCTGCTGTGCCGCCACGTCACGATGTTATACCGGCAAGGCCCTGGCTTCCAACCGTGTTATCTTCCTTTTTTCATGGACCCCATCACTGTACTGGTGATTTCCAACCCCACCGCCGGCTATCTGCGGCTCCTAGACCGTCTGCCGGAGCCGGTGAACATTCATACCGGCAACGATCTGGAATTTCTGGCCGAGCACGCGCCGCAGGCCGATGTCATCCTGGTTGGCGCTCTCAAGCACGATCTGCTCCGCGCCATCTTTCCCCTGGCGACCCGCGTACGCTGGGTGCACGCCATGTGGGCCGGCGTGGAGAAGCTGCTGTTTCCGGAATTGGTCGAGAGTCCGGTTCCGCTGACCAATGGCCGGGGCGTTTTCAAGGACGGCTTAGCGGAATTCACCATCGCGTCGATGCTGTTCTTCGCCAAGGACCTGCGTCGCCTGATCCGCAATCAGGAAGCGGGTCGCTGGGAGCAATTCGAAGTGTTTGAGATCCGCAAGCAGGTGCTGGGAATCGTGGGTTACGGAGGAATCGGCCGCGAGTCGGCGCGGCTGGCGCGGGCGCTGGGCATGCGCGTCCACGCCATCCGCCGCAGGTCGCCGGACTCAAACACCGAGCCGGATGTCGACCGCTTGTTCCCACTCAGCGAACTGCGCCAGATGCTGGCCGGCTGCGATTACGTGCTGGTGGCTACTCCGTTGACCGAAGAAACGCGCGGCATGATCGGTGAAGCTGAGCTGGCCGCTATGAAATCAACGGCCGTCATCATCAACGTGGGCCGAGGGCCGGTGATCGCGGAGTCGGCCTTGATCGCGGCACTCGAGCAAGGACGCATACACGGAGCGGCATTGGACGTTTTCGACACTGAGCCCTTGCCCGCGGAGCACCCGTTCTATCGTTTGCCGAACGTGCTGTTGTCGCCTCATTCGGCCGACCACGTCATAGGCTGGTTCGATCTGGGAATGAACAAGTTCATCGAGAATTTCGAGCGTTTTCGCAACGGCCAGCCACTCGAGAACGTGGTTGATAAGAGAGCCGGTTATTAAGGAAATTTTCTGAACCCTTCTGCTCAAGACGCGCAGCGCTCCGCATCCAGTGTCGTCCGCGCGCCGCTGGTTACAACGCGCGATCTGCTGCTGTTGCTCTATCTGTATCCGCTTCGGTTTCTACTTAAGTTCATTTCTCGAGACGGACTTTATCAGCTCGGTCGAGTTGCCGAGCCCCTTTTGCAATTCCATTTCCGAAAGTTGCGGAAGCTGGCAGAGGCCAGAATGCTGGCCACTCCCGGCTCCGGTATTTCGCCCAACGAAGCGCCGCGCATTGCCCGCCAGCTGGTTTCAAGCGCGATGTTCCGGCTGCTGGACGACGTCGTAGTAGCCAGACCGGCGTTCCTCAAGGAGCTCCGTGTCGCGGAGGTCTCCGGACTCGAGTATCTCGACGCGGGGGTGGCACACGGGAAAGGCGTCGTGATTGTAATAGGGCATTTTTCCGCGGTCCGGATTTCGCGGCGTTACCTGGCGACGCTAGGGTACCGGATTCTTGCCGTGCGGGGCTACCAGCCCGCCGCTGGAGGCGCCGGACGGTTGAGCGGACGGTGGGTGCAACCGCGGCTTGCGAAATTCATGCGTGCCGTAATACGAGACGAGGTGGATTCGCGGTCACCGGACTGCACGCTCCAAATTTTGCGAAGACTCCGCTCCGGTGGTTTGGTCAGTATGACGCTGGACGCTCCAGGCGGGTCCAGGCGGGTGGAAGTGTCATTGCTCGGAACTCCATCCCGGTTCTCAACTGGCCTACTGGACATCATTCGACTATCGGGATGTTCGGTTGTCCCCATGTTGTGCCTGGGCAGGAGTTCGGACCTCCGAATCGTCTTCAGCCCACCGCTTGATATCGTTCCGTGTGCCAGCCGCGATGAGTTCATCGACCGAAATCTGCCTACGTTCGTGAAATGCCTCGAGAAGCAGATTGCTGATCATCCCGCGGAGTGGGTATTATGGTCACTTCTCTGATTTCACTCGATACAGTTTCGCGCATACAGCGCTCCGGCGCGCAATGATCTTCGAACGATTCCGCGAAGTCGCAGACCAACGTTGGAACGAGCCGGCCATCATCGACAACGAGGAGGTCTTCACCTATGGCCGTTTGCTCGAAGAGGTTGCCAGGCACCGCCATTGGCTGCAAACCACGCTCGATCCCCACCCCGGCGATGTCATCGCGGCAACGCTGCTGAATGGGTGGCAGTTCACCGCTTGTTTTCTGGCGCTTTCCTCGTTACGAGCCGTGTTGACGCCGTCCAATCCACAGTGGCGCGCCGTGGAACTGCGCCAATTGCACGGCCGGATCGGCTTTCGCGGTGTGGTTTGCGAACGCAAATTCCAAAGCGAATGGAAGAATACCGCTGCGATTCCTGACCAGCGCGTGATAGCCATTGAGGACGCTCTAAAATCGGCCCCCGCTTCTTCCGCCACTACAATGGCACCGGCGTCAGCGGAAGATCCGGTGCTGTACATGACAACTTCCGGCTCAACTGGAATACCGAGAATCGTACCGCTCAGCCATCGTAATCTGCTGGTCAGCACCGGGAATGCAACTCGCGCCATGGGCATCGAACCCGGCGATCGCTTTTTGAGCGTCGTTCCGTTTCATCATTTGCATGGATTCAACAATTGCATGTTGATGCCGTTACTAAGGGGCGCCTCCCTGGTCCTGATGCCGCATTTCGTTCCGGAACAATATGCGGAACTGGTGGCTCGCAAGCGCGTCAACGTTCTCATCGGCTCTCCATTCATATTCAGCCACCTGACCGATCGCGTCGCCCGTTCCGACCTGTTTGAAACGGTGCGGCTCTGCATCTCGAGCGGTGCGCGTCTGCCGCCGGCCGTTGCGCAAAGCTGGAAAGAGCGTTTCGGCGTCCCCCTGCTGGTATGGTATGGTACATCGGAAACGGGCGGGATCTCGATTGCGCACTCTCCTCGCCAGCCATCCAGCGATCTAGGAGGCGAGTTTGTAGGCGTCCATTTTCCGGCGGTGGAAGTCAAATGTCTGGATGCCGAGGGTAACGATGGCGGTGTGGGCCGCTTGGGCGAGATTGCCGTGCGCTCCGGCGCTGTGATGTCCGGATACCTGGGAGAGCCGGATCTCAACCGGCGCATTTTCCAGGATGGCTTTTTTCGCACTGGTGATCTGGGGTACGTCGAAGCCGATGGGGGATTGTTTCTGAAGGGCAGGATCGGACGCGTCATTAACATGGGCGGTGTGAAGGTCGATCCGGTGGAGGTGGAGCGCGCCGTGGAAGCCCTGCCCGGCGTAGCGGCGGTGCATGTAGACGCTGTTCCGGGTGGACGCGCCGGAGAAGTGATCCGGGCGCAAGTGGTGGTTCGGCCCGGGCTCCGCCTGACGCGCGGCGAAGTGATAGAACAGTGCCGGCGGATGCTGGGCGAGTACAAGCTGCCGCGAGTGATCGAGTTTGTGGAGTCGATTCCCGCCACTTTGACCGGCAAGACGCCTCGGAGTGGGCCTGCTTCCACCAATTAGGACTTGTGATGCCTGAGGGGATTCAACTTTCCGATATCCGGCAGGCCGCCGAGCGAATACGCTCCATCGCGCATCGCACGCCGGTCTTCACATCGCGGTTTTTTGACGAAATCGCCGGCGCGCGCGTCTTCTTCAAGTGTGAAAACTTTCAGCGCAGCGGCGCTTTCAAGATCCGCGGGGCGGCGAATTTCGTGTATTCGATTCCCAAGGACCGCCTGGGCTGCGGCGTGGTCAGCTATTCCTCCGGCAATCACGCGCAGGCCGTGGCGATCGCGGCGGCTTCGGTTGGGATAACGGCAACGATCGTGATGCCGACTGACTCGCCCAAATCGAAGGTGGCCGCGACACGAGGATATGGCGCGCGTGTCGTCAGCTACGATCGCATGACGGAGAGCCGCGAAGCCATCGGACAGCAGATTTCCGAAGAATCCGGTGCCACCCTGGTTCCGCCTTACGACCATCCTTGGACGATCGCGGGGCAGGGCACGGCCGGGCTCGAATTTCTGGAAGAGATTGCCGACCTCGATGCGCTGGTGGCGCCGATCGGCGGCGGCGGATTAATCTCGGGTTGCGCCGTCGCCGCCAAGTCTCTGCGCCCGTCCGTGCGCGTCTTCGGCGTCGAGCCGGAGGACGGCAACGACACCTATCTCTCTCTGCGCGCCGGCGTCCGAGTGGAGATTCCCACGCCGCAGACCATCGCCGACGGCCTGCGCGCCACCAAGCCCGGCGCCATCACTTTTCCGATCATTCAGAAACATGTGGAGAACGTCGTACTGGTGAGCGATCACGAGATTCGCGACGCCATGAAATTCCTGCTGACGCGCATGAAGATCGTGGTGGAACCGAGCGGAGCCGCCACCGCCGCCGCGCTCTATCACCGCAAGCTGCCAAAGGGTTTGAACCGTGTAGGCGCGATACTCTCCGGCGGGAACGTCGATCTGGAGCTCCTACAGACTCTCGGGGATTGATGCGGCGGTAGTGATGAAGGCGTGATATTCGGCTTGCACTTTCGTCTTAGCCGGAACCCAGCGATAGCCCTGCTCGCCAAACAGCGATCTGCGGTCAATCATCTGGCGCCGGCTCTCGGGAAATGGCGATGCACTGAACTCCATACCGCGGGTTAGAGTGCGGCGATTCCAGGGCGCATGCTCGCGGGCGTAATTTTCTTCCCAGATGCCGAGCCACGGGAAATCCGCGCGCTTCCACACATACCCGAACAGCAGCCGGGAAGCGGGTGAGAAGGCGAAGAAGAATGCGCGATCCTGCCGCGGATCCATGAGCACCGTGTCAAACCCGCCGGACGCCGCCGCGCTGGTAAACACACGCAGGTCTTCGACGCCGCCATCGGCCCCAGGTTTCAAGGGCCAATCGAAATCTCGGCCTGAGAGCGACCGCGCTTTGGCGCCGGGCGCCCGAAATTGCGTAACTCCTTTTTCGAGAAACGGCGGGCCCAGCGTCACGTGTTCGGTCCACGCAATCGGCCGGTCGAGCATCGAGACATTTTCCACGGCTTCGGCGAAGTACACGCGCTCGCCCTCCAGGCGCACGCGGCGCTCGAATCGCAATTGGGCCGCCGGCAAGGAACACTTGGCTGTCAGCTCCAGGCCGTTGACCGAAATCTCGTACGGGAGAATGGAGGCTTCTCCGTGCACGGTCATGCCGGCCGCGGCCTCCTCAGGCGACGGCGATCCCCACAGGTCCAGGCACAGATTGTGGCCCATCAAGCCAGCCAATAGCTTACTTTCCGCATCCGCGCCATACTCGGGATGCTTTTCGCGGCTGTACGCGGACGGCTCGATGGATGGCCAGGGTGGAATCCAAAGCGGATTCACGCCGCTTTGTTTGTGCAGGATCTCGGCGATATGCCCGCCCTGGGCTAGCATTGTGAGGCGCACCAAATCGTTCTCAATCTGAATGGCGCGCCGATCGCGGAAGGTGGTCCATGCCATTGAATCAGCCTCCGGGAGCGCTGGCTACGCGCGACCGGCGCGCGGCAAATTCCGCTCCCGCCAGCACCACCAGCGCCGTCAGAAATCCCCACAAGATGATGGTGATCGAATACACGAACGGACCGTACTCGAGGGCCAGCTTGGTCCTGAGATAAGGCCAAGTGAGCAGGTTGATATATTTCAGGACTTCGAGCAGGAATCCAACCAAGATAGCGGGCGGGATGATTTTCACCGCCGGCACCTTGCAGTTAGGCACCAGCCAGTAAATGAGGAACAGCAGCAGCATCGAGGTGGGGATTGCCGCCAGCTTGAAAAATACAAGTCCGAGCAGGTTGGCGGCGGATGCGATCGGTAGGTGCGGCGCTCCTTTCATGAATTCGCCATTGACAGCAGTCAAGGTTATCGACAGGAGCGTGAGCGCGCCGCACGCGAACATCAGCGACAGGCTGAGCAACTGGTTCTTCAAGTAACTTCGATTGCGCCCGCAATTCCAGGCCCGATTGAGCGCCACTTCCAGCGGCTCGAAAATGCCGCTGGCGGTGAAAAACAGCAGAACCAATGCGATAACTTGCACGGGCCCGCGCGACTCCACCGTGGCCTCCAGATTCCGGCGCAGGAATTGACCGAATACGTCCGGAAAGTAATCGCTCAGCGCAAAATAGATGGCGTTCACCGAAGCTTTCCACTTAAAAACATAGCGGCACAGCGACAGGATCAGCGTCATGAAAGGGAAAAACGACAAGAGCATCCCGGCCGAAATGGAGAAGGCGAAGACGTGGACTTCGGTCTGCATCAGGTAACGCAAGGTCGGCGGCGATGCGCGTCCGGTGCGAACAAGAAGGTCAATCGGGCGAAGCACGTCTAGTCCGTCACCACGCGCCGGCCTTCGACTCGCCAGCGCTCCGACAAAACCGTTTGGATCGCCTCGCTGTAGATGCGGTGTTCCTCGGCCAAAATGCGCTCGGAGAGCGTCTCCACCGTGTCGCTGTCCAGTACGGGGACGGCGGCCTGTCGAACGATGGGCCCTGCGTCCAGCAGCTCGTCCACGAAGTGCACCGTGCAGCCGCTGATTTTGACGCCATGTTCGAGCGCCTGCTTTTGCGCGTCCAGTCCCGGGAACGCCGGCAGCAGCGACGGATGAATGTTGAGAACGCGCAACGGAAACGCGCGGCAAAATTCAGCGCTCAACAATCGCATGAATCCCGCCAGACAAACCAGTTCCACGCTGCGGTTGCGAAGCTCGGCTACCACGCTGCGGTCGTATTCTTCGCGCGGCACGCCTTGGGACGGCATCACAATGGCGGGCAATCCACGCTCCCGCGCAACCTCCAGCCCGCGAGCCTGGGGCCGGTTGGAAACCACGGCGGCAATTTCAGCATTCAGGCGTCCGGAGGCGACGTTATTCGCGATGGCTTCGAAGTTGGAGCCCCGTCCCGACAACAGGATGCCCAGCCGCTTCAACCCCGCACCCCGGTCTCGCCGACATACATAACCCCAGAGCGCGCGGAACGCACCACATCGCCGATCTGGTACGAAGTTTCGCCCAGCTTGCGCAGCGCCGCCTGCGCCTTCTCGAGGTTTCGTTTACCCACCACCAGGATCATGCCAATGCCGAGATTGAAGGTGCGGCGGTAATCCGCCAGATCGAGATTCCCCATGGCGCGCAGCTTCTCGAAAAACGGGGGGATGGTCCAGCTTGAAACGTCCACGCGCGCGGCCAGCCCGGGAGGGAGAATGCGCGGAGTATTCTCGGTAATTCCTCCGCCGGTGATGTGCGCTGCTCCCTTCAACACGCCGGTCTTTACCAGTGCGCGAATTGGCTTCAGGTAGCTGCGATGCACGCGCAGCAGTTCATCGGCGAGAGCGTGATCCAGCGGCAGTCGCGCGACGTCGAACAACAGTTTGCGCGCCAGCGAATAACCGTTGGTGTGCATGCCGTTGGACGGAAGACCCAGCAGGATGTCGCCGGGGCGGATGCTCTTGCCGGTCAGCATCTGATTGCGCTCCACCGCGCCCACGATGAAGCCCGCCAGATCGTACTCACCGGCCTGATAGAAACCTGGCATTTCGGCGGTCTCGCCTCCGATCAACGCACAACCGTTGTTCCTACAGCCCCGCGCCACTCCTTCGACGACTTGCGAGGCTACCCCGGCGTCCAATTTCCCCACCGCGAAGTAGTCCAGAAAGAAAAGCGGAACAGCCCCTTGCA
>DATJWJ010000219.1:0-19410 GCA_035501355.1 Bryobacteraceae bacterium | reverse complement strand
GGAAAATCAGCAGAGAAAGTTGTGCCCACCACGTATGCATTTGCCGCGGCATCTAGCGCGATGGCCGAACCGGAATCGATTCCGATTCCGCCCAGGTAGGTGGAATACACCAGCGCCGAGCCAGGGGCATTGAGCTTAGCGAGGAACGCGTCTCCGGATCCACCCTGCTTCGCCTGGATGGCGTTCTTGATTGGGAAGTCGATGGACCCGGCACTTCCCGTTATGTAGGCATTTCCCTGTGCGTCTACCGCGATGCCGTGGCCCTCGTCTGGACCGCCTCCGCCCAAATAGGTTGAGTACATTTTCGCGGTGCCGCTGGGATTGATCTTGGTGACAAAGACATCTTCCGCGCCCCGCAGAGCGCTTTGCAAAGGTCCTGCGGTGGGCAAATCGGCCGATCCGGTGCCACCCGTCACATAGGTGTTGCCGATGGTATCCACCGCAAGCGCGTACGCGAAGTCGAGTCCACTCCCGCCATGATACGTGGAATAGATCAAGGGCGGATCGATGACCAGCTCTCTGCTATGGTCGTAAGCGCCGATGCGGAAGGTTCCTTCCCGACCACGCAGATTCCACTCGCCCGCGACAGTGACGCGTCGCCCCGCGACTTGCTGATAGATTACCGGCCGTTTGTGCCGGTATTCACTGCCGCCTGCTTTGATGACGAGATCGCCGTGTTTATCGATTGCTATCCGGTCGGCCTGCTCGAATACCAGGCGGATTTTTGCCGGATCGGCGCCAGGCGAGACGATCCAGTCATATTCCAGGTGGCCGTCTTTGCCGTAGTAAAGGAGATCGATCCCGGGATAGATGCCGCTGTAGCGAACTTTTTCGTAATTCGGTATGGACGTGCGCCATTGACTCGGATCGTTACCAACGAAATAGTTGCTGGTAGCAGGCTGGCGGGCTTCGCCTTCGATCCGCGCCGATAGATTGGCACCGGAGAACCTTGTGCGCAACGGAGTCTGTTTATGCCCGGCGAGCAGGGTCTCCCCGCAGGCGAGATACAACGTGTAGGAGCTTCCCCGAGCGAGATAGCGGACCTCCCCCGATGCCTGTCCATTATTCAGTTCGAAACTCAATGGGATGTTGCCCCATTTGACAGCCGGCGCTGCCATGGCCGTTGCGGCCACAAGAAGCAGAATCGCACGCATTAGTCCCCCCTACGGCTGCGGCCTTCACCCCAAACCTGCGGCCGATCGTGTCGTGGTTGAAATTAACGCTATCGTAGTCCGTCGCCCACACCCAGCGCAACTGTCAGCGGTGTTTCTAGCGGCCTTTACCCGAATAGCATGAGCCGGCACGCTTTTAAAAGGGCGGCCCCGTCATCTCAAAGTCGCCCGCACCATAGCCGACCCGAGCGCACTTGGCCGAGGCCGTCCAATACCGCAGCCTCGACCGCAGTTACTGGAGTTGAAGCCGCCGATCGTTCACTTCTGGTCTCAGGCCTTCAGCGTTTGCGCCCAGGCCGTCAGAGTGTTGGCAAATAGCGCAGGATCTATCTGGTGCATCGGGTGCCCCATGGTCGGAAACGACTTGTATTCGATCGGTTGTCCGGCGGCCTCAACGATCTCGCGCACGCGCCTGGCCTGCAGATCTGAAGTGGCGCCCAGGAGGAACGCGGTCTTATCGTCGATCCTTCGCTGGTGATGCGTGAAAAGCACGGGCACCTTGACGTGAGACAGCATTTGCGCGTGATCGCAGCTCGCCGCCCACATTCCAGTCCAGAATGACCGCCCCCATTCCGGGTCGTACTCCTTCAAATTCTGCGGCGGCTCATCGGTTCTTGGCGGTGGCACACGGACATGCAACTCGCGCGCTGCCGCTTCCTGCATACCATTCCAGTCGCCGATGCTCCATTGGTCGCCGAGGTACTTTGCCCAAAGAGCGAACATCGGACCGGCAGCGCCCTGGCGTATCGACTGGCCATAGGAAGTGTTGACCTCGGATGAGAACAAGGGTGGATCTTCATACAGACACCCTCGGACAGTGCCGGGCATCGCATAGGCGGACATCCACGCCGAAAGCACTCCGCCGGATGAGAGTCCGCTCACGACGGTGGGCCGCCGGATGACCAGCGCAATGAAGCGCACCAGATCGTTGCCCATGTTGTCCAGCGTATAGCGGCCCGGCGTTCGAGTAGAGCGCCCTTGTCCGCGCAAATCGACGGCATGAACATGAAAGCGGTCTTTCAGGAGCCCGATTGCCTTTTCATAGCCCCACCACGATTCGGTCTGACCGGGGATCAGCAGGAGCGCCGGCGAACTCGCGCTGCCCGCGACCACGTAGTTCATTGTCACTTCGCCGAGGTCAACGGTCTGCTCGTCGTAGGCGTGCTTCACGTAAGTCTCGGACGGATTGTCGGGGCCGTAATGAAAACTCTTCGGAGGCGCGCCCGGCTGCTGGCTCTGCTGGGCAGAAGCAGTCCTTTGAAGCAAAGCCATCGTTCCACCCAACGACACATACGCAAGAATCTCTCTACGCAGGCTTTTATTCATAAGCTAGTGCCTCCTGATTGATTTTGTCCCGATCTAAAGCTGGCCCATGCCACCGGCGCCGCTGGACGTTAGGATTTCAAGTGGGTTCTTCAAATCTGTCCCGGCCGGAAGAGACATGGGATTTGAATGATTTTATCTCAGTTGGGAATGCGGAATGAAAGCGGTGGCGAAGGCGCCTGCTAAGTCTTCACGTTTGCTTTTCCAGTGCCGCGCGGCATCGTTCACTCACCTGCCGCAACGTTTCAGCTTCCTGGTAAGCCCGGTCAAATTCCGGCCCTTCGAGATTCAGTAACCGACTTACTGCTTCGCTGTACTTCTTAACGGCCTGATGATACTCCTCGATGAGTCGTTCATGTTCCGCTCCTTGCATCGGCCTCCTTGGCAACCGAGGTGCCGGAGATACTCAGGTGAGCCACCCATTTGTATGATCGTTTGTAACTGGATTTCGTTACTGCGGCGGAAAGTCGGGAGAACTACAGTTAGCACTTATGCTCGCGCACATGCTTTAGGAGAGCCGTGCGTGCTTCTTCGGATCGCGAGTGCGCTTCTTCCGTCGCCCTAAACAATTGATCGTATTCGTGTTTTGGGGAAGTGCCCATCTTGGCTCGCAGGTCGTTCATGGACCGGAAGTACGCTTGGGTGGCGGCTTCGTATTCCGCCACCAGGCGGCGCTTTTCTTCGCACATTGATACTGAAGCACCCGACGTCATTAAACTTTGTTGGACTCGGAGCGCCACACAACTGTTACGCAAAAAACGCTCCCTAAAAGACGCCGCTTCACAGTTACAACGAGGGTTAGGACTACGCGTACCAGTGTTGCGCGTTGAGAATCGCAAAAGCACAACGGCCGGAAACGCTATCTTATAATCTGGTTTTCCATGCGGCCATTGGATCGCGCTCAGCGCGAGAGCAGCGCTCGAAAAGTGAAACCATGCCTTATCTGTCCATCGTAGCCGGCATATCCTGCCGCGACACCTCGGCGGAGTTGACGGCGCGCATGCAGCTCTTCGTGGATACCTGGATTGACCAAACGAGGCGCCAGAACCTCGACTCAGAGCTGATCATTGTGACCCAGAATCCGCCCTCATTGCGTTTGCCTGCCGACAGCACGCCCTGCCAGATCCGCCTGATTGAGATGCCGCGCGAAACTCAGATCCGCGATCCGGCCAATGCCCGCCTCCTCACAAACGCCGGGATTCGCCGGGCGCGGGGCGAGTTTATCCTGGCCACCAAAATTGACATCCTGTTCTCGAACGAGCTGATCGATTTTCTCGCTGCGCGGCGCTTGGAGCAAGGCCGGATGTATCGCATGGACCGTTACGATGTGGAGCGCGGCAGTCCCCTCGACGACACCGTGGACGCGCGCCTCGCCTATTGCCGCAGCCATTTGATGCGTGTGTCGACGCGAGAGGGCATGTTCGCGCTCACTTCCGACGGTCTGCGACGCAATGCGCCAGAAGATATCGCTTCCGTCAACTCCGGTCTGAGCTTTGGCTCAGGTTGGTTTCCGCCCGAACACTACGCGGCCACAGGCGAAACCTTTCGCTGGCTCGACAACGACGCGGAAGTCCTGGCGCGTGTTCCTGCGGGCGGAGGGATCCTGCTGCTTGAGGTTGAACCAGGCCCGGGACTCGGCCCGCTGCCACAGACCCTGCAAATATTCGATGAGCACGACTCTTCGGCCACCGAATGGACGATCGGTGGGCGCACCATTACCGCGCTCGCTGTCCCGCCGACCGCGCCAGGCGGCCTGCGAAAGTTCCGTCTCCATCTGCCCGGCGGAGGCGCACCTGTCTTGGACGACCCTCGCATCCTCAACCTGGCGGTTTTTCATTGCGATTGGGTCGCGCCCAACGCCGCTCAATCCGCGCCGCCCTCGCTCGCTGATTCCGTCCGGGAACACAGCCCGATAATTAAGCGCTTGCTCGGAAGTGCCCACAAATTCCAAGGACCGTGGGCGCTGCTGGTGCGCGGATGCGCACTAAGTGCTCGATCCGCACGTTTGCTGGGACGCCGCGGCAGCGATATTTTTGAAGCGGGCATGGACTTTCAAGTCGGCCCAGGCTGGTATTATCGCGAGGAATCAGCCGGCGAGCGATTCCGCTGGGTTTCGAAAGACGCGCGGCTCCTCTTGCGCATGCCCAAAACCACTTCCGCACTCGCCTTGTTGGTGGAGCCGGGGCCAAGTCAGCAGCCGGCTATTTTAGTGGTGCGTTCCACGGACGAACGGGGCGCAGTGCTAGCCAGAGCCCCGCTTCAAGGTTTGACGTACCTGGAATTCACCGTGCCGGCCGCCCCTGGCACTATCGCCGCTCTCTATCTCACACCGGAGACACCGGGATCGCCGTGCGGACCGGATTCCCGTCTGCTGAGCTTCCGCGTCTTTGCCTGCGGCGCCGGAACGCGCCATTCCGCCGCGCCACAGGATTCGCACGAGTGGTGCAGTCTCGGCATCGATTCAAAGCCGGCAACAAAAGATTGGACTGCTCGACGCGAAGCTTCCCCTCAGCTTCTCGAAATGGGCGAGCCCGCTTATCTGCACACCAATACATGTACCGACTTCACGTTGATGTCTCGCGCGCACTGGTTGGACGTGCGAGGCTTCTCCGAATTGGATCTGCCGTCCGATCATCTAGATTCACTGTTCTGCTACGCCGCCCATTACTCCGGCGCCCGTGAGCAGGTCCTGGAAGATCCGCTTCGAATTTATCGCGCTCCCGGAGGCGAACCAGCCCAGGCGCCCGCCGCAAGTCCCCAATTAGCATCCGCCTTGAACGATGACTTGCTTTGGTTGGTCGCGAACATGCGCGCTCTTCACGTCCCTGTGATCTTCAATAGGTCCGATTGGGGCTTGCCGGACCACGAGTTATCGGAGTCGCCCGCTCACTCGTAATAGTCGGGACTCTTCTTGAGCTTGTTGAAATTCGTCACATCATGCTCGATCCACAGCTGCGCACCGGTCTTCTTGATGAACGCCTCCATAGTCGAGCGGCTCGCCAGCGACTGGTCCCGGTTGAACTCGAAGGTCGGCGTCTTGTCGGTGCCCCGCTCTTCCTGGTAATGATACAAATCCCCCGCCAGCAACACCGGACCCGCGCGCGCCAGCTTCACATACAGCACCTGGTGCCCAGGCGTGTGCCCATAAGCCGCCTTGATCACCACCGTGCCGTCGCCAAAAACATCGTAATCCTCGCCCTTCAAGATTTTCGTCTTACTATCTTTGAGAGCTTCGTAGCGAGCCCGCTGCGTGATCGGCGGCGCTTTGTCGCCGAACATCGCGTCGCGTTCCGGCTGCTGAACCAGCCAGGTGGCGCCCGCGAAATCGTTGGCATTGGCGGTGTGGTCGCCATGATAATGCGAAAGGGCGAAGTATGTAATGTCCTGAGGGGTGTATCCAATCCCGGCAAGCTGTGACCGCAGCGTCTTCGACGCACTATACAACCCCTGTGTCGCGATGCTGCCGTCGCCCTTGATTTCGCCGTCCGGAATTGCCCCGCTGTCCCACATGAGCGTGCCCTTCGGATGCACGATCAGATACGACGCCACCACCATGTCGGCAGCGGCGACCTCTTCCTTCTTGAAATGAAACATCTCCGGGTTGATCCCTCGGATCATGCCATCGTCGAATACATAAAGCCGCACCGAGCGCGGCGGCTGCGACCGGCTTTGAGCACTCGCGGCCGTACAGGCCAGCAGCATTACGAACAGGGTGCGATTCCACATGGCCACAAGCATATCACCGCGGCGCCCCAAACCAGGCTCTAATATGGAGACGTGAACGTTGTCATTTTTGGCGCCAGCGGGATGGTGGGCCAGGGCGTCTTGCGCGAGTGCCTGCTCGACCCGGATGTCCAGCGCGTCCTGTCCATCGTGCGAAGCGCCACCGGCCGCGAGGATCCCAAGCTTCGCGAACTGGTCCACAAGGATTTCTTCGATTTCTCGACTATCGAAAATCAGCTCTCGGGCTTCGACGCCTGCTTCTTCTGCCTGGGTGTTTCGTCTGCGGGCATGAGCGAGGAAAAATATCGCCGCATCACTTACGACCTCACTATCGCAGCCGCGCAGACACTGGCGCGTCTGAATCCCAGCATGACGTTCATCTACGTATCGGGAGCCGGCACCGACAGCACCGAGCGCGGACGCAGTATGTGGGCTCGTGTGAAGGGGCAAACCGAAAATGCGCTGCTTAGCATGCCCTTCCGCGGCGCATACATGTTCCGCCCGGGCGTCATTGTACCGCTCGATGGGATCAAGTCGAAGACACGTGCCGTTCAATTGTTTTACACGCTGAGCGGACCCGTTCTACCTTGGCTCCAAAAACACTGGCCGAACCAGATCACGACCACGGAAAAACTCGGCCGTGCCATGTTGAAAGCCGCCAAGCAAGGTGCGCCGAAGCGAGTTCTCGAAACTTCGGATATCGCCGCGCTCTAACGTCCGGCGTCGCTCGCTGACGCCTTGGCCGCAACCGCCGCCTCCCGAAACTGCGCGGCTTTCTCGGGCTCGTTCAGCGCCTCGTACACGCCGACCAGCTCCTTGCGCGCCGACTGAAGCCAACTCGCCGACGGGCTGGTCTGCTTCATCAGGATCTTGTATCCGGCCAGCAAGTGCTGTTCGGCATCCGCATAATGCTTCTCGCCGGCCAAAGCCCGCCCCAGTTTGATCTGCCCAATCCCGGTGTACAAATGGTCAGCCGAGAGCGCTTCCGTATAGCGTTGGACCACTTCACGGAACATCTTTTCGGCGCGCGGATAATCCTTCCTCGCCAGATAGACGCTCGCGAGATTCGCATAGGCCAGCGCGTAAAGATAATGATGCTCGCCATACGCGCTTTTGTATATCTCGACCATGCGGCGGAATCGCGCCTCGGCCTCATCGAATCGATCCCGCTGCAAAGCCACGGTCCCCAATTCGTTCAGCACGTTCGCCACTTTGGGGTGCATCGGCCCGTACACTCGCTCCTGAATGGCCAGCGCCTGCTCCACCAGGTTCACCGCTTCGTCGTAGCGCTGCTCGAAGACCAGCGCCCGCGTCAGCATCGACAAGGTCGACGCAACCTCAGGATGATCCTTGCCATACCAAGCCCGATTGATCTCGAGCGCCTGGCGGTAATAGCGCTCGGCTTCCGGATAGCGCGCCCGCTCAAATTGGACGGCTCCCAGATTGATCAGATCATCCGCCACCAGCGGATGCCGCTCGCCGAAAATCTGGCGGTGTAGCGACAACGCGCGCCGGTTCAAGGTGTCGCATACGTCATAATGCCCGGCGTAGAACTGAGCGTCGGCTAGCTCCTTCACGGCCGCGGCCAGCTCGGGGCTTGCGGGCGCGATACGCGCTTCCAGATCCACCGCGGCCTCGAGCAGAGGAATGGCTTTATCGTAATTGCCCCGCGCCTCAATCACCTTCCCCAACGCTGTAGTGGCCTTGGCAATGGCGGCATCGTCGCGAGGACGAGCGCGCCTGGTCTTATCCAGCCCTTCGCGAACCAGCCGCTCGGCTTCGTCCAGACGGGCCTGGTCGACACGTAAAAGTCCCAAAGCGACCAGGCTCTCGGCCACTTCTGGATGCTCCGGTCCAAATAAAGACTTGCGCTCGGCCAGCGCCGCGCTCAGCAGCGAATCCGCCTGTCCCAGGTTGCCCAGCTTCTGATAAATCCCGCCCAGCGTACGGTACAGCTCCGCCTGCACCTCCGGCTCCTGCTTGAGCGCCTGCGCTTCCTGATAACCGCGGTCAATAATGGTGGTGACCCGCAGACCCTCCGCCGGGGCAGCGGACTTATCGCCACCTTCAAACAAACTCAACATGAATTGTTGGACGCGCTGCAACCGCGCCGCGGTAGCTTGGGCCGTGTTGCGCGCGATCGCCAATCGTATCGTGAAGAACGCCGCCATGCCCAGGACCGCCGCCAGCCCCAGGACGGATGCAATCACCGCCCGCCGGTTCCGTCGCACGAACTTGCCGGCGCGATAACGCAGAGTGTCCGGCCGCGCTTCCAGCGGCTCACCCTCCAGGTAATGATCCACATCGCGGATCAGCGCGTCTACGGTGCGGTATCTGCGCTGTGGATCCTTGTGCATGGCCGTGAGACACAGGACATCCAGGTCGGCCCAGGACGATGCGTGGACGCGTTGCAGCATTGTGGAGGGGCGCTGCGGTTGCTCCTCGGCGATAATCTTCTCCGCCGCGCCCGGAGTCCGATTCGACAGGTCGAATGGAGCGCGCCCGGCCAACAGTTCATACAGGACCACACCCAGCGCGTAGACGTCCGTAAATATCCCTATCTTCTCGCCACGCACCTGCTCGGGGGCGGCATAGGCGGGCGTCATCAGCCGCAACTCCGTTCTGGTCTGGTCCGCGGCTTGCTCCAGGCTCTCGAGCTGCTTGGCGATGCCAAAATCCAGCAGCCGGATCTCGCCCGCAGCCTTCACCAGGATGTTGGAAGGCTTCAAATCGCGGTGGATGATGGCGTGGCCATGCGCATACTGCACCGCCTCGCACACCGCGCGAAAAAGCCGCAGCCGCTCTTCAACCGAACACTGATGCTGGCGCGCATAATCCGTAATGGGCACGCCCTCCACGTACTCCATCACGAACCAGGGCGTGCCGTCGCCCAGGGTGTCGGCATCGTAGAGCCGCGCGATCGAAGGATGATTCAATTGCGCCAGCGTCCGTTGCTCGCTTTCGAAGCGCTCCCGGCGGGCCGGCGATAACCAGGCGTCGCGCAGAATCTTGATCGCCACGAGGCTGCCCAGATCTTCACGCTCCGCCAGGTAGACTACGCCCATCCCGCCCTCGCCCAACACTTGCTTCAAGCGGTAGGGACCGAACTGGCGGGAGACGAATGACTCGCCGCGCGCTCCCAGCATGTCGTCGGCGATCTCGGCCACGCCGTTGTCCAGCAAAGAATCTTCGCGGGCATCTTCGGCCACCATCGCCTGGACGGTGGCAAGCAGCTCGGCGTCGCCGCCGCAGGCGCCTTGCAGGAAAGCCTCCCGATCTGTCTCCGCCACATTGCAGGCCTCGAGAAACAGCGCCTGGATTCGCTTGAGTCGCGCGGTGTCCATGTCGCTCCGCAGGACTTAAGATTATCGCGCTTCGCTCAGGCGGTGGTTGAGCCAGGCCTTGGCCACTTTCCACTCCCGGTGCACGGTGGCTTCCGATACATCCAGCAGGGCCGCCGTCTCGGCCACATCCAGCCCCCCATAAAATCTGCTTTCAACCAGTAAGGCCTGGCGGGGCTCCAGGCGCTCGAGTTCCTGAAGCGCTTCCTCCAGCGCCAGCAAGTCTTCGCGGCCCAGCGCCGCCTCCGCCGCCACATCGCTTACCACGGCGAATATAACGCCACCATCACCGCCGCGCTTGGATGACAGGCGCCGCCGTGCCGCTTCCACCAGCACCTGCCGCATCGCACGCGCGGCGATCCTTTTGAAATGCAGAGGAGACGTGGTGACGAAGCGAGGCGACTTCGCCAGCTTCAGCCAGGCTTCATTCACTAGCGCCGTAGGCGTAAAGGTAGCGCCCGGGTCGTTGCGTTTCACCGTCGAGGCCAATCGGCGCAGTTCCTCGTAGGTCACGCTGAACATTTCGTCCAGCGCCTGCCGGCTCAGCGCCACTCCCTCGATCCCCGTTAGCCCGCTCTTGATTTGCGTTCGGATTCCCCGAGTCCGCATGACAGTTTTTTTCCCCGTTCGCGCAATGCGGAGTGTAAGATATTATACCGCCCAGAGGGTATGATGACTCTTGTTTTTATTGTTCGTCGCTGGGGTGGTTCCATTCTCGGGGCTACTCTAACATTGTTACTAGGTGCGTCTGCCCAGCCGGCTCGAGCCGACATTAACCAAACCACCACTCTATCTTCCGGCAGCGCCCTGAATCTCGACACTGGTGCTGTGGTTTCCTCCGGCGGCGATATCCGCTGGGACGGCACCACGATTACTCCCCAAGGCGCCGCCACGGCCGCTAACATTTCTCCGACGCTAGGCAGGCTTAGTCAGCCTGAGAGCTATTTCGATGCCTTCAAGAACAATGCCTCTTCTAAGCCTCTACTCGCGATCAGGATGGTTGTGGGTGACGTTTTCGCCGTATTCACGAACGGAGGCCACACGGCCGGTGTGCTAATTACGGCGGTGGGCGGCGGCTCCATCACGCTCCAATTCATCACCTTCGGCGCAACCCCGCTGGGCCCGCAAGTGGATTCCATACTGAACAACTCCAGCCTGATTCCAGACGGCACCCCGAGTTCCGGCATTGCACCCAGCAGCATCTTCATCGTGCGCGGCGAGAACCTGGCGGATCCCGGCGATCCGGTGCTGCAATCCAGCGCGGATCCCGGCCTTTCCACCACGCTAAACGGCGCCAACATCACGGTAGTGGTCAACGGCGTCACCGTTCACCCGGCGCTTTACTACACCAGCCCCACGCAACTGGCCGCCGTCCTGCCTGCGAACACACCTATGGGCGACGGCACTCTGACCGTAACCTACCGTGGCGCTAGCAGCCAAGCCGCCACGATTCACGTAGTCGCACACGCGCCTGGGATTAACACCTACTACACCAATAGCGGAGTCGCGACGGATAACGCCACCGGCGCGCTGTTGACGTTCACCAACTCCGCCTCGCCGGGTGAAACCATCGTGCTCTGGACTACCGGACTAGGCGCCGATCCAGCCGACAGCGATACCGTGTATTCCTCGAATCCACACGATATCGATGCGCCCGTTCAGGTATTTATCGGAGGCGTCGCCGCCAACCTCCTGTACCATGGCTCGGCGGGTTATCCCGGCGTGAACCAAATCGATCTGACCATCCCGGATTCGGCGCCCACTGGGTGCTGGGTTCCGATCGCGGTGATCGCCGGAGGAACCATCAGCAACGTTGCCACGCTGCCTATCAATCCCGGTGGCGGTGCGTGCCTCGATCAGGCCACCGGGCTCAATGGGAATCAGATTGCACCCACCGGTGGAACCACCATAAGAGGCGGATTGGTCGCCGTTGGCAGAACCAACACCCCCAGCAAAAGCGGTCGAGAGATTTCCAGCTTCGCCGATGCCGCGTTCGAGAAGTATAGCGGCATCTACGTCCCGCCGTTCTCACTGTCTCCGGGCGGATGTCTGCTGACATATAACACGCCTGTGCCGATACCCAACATCACCGGCCTGGATGTAGGCAGCATCACTCTGACCGGACCGGGCGGCCTCAACACTAAAATGGCATCACAGGGAATCAAAGGCGCCTTCTACTCTCTGCTCGCTAGCACCGCCGTGCCGGACACGGGCGGAACATTCACCTTCACCGGAACCGGTGGTGCCGATGTCGGCGCATTTACAGCCATGATCACCTTCACCAATCCGTTACTCACCTGGACCAACACGAGCGTCGCAGATAACGTCGATCGTTCTCAAGATCTAACCGTTAAATGGACCGGAGGGAACCCGGGCAGCTTGGTTTACATTCTCGGCACTTCCGGCGCAGGCCCAGGGCGGGCGCCAGTAAGCTTTACGTGTCTGGCGCACACCGATGATGGCCAGTTCACCGTGCCTTCTTATATTCTGTCCGGTCTGGTACCCGGAGCCGGCGCTATACAGCTGCAAAACTCCATCATGGGGCCGCTACCTGCCAGCGGACTGGACGCCGCCATCGCCCAGGGCGCCGTTTCGTATTCCGAGAGCGGGACCTTCAAGTAAACAGTTAAGGAACAACGTTGACAGTTTTTTCGGCCTTTTGCGCAATGCCAGACGGAAGGTTCCATCTGATCGCTGGATTAGCAACGGAGCGCGAATGTCAAGAAACAACAATTGTGTCTGTCTGATATTGATGCTTTTCCTGGCGGTGCCGGGTGCCGGTCAAACATTGGAGTGGGCGCGGCAATTCGCAACCTCAAACCCGGATGCGACTTATGCGATAGCCGCCGATTCCACCGGCGTCTACGTGGCTGGAGCTACGCAAGGCGCGCTTCCCGGACAAACCGCCGTCAGTCTCGGCCAAGACGGCTTTGTACGCAGATACGACTCGGATGGAAACGTCGTGTGGACGCGTGAGTTCGCTCTGCAGCGGGGCAGTTTCGTAGCAAATGGCGTAGCGGAGGATAGCACCGGTGTTTACGTGGTTGGCTCCACCGGCACCAGCCCCGGGCCCGGCCGACGGCGCGCCGAGAATAACTTCCTTTCGGGTGTCATGAAATACGATCCCAGCGGAAACCTGCTTTGGAAATACCAAGGGCCGTCCAGTGGAACCGCGGGAGGCGAAAGCGCCGCGGCTGTAGTAGCCAGCGGCGGCGCAGTATATGTGGTGGGAGCCTTTTTCGGAGTCGCAAACGGCACGATTTCGCAAGGCATCTACCTACGTAAGTTCGATCAGGCCGGGAATGTCCTATGGACTAGCCAAATCCAGGCCAACGGCGGGATCGGTTACGCGGTGTGCGCAGATTCCTCCGGAATTTATATTACTGGAACCTCTGGCACTGCTTCGCTCACCACCCCGCCTCCGCCCTCGAATAATAATCTGTTCGTTCGCAAGTACGACGTGGATGGCAACGCGGTGTGGACGCAGCAATTCGGCGACTCCGGCCAGCACTACGCCTATGCGATAACAACCAACGCGACGGGCGTGTTCATCGCGGGAAGCACTTCGGGTCTGCTTGGTATTCAGACATTGCCAACGTTCGATTTCGACGCCTTTGTCCGCAAATACGATCTCAGCGGCAATTACCAGTGGACCCAGCAGTTCGGAACCATCGATCGCGAAGAGGCGTACGGCGTGGCCGCGGATTCGGGCGGCGTGTATGCAGTTGGCTACGCCAGAAGCGGGCTTACGGGAAAGACTCTGGGCGGAGCCGATGTGTTCGTTCGACGTTTCGACAATATTGGCAACCCGATCTGGACCATCCAAACCGGCTCAGTGGATGACGACTACGGCTATGGCGTGGCGACCGATGGAACCAGCCTCTACATCGGCGGATACACTGACCGGAACACGATTCCTGATAACCTCACGCGCGCCGCCGATTCGTTCCTATACAAATACCTGCCTCCCGCACCGGGCGGGCCGGACATTCTCGAAGGCGGCATCGTTAACAACGCCAGCTTCGCGGTCGCGCCGTCTCCGGTAGCTCCGGGCTCGATTGCCGCGATTTTCGGAAGCGGCTTGAACGATGGCTCGGTGGTGGCGGTATCCGCGTTTGGACCGGACGGGAAACTCGTCACGACGCTGGGCGGTGCGTCGGTGACCGTGGGTGGTTTTCCCGCACCCCTGTTCTACTCGTTATCCGGGCAACTGGGCATCCAGATTCCCTTGGAGCTAGCAGGTCAAACCTCGGCGCAGGTTCAGGTCACAGTGGGTGGCCAGACCAGCGCGGCGCGCACGGTGAACATTCGCCCGGAGGCGCCGGGGATTTTTTCCCAGACGCAGGACGGGCGGGGTACGGCTCTGTGCGTGCATCAAGACGGAATCACAGTGATCACCGCGGACAATCGTGCGCATCCTAACGAGACGATCATCTGCTACGGCACTGGCATGGGCGCCGTCAGCCCTTCGCTTACTACCGGACAGCCGTCGGCGGGCAGTCAAACTGTGGCGCAACCGCAGGTCAGCATTGACGGAATTCCGGCCAGCGTCACGTTTTCGGGACTCACCTCCGGGTTGGTGGGATTCAATCAGATCAATATCGTGGTGCCGGGCCTGGCCCGCGAGAATGCGGCCGATGCGCTCGTGCTCAAGATCAATGGCGTCCAGGCGAACAGCGTGACATTACCAGTGGGTCCTTAAGTCTTGTGCGGGGACAACCTCATGACTGCTTTTTCTAAAACGATCGCGATCGGGTTGTGCGCAGCGCTGAGTTGCGCTGCAAGCACGGTTTATGTGGCCGCGAGCTACGGCCTCTATAAGAGCACCGATTCCGGAGCATCCTGGAATCTGGTCAATATACCTCTCAACAACGCGCTGCTGGCCGGGCCCGTCGTCGGATATTCGATCGCGCTGGACCCGCATGATCCCAACAAAATCTACATGGTGGGACATGCCAAGGCGAACGCTTTCTTTTCGAGCCTGGACGGCGCTCAGACTTGGACCGCGAACCCGCTGGTCGGCCAGGGTATTAGCGGCTCCAGCAAAGTGCAAGTCGATTTCTCCGGCCAGGTCATCTACATCAGCGCGGAGCCGCCGAAAGGTGGCGGAGACCTTCTATTCAAGAGCACCGATGGCGGAGCCACTTGGAAACAGATCACGATCCCTCTGTTGCCGGGAATGAATCCCGTGCCGTTTCCAAACGGCGATACCGTCGGCTTCTTTGAGGCGGACAAAACTGTCGCAGGAACCCTCTACGTGGACGATGGAATCGGCCAATTCTTTAAGAGTAGTGATTATGGTGAGACGTGGACCTTCGTCACCAAGCATATTATGGTGAACGGTACGCTGGCTTCCGGGGCGATAGACCTGATTCAGGATCCGCTGCATGCAAACATTTGGTACGCCGCATCCGATCACAGTACTTCTACGAGTTGCCAGGTCGCCGGCTCGCTATGCGGGATGTTCAAGAGCACCGATGGAGCAGTGAACTTCACGGCGCTCACGATTACCACCGATTATGTATACTCGCAGGTCATCGGCTGGCCGGACGGCACGATCTATGCGGCCGGGGACGTAACCGGCGCGGGTCCCACCATCCTGAAAACCACCGATGCCGGCAATACCTGGACACCCATACAGGACGGATTGTTCTCGGCCCATAGCGGCAGGCTTTGGGCTGATACGACCTCGTCTCTGCTTTTCTCCAACAGCATCGACAGTAATCACGATTTGAAGGTTTCCACCGATGGCGGCGGCCACTTCACGCCCAGCGTGATTCCCCAGGGCCCGGCTGGTTGTAAGCCCGGTGGATGCCTGCAACAAGAAGTACAGGACGTCGCGATCGTGCCCACTTTGACGCCCGTCATTACCTCGGTCGTGAACGCCGCCAGCCTGCAACCGGGCATCGCCGCCAACACCTGGGTCACGATTTTCGGCTCGAACCTGGCGCCCAAGAATGACGACTGGACCAACTCCATCGTCAACGGCGCTCTACCTACCAATGTAGACGGCGTCAAGGTAAACATTGGAGGGAAACCCGCGTACGTTTATTACCTGACTTCCGGACAGCTGAACGTCCTTGCGCCTGCCGACCTTTCGTCCGGGTCGGTGGATGTGACCGTGACAACCGATGTGGGAACCAGTCCCGCATTCAACACCACGGCGGGCGACTTCTCTCCGGCGTTCTTCGCCTGGCCGGGCAACCAGGTGGTGGCCACGCGCCAGGATTTCAGCCTGGCGGTCAAACCGGGAACCTTCCCCGGCACCAGTACAATCGCGGCCAAACCGGGTGACGTGCTCATCCTTTGGGCCACGGGCTTCGGCGCTACGAACCCGCCCTATCCCGCGGGCAAGGGAACGCCGGCCGATACGACCTACTCCACCGCGAACGCGCCCACGATCACGATCAATAACAACTCAGCCATCGTGTTCGGTTCGGCTCTCGCGCCGGGCTCGGCGGGCCTGTATCAGATCGCCATCCAGGTCCCTAACAATATCGCGGACGGAGACTATTCGATCCAAGCAGGCATCGGCAGTTCTCAATCCCCGACCGGCGTAATTCTTTCCGTCCGCTCCCAATAGGAAAGCGAAAAGTGAGAAAGACCGGATGACAGTTTTTTCCAGCCTTGGCGCAATGTTAAGTGAAATGCGATCATACTGCTCACACATGCCGCAACTTTGTTCTATCAAGATTCTTCTAACGGTCCTCCCGTTCGCCCTCGCCATCGCGGCCAGCGCGGACATCAACCAGACCACAACCCTGGCGTCCGGCAACGCCTTGAATCTCGACACGGGCGCTATCGTCAACTCCGGGGAGACCTCCTGTGGAACGGGAGCACCATCACGCCACAAGGCAAAGCCAAGGCGTACAACCTGGGCAATCTAGGAACGGCGGGATTTAGTTCTTACAGTAGTAAAGACTCACTTGTGTACTTGTCCGTGATCGCCACTAGCGCTCCGCTCGGCTCCAGCGTAGGAGGTGACCAAGGCTTTGGCGACATTCCCGCCGTTGGTGAAAACCGCGAACACATCGCCGGAGACAAGACCACCGCGATCCCTTCGACCGGCGGCACATTCACCTTCCAAGGGTCTGGGGGCGCGGATGTAGGCTCGTTTGCTTCCACCGTAACGTTCGCCAATCCGATAATCGCGTGGACGAATGAAAGCGTGGCCTCAACCATCGACCGTTCCCAGGATCTGACTGTGACCTGGACAGGGGAACTCCCGGCTCCGATGTCTTCATTTACGGAACCGCCGGGTACACCTGCCTTACCACCGCGGATGCCGGAAAGTTTACTGTGCCCTCTTATATTCTGTCGGCGTTGCCTGCGGGCGGCGGGGGCATGGGCATGCAAAACCAGGTTCAGTCGCCGCTCTCAGCCAGCGGTCTGGACATCGGTATAGCGATCGGCGACATTTCGTTCTCGGTGCCCGCTACCTACAAGTGATCGGAACAGTCAACGATCTCAGCCCCGCAAACGGCCAGGCCGAACTGTGGACGCGATTTATCGAGTCCCCGACGCGGCCTGCTGCAGCGTCTCCGGCATATCCGCCAGCACGTACGCCATCACCGCTACGGCCGCGATATTGCCGCGCAGGTCCTCCAGCTTCACCTTGTCCACCGTGTCGGCGCGGCTGTGATGATATTCGAAATAATGCGTCGCCATGGTGCGCACCGCAAAACCCGGCACGCCGTCGTGCAGCAGCGGCGCGATATCCGCACCTCCGCCGCCGGGCTGGACCGAACCCGCGTCGATGCGATCCAGCAGCCTCGCGATTTCCCGGGCCCGGTTCAACGCCGCTTGCGATTCGCCAGGAGTAGTGAGCCCAAACCCGGCCGGCTTCTCCGCCCCGCCATCCATCTCGATGGCCGCGACATGATTGCGGACCGCATCCCCGATCCACTGCCTGTAGGCCACGCCGCCCGCCCCACCGTTCTCCTCGTTAGTCCAGAAGACGACGCGAATGGTGCGCCGCGGGCGCAGCCCCAGCTGGTGAATCAAGTGCGCCGCTTCGAGCGTAGTAATGATGCCGCTGCCGTCGTCCTGCGCGCCCGCGCCGACATCCCACGAATCGATATGCCCGCCCATCACCACCACTTCGTCCGGCCGCTCGCGCCCGGGAATTTCTCCGATGACGTTAGCTGAGTCGGCATCCGGCAACATGTGCGCTTCCATTTCCAAGTGGACGCTCACCGTATTTCCCGCATCCACCAGCCGCTGGATGAGCAGCGCATCTTCAATCGTCACCGCCGCGGCCGGAATCTTCGCCATGCCTTCCATGTACTCCACCGCACCGGTATGCGGCGATTGCAAACTGATTGGCGTGATGGACCGCACCAGCGATGCCACAGCTCCCAATCGCGCCGCGTGCGAGGGCCCCGCAGTACGGTAGATCACCGTTCGTCCGTATCCTTCGTAGGGAACATTGAAGAGCACGATCTTGCCCTCGATCGCGGCGCGGCCTTTCTTCTCCAATTCCTCGAAACTCGACACCGGAACCACTTCCGCGGTGATGCCTCGCTTGGGCGTGGCCACGCTGCCGCCGAGTCCCAAAATCGCCAATCTCTTATTCACCGGCTCCATGATGGCCGCGCTTTCGTTGCCGCGCACCCAATGCGGCACTTTGACGCGCGGCGTTGAAACATTGACCAGCCCATCATGGTTCATCTGCGCCGCGGCCCACGCGACCGCTTTCTCCAGCGCCAGCGAGCCGCTCAAGCGGTTGCCGATGCGGTCGCACAGATAGGACAGCTTCTCCATCCCGCCCTGATCCGCCATGGCGGCATCAATCAGTTTATTGGCCGTCTCGCGATATTGTTCCGCCAGATTCCCGGCCGGCTGAGCAGCCAGGCCGAGCGCAAACAATCCGATCCAACCCCGACGTAGCATTTGTTCAGGATAGCAATCGGACCGCGGAAACGCTCAGGATGGTTCAGCCCTTCGCTCGAAATTCGTGAAACCGGAATCCATGCTGCTGCATGACTTGACGAGCCTGCTCGGCAACCTCCGGTAAAACGTAAAAGAAAGCGCCCACTCGCTGGCTGGGGAAGATCACGCCGCCGCTGTAGGTGTCTGGCTCGACCGCGTATTCCACGGCCGACGACGTCAGCGCGGTCTCCAGCCGTAAAGCCTCTTTCAGTCGCCTGGCGATGTAAATCAATTCCATCTCACGTTCTTCGAAGAAATCAGGCTCCCGACGCATCCCACCATCTATTTTATCGCAGTCGTTATTGTGGCTGCGCGCAACACATCAGCGCTAGAATTCGACTATTACGCTTGACAACCCATTCTCGGATGGCCGAGGACTGCTCGGAAACAATCGATTGCTTCAAAACCTTCAGGAGAACCCGGCGAAATGATTCGTGTGCAGAACCTAGTCAAGAAGTACGGGGACTTTACAGCGGTCAATGATATCTCTTTCGACGTCGCGCAGGGCGAGATTTTCGCTTTCCTGGGCCCCAACGGCGCCGGAAAAACCACCACCATCAAAATGCTGACCACGCTGCTCAAACCCACCGGCGGCACCGTGGAGTTGGACGGCTTGAACCCGGCTGTCGAGCAGAACGAGGTTCGCAAGCGCTTCGGGATCGTTTTCCAAGACCCCAGCCTGGACGACGAACTGACCGCCTATGAGAACCTGGACCTGCACTGCATCCTCTATAAAGTGCCGCGCAAGGTCCGCAAGGAACGAATTCAAAGACTGCTCACTCTGTTCGAACTCTGGGATCGCCGCGATGATCCTGTGAAAGAATTTTCCGGCGGCATGAAGCGGCGGCTGGAGATTGCCCGCGGCTTGCTGCATACGCCCAAAATTCTGTTCCTGGACGAGCCCACTCTCGGGCTCGACC
>DATJWJ010000218.1:0-78050 GCA_035501355.1 Bryobacteraceae bacterium | reverse complement strand
AAAGCAGCCGAACTGGTGCGCAGCACCGGCAATAAATCGGTCAGCGAAGTGGCTGTGACCGGCGAAAAGACGGGCAACACCCTCAAGGTGGATTCCATTTCGATGGCCAGATGAGCGTAGCAACAAATCTGTTACGCCTTTGGTCAGCCCTTTCACGGCGGCCCTAGTTTGTTATACGATGGCGAAATGCTGAAAGGCGTTCTAATTCCTCTCGCAGCGCTCGGTGTATTCACGTTCGGCGCAAAGGCCGAGAGCCCTACAGTCACGGGCCCGATCATTGCGACTGCTCCCGTGGGCGATCCTTCGCATCAATATCCGTTTTTTGCGGCTCTCGAAGATCTAAAAGGACACGGCTACGTCGAACAGGAGTTTTTCGTTTCAGGCTCCGCGAGACGCTACAACACTCCGGATGGCGCGACCGGCTCGGTTATCGACGGCGATCACAAATACAAAACTCGCGTGGTTGTGCGGAGGCCTGCCAGCGCCACGAAGTTCAACGGCACGGTCATCGTCGAATGGAACAATGTCACGGCCGGCCACGATCTCGATATCGATTGGTACCAGGCGCACGATTATTTCATCCGTTCAGGCATCGCCTACATCGGCGTCACGGCACAGCGCATTGGCGTAGAAGCGCTGAAGGTCTGGAACCAGGATCGTTATGGATCGCTGGACGTCACCGCCGATGGAACCATCACCAACGATGCGCTCTCCTACGACATTTTCGCCGAAGTCGCGCGTGCCGTGCGAAAACCGGGCGCCGTCGATTTGCTGGGCGGATTGAAGCCGCAGCGAATTTTCGCGACTGGACATTCGCAATCGGCCGCTCGCCTGGCCATTTACCTGAACTCGGTGCATCCCCTCGCGCCGGTGTTTGACGCCGTGGTCGTGCACGGCGGCGGCGGTAAGATTCGCACGGACTTGAACATTAAAGTCTGGAAGCTGCTCTCGGAGACGGACGTCATTAACAATCAGGCCGCCAACCGGCAGCCCGATACGAATAACTTCCGGTCATGGGAAGTGGCTGGTGATTCGCACGTCGATACGCAGTTCACGGCCAGCTCCGGCGCGCTGGGGCGGCGTGACGGCAATCCGATCGCGCCAGGCTTTACCCCGGGACTGGGCGGGCGCGGAAGAAATGCCAATGCGGCGCCGGCTCCCGCTGCGCGAGGCGGAAATCCCTGCGAGCAGCCGCCCTACAGCCATGTTCCGTTCTATCAGGTGATGGACGCCGCCTTTGAACACTTACAGGCGTGGGTGAAAGACGGTACGCTGCCGCCCTCGGCGCCGCCGATCGAGGTGACGTCCGTTGGTCCACCGGCGGTCATAGCCCGCGACAAGCATGGCAATTCACTGGCTGGTGGCATCCGTCTCGCTGAGATCGCGGTCCCGACCGGCGTGAATACTGGACAGAATTCAGGTGCCGGCTTTTGCCGCCTGTTTGGTACGCATGAGGACTTCGATGCCGCGACGGTGAACGACCTTTACCCCAGCCATGCCGCTTACGTAAATGCGGTCAAAGAAGTTACCGAAAAGAATCTGAAAGCTGGATATATTCTGCGCCCCGAAGCCGACGCAACGATCGCAGCTGCCGAGCGTTCGAACATCGGACAGCGCTGACGGTCTTGCGGGTCGGAAAGCAGCGAGGGTTGGGCTATCCAGACGCAAGCCGTTTTCCTGACCGAGTACACTTGTTAAATCACTCATGCCACTCCAAGCGGTCGGCCAACTCGGCCCTACGAATTCGTTTGTGCCGGAACTGGCGGCCGGCGAAATCTCGACGATTGTGAAACGGTTCTCTCATGAAACCTCTTAGCGTTTTCTTCGCTGCGCTGGCGCTGGCCGCGCAGACTCCGCAATATCCCAACTATCCGAGCGAGACCCCGGCGAAATTTGAACCGGTTACTTCCAGCTTCGATTACACCCGGCGCGACGTCATGATTCCGATGCGCGACGGCGTGAAACTGCATACGGTTGTGCTCATCCCAAAGGGCGCCTCACGAGCTCCGATCCTGCTCACGCGCACACCCTACAACGCGGACGAGCTCACTGGCCATGCGGCGAGCTCACACTTGGGCCCGCTGCTGAACGGCTACGACAATCCGCTCGAAGTGATTTTGGAGGGCGGCTACATTCGCGTGGTGCAGGACGTCCGCGGCAAATACAAGTCCGAAGGCGACTACGTGATGAACCGGCCGCTCTCGGGCCCGCTCAATCCCACGCCGGTCGATCACTCAACCGATACCTACGACACCATCGACTGGCTGGTAAAGAACACGCCGGAATCCAACGGCAAGGTGGGCATTCTTGGAATCTCCTACGATGGTTTCCTGCCGCTCATGGCGCTGATCAATCCGCATCCGGCGCTCAAGGTTGCCGTGCCCATGAACCCGATGGTCGATGGCTGGATGGGCGACGACTGGTTCCACAACGGAGCGTTTCGTGAGCAAAACCTGCCTTACATCTATGAGCAGGTTGCAACCCGCGCGAATGAAGCCAAGTGGTGGACCAGCCACTATGACGACTTCGATACGTACCTGGAAGCCGGATCGGCCGGCGAACTCGCCCAGCGCCGCGGTATGGAAGTGATCGGATTCTGGCGCAAGATTCTGGCCCACCCGGCTTACGACCAGTTCTGGCGCGAGCAGGCGATGGACCGAGTGCTGGCCGCTCACCCGCCACAAATTCCTGTAATGCTCGTGCACAGCCTGTGGGACCAGGAAGACATTTACGGCGCCCTGGCGGTTTACCGCGCCATTGGGGCCAGGAATAACGTATTTCTGGTGATGGGACCCTGGCACCATGGGCAGGAAATCATGGACGGTAGCAGCCTGGGTGCGCTGAAGTTCCCTATGGACACGGCGTTTTATTTCCGCGAGCATATTCTACGTCCATTTCTTGACGAGTACCTGAAGGACGCGGCTCCAAAGTCGGGCATAGCCAAAGTCACGGCATACGAAACCGGCGGCAACCGTTGGCTGCGGCTCAACTCGTGGCCCGGCGCATCGCAGCCTTCGCGACTCTACCTGGCTCAATCCGGCAAGACCGCATTTGCCGCGGGCGACGGTGGCTTCGATGAGTACATCTCCGATCCGGCGAAACCCGTGCCGTTCCGCACGCGGCCGATCCAACCGACCGGCTACAACACCTGCGCGCAATGGTCGTGCTGGCTGGTGGACGATCAGCGTGAAGCATCCGGCCGTCCGGACGTGGCGGTGTGGACTTCTGAAAAGCTGACCGAACCATTGAAGATCGCCGGCCAGCCGATGGTGAACCTGACGGCCTCCACCAGCGGCACCGATTCGGACTGGGTGGTAAAACTGATCGACGTTTATCCGGATGAAGTCGCGGGCCAACCGCAGATGGGTGGATACCAGCTAATGGTTTCCGCCGATATCTTCCGCGGCCGCTATCGTGAGGGCTTCGAGACCGCCAAAGCCATTGAGCCGAACAAGCCTCTGCTGTACCGATTTGCACTGCCGACGGCCAATCATGTTTTTCTTAGAGACCACCGCCTGATGGTGCAGGTGCAATCGGCCTGGTTTCCGCTGTACGACCGTAACCCGCAAACGTTCGTGCCGAATATCTTTTGGGCTAAACCGGAGGATTTCAAAAAGGCAACCCAGCGGATCTATCACTCCAGCTACATCGAACTGCCTGTGGCGAGACCCTGACCCCCAGGTTTGCGGCGCGCTTTTCCCCTTCTTTTTTCGGAACTTCAGCTTGCGTCAAGCCGCGAATTTGGGTTCACCACCGTCTGCGATCGGCACGACCTCGATATAACAGGTGCTAGCATTATTTCAAGGAATCTTCGATGACCCGCCATCTTCTGCTCGTCTTTTTTCTTGGAGCCATAGCGGTCAGTGCGTTCGCGCAGGATCACGATCAGGACATGGCCCCGAAGTCGCTTCCGAAAAATTTCAGCGAGCCGATGCCGCTATACCCGAAAGCGCTCGGAGTCTTCAAACGACCCATCACTACTTCGAGTTCGGAGGCGCAGGCGTATTTCAATCAAGGATTCCAGCTCATGTATGCCTATGGCAAGCAGGATGCGACCCGCTCGTTCCGTGAGGCCGAGAAGCGCGATCCCAATTGTGCGATGTGCTATTGGGGCGAGGCCTGGTCATGGGGCTCTTATTTAAATGGGCCGATGCAGCCCTGGGAAGCGCCGTACGCGTACGCGGCATCGCGAAAAGCGCTGGAACTCGCGCCTGGCCATACCACCGCGGAGGAACGCGACTTTATCGATGCCATCCAGCTTCGATACGTTGAACACTTCAATCCCGACAAGCGGCGCGATCAGGACAAGGCCTACGCGGAGGCCATGCGCAAATTAGCGGAGAAATATCCGAACGACCTGGACGCCGGCACGCTCTACGCCGATTCGCTCTTCATTATGGAGCCACGACAGGGTTGGCGCGATATCAATTCCCCGAACGTGCAACGCATCCAGGCCGTGTTGGAAGGCATTCTGAAGATCGATCCGGAACACGTCGGCGCGTGTCATTTGTACATTCACTTGACCGAGGCCACTACGGCGCCTGGATTGGCCGAATCGTGCGCCGACTCGCTCGGCGAGAAAATTCCCGGCGCGAGCCACCTGAATCACATGCCGGCCCACACGTTTAACCAGATCGGCAGATGGGGCGATTCGGTGAAGGCGAACATCGAGGCATTCCATTCCGATCAAAAAGCGAAGATCGGCGAGGGGTTTGCCATTTATCCCGATCACAATCTGCACATGCTCCTGTTTGCGGCCTCGATGGATGGGCAGGGCGCCGTCGCGATGCAGGCCGCGAACGACTACTTTACGCTCAACGGCAAAAACTTGATGCAGGTCCTGACGCGCATCCGCTTCGGACGGTTCAACCAGGTGCTGGAGATCACGGAGCGTCCAAAGGATGAGATTGAAGCGGGTATCTGGGACTTCGGACAGGGTTATGCGCATCTGCGGAACGGTGAGAAGGAGTTCGCACAGGCCTACCTGGAACGCTTGCATAAATCCGCGGAGACTTCGAAGGCAGTGTTTCGCGGCCACAGCGCGCATGACCTGCTGGGTGTGCTGGACGGGATTCTGGAGGGTGAGATTTATCGATCGAACGGTGAATTGGATAAGGCGATCGCCTCCTTCCAGCGGTCGGTGGAGCGATACGATTCGATCGTTTACGACGAACCCGAACCTCTGCCCTTTGCCGCGCGGCACTGGCTCGGCGCGGCGTTGCTCGATGCGAAGCGGTTTACCGATGCCGAACGCGTCTACCGTGAAGACCTGAAGCGCCATCCTAAGAACGGCTGGTCACTTTATGGATTGAAAGCGGCTCTGGATGCGCAGGGTAAACCGTCGGCGGACGTGGCGAAGGAATTTACGGAGAGCTGGTCGCGTTCGGATACCTGGATCGAAGCTTCGCGATTCTGAACCGATTCGAGCGCGCTGCTCCCACGTGCCTCTTTCCAAATAGATTAAACCAAATGGTTTACACTGCCGATAGATGCCTTTAAGGAGGCCCGGCCATCCCATGCTGTCGCCTGGAGTGCTGTTGCGCGACGTTTGGGATTCGATCGCCAACCGAGGCCTGGATCTGCTTGGCAGACGTGGCCGCGCAGCAGCCGGTTCACTTTCGTCACTTTGCCTTGAGCTGCTCTCGGAGCGGGGCGAAGCTTCAGGAGCCGCATTGGCTCGCGAAGTAGCCGACCGATATCTGCAGCTGACGCCAGTAGGACGCGAGGCGTTCTTTCTCAATCTTTTGCAGCCCGAGTTCCTGGCTGACCCGCAAACAGTCATTGCGGCCGCCGAGAAGTATCGCGATAATCCGAATTCCGATACCTTGACAGCGCTGTTCGCGGTTTCAGAACCCTCGCGGCAAGAACTGTTCCGGAGAATCAATCTGGCTCCGGGCGGCACCGAGAGGGTGGTTCGGATGCGGGAAGATCTGCTGAAGATGCTTCCGGGGCATTCCGAATTGAAGTCGGTCGATTCCGATTTCCGGCATCTGCTCAGCTCTTGGTTTAATCGCGGCTTTCTGCGTATCGAGCGTATCGATTGGCACACGCCCGCGATCATCCTGGAGAAGCTCATCGAGCATGAAGCCGTGCATGAGATCCGCGGTTGGGATGATCTGCGGCGCAGGCTGGACGCCGACCGCCGCTGCTTTGCGTTTTTCCATCCGGCGCTGCCCGACGAACTGCTCATCTTCGTGGAAGTGGCGTTGACGCGCGGCCTGCCGCCGTCGATTCAATATCTGCTGGACGGAAGCCGCGAGCCGCTCGGGCCGGGACGCGCCGATACCGCGGTCTTTTATTCGATCAGCAACTGCCTGGATGGTCTGCGAGGCATTTCCTTCGGAAACTTCTTGATCAAACAGGTGGTGGCTGAATTGGAGGCTGAGAATCTCGGCTTGAAATCGTTTGTCACGCTCTCGCCCATCCCCGGTTTTCGAGCCTGGCTGAACGGCCTGACGTTGGAACGCAAGCGCGAGCTGGCCGGCGAAAATGAAGCCGTTTTGGATGTGACGCGAGCCGGCAATTGGCACACAAAACGTCAAGTCGAACAGCAGGTCCGCCCGGTGCTGCTCCGCCTGTGCGCCCACTATTTGCTGAACGAGCGCAAGCGCGAGCGGGCGCTCGATCCAGTCGCCGCGTTTCACTTAGGAAACGGAGCTGCAATCGAACAAATCAACTGGCTCGCGGATAGATCGGAAAAGGGCCTGGCGCAGTCCTTCGGCCTGATGGTCAATTACGCCTACCGGCCTTTGCAGATCGAGCGCAATCACGAAGCCTACGTCAAACAGGGCCGTATCACGGTTTCCGCGCGCGTCAGGTCGCTGCTGGAACCGGCGTCGAAAAAATAGAGCGCCTCTCGTACTGACATTCTCTTGAGCCGGCGAACGGGGACGATGTTCACGGATGCAGGATCAGCTTCTGCACCCGCCAATTGGACGTTTCGGCGACGTAAACCTCGTTCTCCGATGGACAGGCAAGTTGATGGGCTCCGGAGAACTGCTTCAACTGCCGTCCCGAGCGGCCAATCACTCCGAGCACCTTACCGTCCAGCGCGACTTTGAAGATGCGGCCGGGGAAGGTGCTCTCACCGACGAAAAGTACCTGGTTGGCGCCGGGCGTAATGCAGATGGAATTGGGAGCTCCAACCACTGCGGCCAGGCGAGCGCCGGTGGGCGTGTTGCCATTCACTGCATGGGTTCCTGGAACAGGAGGCACGTCGATGGTGAACATGCGCAGAAACTTCCCGTCGGTGTCGAACACCTGGATCCGGCGGTTGGTGCGGTCGCCCACGTACAGGTTGTTGTTGCGGTCGGCCACGATTGCGTGCGGGAGGCGGAATTGCCCCGGTCCGGTTCCCTTATCGCCCCATGACTTCACCCAGTCGCCATCCTTGTCATACTTGGCGACGCGAGAGTTGACATATCCGTCCGTGATATAGATGTTGCCTTCAGAATCCCAAGCGACGTCGGTCGGTTGCCGAAAGAGACCGTCGACCGGCGGTAGAGGCGGGTCGACGTGCTCCCAAGGTTTGGCGCCCTCGTCGGCCGCTTCCCGGCGGCGTCCAAAGGTCCACACCACGCGGCCGGCCTGGTTGAACTTGATGATCATGTCGGAGCCTTTGTCGATGGCCCAGATGTTGTCGTCCCGGTCGATACGAACGCTGTGAGCTTCCGACCACGCGTAGAGCCCTTTGCCTATCTCGCGCAAGAATTCGCCATCAGCGCCAAACTCGAGCAACTGCGCCGCCGCTGCACCGTAGGCCGGGCCATTGGAACTATTCGAGCGAGTAAACACGAAGATGTGGCCCTTGGAGTTAACCGCCACGCCGGGGACTTCACCGAAATTCATCCCAGGCGGGAGCTTCAGGAATTCAGGGATGGAATCAAATGGAATTTCAGGTACGGTTTGCTGGGCGAACACCAGCGGAGCGAGAACGACCGACATCAATCGAGCGATAGCTCTCATTTTCCACGCGCCGCAATAATCGCAGCCAAATCGCGCAAACGCTGCGCGTCAGCCGGTGTTTTCGCCCCGGCTGCGTCCTTCTCCAGGCCAGCTGCGGTGGTCTTGAGCTGTGCCACGTCCTTTTGGTCGGGATTTGATCCTTCAACCTGAGTGATGAGCGTGTTCAGTGCTGCGATGCGCGCGGGCGCGAGGACGCCGCTGCGGGCAAGCTGGTCGATATAGGCGCGGGCCACCACAAAATTCGCGGGCCACGTTATTTTCGGCTGATTCTGCACATTCAACTCGTCGAAATGCACCTGATTGGCGGCGTCGATCTCGTTCTGGGTGATAAATTTGCTCGGCAGGAGTTTGAATACGTCAACCCCCCGCGCAATCTCCGACCCGTAGAGATAACCGTTGTACCAGTAAACGGACCAGTAGCCGCCCAAGCCACGTTTGGTGGCATCCAGCGGTCCGCGATCGAAATAGGCAATCTCAAAAGGATGCGCCGCGTCGGTGAAATCAACTACGGAGACGCCACCCTGATACCAGGCCTGCACAAAGATGTCACGCCCCGGCACAGGAATCAGCGATCCATTGTGGGCGACGCAGTTCTCGAGCTCCGTCTGCGGGGCCGGCATCTTATAGTAGGAGGCAAGCTTCAGCTTGCCCTTCGACAGCTCGAAGATTGCATCCGCGCCCCAATTCATCGGATCGGTGGCGCGGCAACGGGGTTGGCCGCCGCCACCCCACTCATCGGTGAACAACACTTTGGTGCCGGCATTATTGAAGGTAGCCGAATGCCAGAAGGAGTAGTTCGGATCGCTCACCGCGTCGATGCGGACAGGATTTACCGGGTCGTGGATGTCCAACAGGATTCCATTTCCGGAACACGCTCCCGCCGCTAGGCCCAGGGCTGAGTAGACTGTGATGTCGTGGCACTTGTCCGTGCCGGAAGTAGTCTGAGTGCCTTGGCCGTGGTTGCCGCGTTTCCAGAGACCATTGATGGCTCCGGTTTGCGTGTCGGTAAATATCCGAGGGTTCGAAACGATCTTCGCCAGATCGGGATGCGCCAGCGGCACTTTGATGATGTCTATGCTGAATAACGATGTGTTGGGCGTGGCGGCCGGATCGTCCCCACTCACGCACCCGCTCAGTTCTTCAGCCTGACGAACGTTCCCGGTTCCAGAGACATAAATATAGACATTCTCTTTATCCTTGGGGTCGACTACGAGCGTGTGCGTGTGAGAGCCGCGGCACGTCTGCACGGCGGCTACCTGCTTTGGATTCGAGAGGTCACTGATATCGAAGATGCGCACACCGCGGAACCGGTCGGGATTGGGAGGGGGCAGCGGACGGTGGCGCGGCTCCGGTTCAACTCCCGGGACAACGGGCGCGGGAGGTGGGAGCGGGGGTGGCACATACCCGGCTGGCAGCGGTACTCCCTGAGTGCCACAGTCGAGTCGTCCGTTCAGGGCCTCTGCCGACATAAACAGGAGATGGCCGTACACCGATACGTCGCCCTGACCGCCGGGGCAGAGCAGCGAAGCCCGCAGCTTGACCTCGGCCGGATTATCGATGTCGTAAAAGTTGATGCCGTTGTAATTACCGACAAAAACGTAGTTCCCGCTGAACGCCAGATCCGAGTTGGTTGAACCGTATTGAACGGAGGGAGGCCGCGCGGGACGACCTGGAGGCGGAGGTTCGGGCGGCTCCGGAGGCGGAGCGGAATTTGCAATGAAATTGCCGGGCGCGAAACCCGGAGGCTTCGGCAGTGAAACCAGTTTCTGCAATCCGAAGATCGCCTCGCCGGCGTCGTACAATCCCGGCTTGAGCCCTACACGAGGGTCGTCGGATGAGGCGCGCGGATTCGATGGAACCTTGGGCAAACCAGGAGCGCCGGATTGGCCGGCGCAGAGCATGGGGAAAAAGGCTGAGAGGGCCAGCAACAAAGTCACGCTGCGCCGCCGCCCTGTAGGTCGTTCGTCAATCATTTTTTCTCCTTCAGCAGCATGCTCCGCATGATGCTAATTTCGGCGCGCTGCGTGTTGTCTACATCGGTGGCGAAGTCGAACAGTACGGAGTCCTGGCCCGCTCCCGGCGTGTTGACCAGATCCTGGACCATAACCAGGGCGCCGGTGTGATGTTGAATCATACCCGTTAAGAACAGGTGATCGAAGGACGCGCCGCGCGCCTGTTCCAGGGCCTTCATCTGTTGTGGACTCAGCATTCCGGGCATCAGCGGCATGGAGTCCATGTTCATGTGGCTCATGTGATCGCCGCTTTTCATATCACCCATGCGGCTGTGCTCCATGGACACTGGCTGGCCGCGATCCTCAAGCCACTGCTTCATGAATTTCATCTCGTCAGTTTGTGAGATGCTGATGCGCTTCCCCAATGCCTGAAGGTCTTTGTTGTGGCTCCGCGTGCGAAGCAGGTCGGTCATCTCGACCGCCTGCGAATGGTGCATGATCATTCCTTGCATGAAGCTGATGTCAGCCGCTGCCGGAGCGCGCGGGGGTGCCACGGCAGTAGCCGGCGTCAGGACCTTGCTGCTTTTTCCAGGCGCACCAGGTTGTACGATAGGCGCGCTCTGGGACGCCTGGCCCGATGCTGTCGCGGAGCTCCAAAGGAGGATCGCGGCAGTAGTAAGGAAAATGCGTGGCTCCATAGTCTTAATGAAGTCCAGAGCCTCAGCGTACCACGACTTCATTGGGTTCAAAGTTGCAAATGCCCGCCCGCGCATCCGAGCCCAGCCGGCGCTCGGCTCGTCTCTGGTTCCGTTGCGATAGACTTTCTTGGTACACGATGTCACCTGCGAAGTCGGAACTTTCAAGGAGGCAATGATGCGCCGAGCGTTGGTCCCTCTAGGTGTTCTACTTATCGCCGGGTTACCTTCGATGGCGCAAACGCGGAGCTCACGCACACTGGACATCTATGTCATCGACGTGGAAGGCGGCAACGCCACGTTGATCGTTGCGCCTTCCCGTGAGTCACTGCTCATCGATACCGGCAATGCCGGGGCTGCGGCGCCGCGCGATGCAGGCCGCATCATCGAGGCGATTCAAGCTGCCAGCCTTCAGCACATCGATCATCTCATCACCACGCACTGGCATGGCGATCATTTCGGGGGAATGGCCGAATTAGCGGCCAAGGTTCCCATTCGCGAGTTTATCGATCACGGCCCCAACGTCCAACCGGGCGAACTTGCCGATGCCTTTCTACAGAAGACTTACCCGCAGCTTTACGCCAAAGCAAAACATACCGTCGTCAAACCCGGCGACCAGATCTCCATCTCGGGTGTCGACGTTCGTGTCGTGACTTCCGCTGGCGAGACGATCAAGACCGCTATCCCCGGCGCCGGCATGCCGAACCCGTACTGCGCCAATTTCAAGCCCGGCGACAACAATGCCGAAGATCCTCAATCCGTCGGGACCTACATAACATTTGGAAGATTCCGCACGGCTCACTTGGGAGATCTGACCAAGAACAAGGAATTCGAGCTGATGTGCCCCAACAACCGCCTCGGCGCCGTGGATGTGCTCTTGGGTTTGCACCATGGAGTCAGCAGCTCGAATTCAGAGGTGCTGGTGCACGCTCTACATCCCCGTGTTGCCATCATGAATAACGGCACTCGAAAAGGCGGCGAACCGGACGTGATGAAGACCGTGCATTCATCGCCCGGTCTCGAAGATCTCTGGCAGCTTCACTTTTCACTGCTGAGTGGGCAAGAGTACACCGTGCCAGGAATGTTTATCGCGAATACAATTGATGACCAGCCGCCCGCGATGCCCATTGCTCCCATGGCAGCGCCACAGCCTGGCCCAGGTGTGCCGCCCGCACCGGTACATAATGGCAAGGCATATTGGATCAAGGTTTCCGCGCAACCCGATGGTTCCTTCACAGTAACTAACGCGCGGAACGGCTTCAGCAAGAGCTACGAAGCTCGGCCATAACAGAAGGGGCGCCGAGCCGAGGCCCTTCCTTTCGGTCAGCTGAGAGCCAGAGCCAGCTTGCCGAGGTAATGACCATTCAGTGCCTGCTGGGCCTGGGCCGCATCTTCTAATTTAAAGGTCCGCGCAATGTGGACCACAAACGGGCCGCCATCGATCAGTTCGTTCAGTTTGGCAAACGTCCGCGGATCGGGCTCGCCGTTATAGCTGGTGACCTTCACGCCGTCACGCGCCTTAGGAGGTTCCTCCACGCCGTTCGGGTACGCGGCCCGGCCGCCTTCCCGCAGCGCCGCAATCGCCTGCTCGGCCGCTTTCCCGCCAGCCGTCAGCAAAGCGGCATCCAGACCGTTGGGCGCAAATTCACGCGCAGCTTTGAGAATATCCTCTTGATGTCCGTCGATGACCTTGTCGGCTCCCAACCGTTTCACAAACGCCACGCCATCTTGCCCGGAGGCCACGGCCAGAACCCGCGCGTTCATGCGCTTGGCCAATTGAACCGCTAAGTGCCCGACGCCGCCGCTCGCGCCAAGGATCAGAATGGATTCACCGGCTTTGAGCTGAAGCGTTTTATCCAGACCATTCAGCGCTGTGACGCCATCAACCGCCAAGACGCCGGCATCTCTTGTGGACAACGCGCGCGGGATCATCGCCGCGTTGCTGGCTTTGATCACCGTATATTCCGCATAAAAGCCGCCCTTGGGATTCATTAGGTTAATGCCGTAAACCCGGTCGCCGCGTTTGAGATTATGAACCTGATCGCCCACCTCTTCCACGGTTCCCGCGCCATCCGACCCCAGCACGTGAGGAAAGTTGGCTTTCATACCGAACTCTTTCGCGAACCCGCCCTCGCGTTCAAATGGATCCCAGACTCCGACGCCCGCCGTATCCACCCGGACCAGGATCTCGTCGGGAGCCATCTCCGGCACCGGCAGTTCCCGAGCCTTCATCTTCTCGATTCCCCCAAATTCATCAATCGCTACCGCGCGCATCGTTTGATGTGATTTGTTTTTCATAAGAATCTCCTTCTGCAGGTTGCTCTACTTCAGTATTGACAATCCCAAGGAGCGCTACGTTACGCGTAAACGGTGTCATGCTGGATCTGTCACGTGACAGACCTTGGCACAATCGTGTTTTCGCCCGAGTACACGGAGCACATACGAAACTCGTGCCGGTTATCGGGTGGCTTGAAATGTGTTGGTGCGAACGGGGAGGGTCGAACTCCCATGGCCTTTCGGCCGCTAGATCCTAAGTCTAGTGCGTCTGCCAGTTCCGCCACGTTCGCGCGCGGGGCTTCAGACTCAGGATAACAAGCCGAAGGCTTACGCCAAAAGCTCGACCAGTTCCTCGACGCGGGCGCCGCGAGAGATGCGCGGAGAGCGGTTGCCGCAGGCGCAAGGTTCGTGTTCGAGGTGCAGATCGCCGCAACCATCGAGGACGTGCAGGCCGGAATGCGCGTCGCACTCCATGGCGAGCAACTGGTTGTTCGCATCAAGATACTGCTCGAAGACCGGAACTCCGAAGGCGCGCCAGAATAATTCGCGATCGGGGCTCGATAGTCCCTCTTCCCCCTCATAGGTGAAAGCGATCACCGCATGTTCCAGGCGCAAGCCTTGCGCGGCGAGGCGGCGCAGCTCTCCGAGAGGCGCCGCGATGGATTGAGGCTGAAAGCGGGCAGCCTGCTCATCCCATCCGCGCGGGAATACACGAGTCGTCTTGGTGGCCTGAAAACCGGGCGCGAGAATCGCCGTTCTGGGCGCCGGGTCCATGGGGTGCACAAACGGTGCAGCGTGGTCAGGACGCTGAAATCGGATGCGAACAGTCATGATGATTACGACTACAAAGTGCGGCGGCGATTTGCTTCGTCTCAGGAAAACAACTGCTCGAGATTGTCGTGGAAAATCAGCCGCGCGGTTTCCGCGTCGACGCCAATTTCGTACAGCACCTTGCTCTGCGCCTCGAAGATTTGAGCGTTCCAGCCGCGCGGAAAATACGAGGAATCCGTGCCGAAAAGCAGCCGCCGCGGGCCTGCGACATCCAGAGAGCGGCGAAACACGGTGCGGAGATTGATGTTCGCTTCTTCGTAGCGCATCCAGCTATTACTGCTCGAAGTATCCAGGGATACGTTGGGGCATAGATCGCACAGCATGAGAGCTTCGCGGAAATATCCGGCGCCGAAATGCGGCACGATGAAGCGCAGCGTCGGATAGCGAAGCGCGACCGCGTGCAGCTCGATCGGATTGGAGTAGCGCATATCAAATTCCGACGCGAGGCCGAGCTTTCTGCGGACGCCGACGCTCAGCACGCCGCAGTGTACGAAGATGGCGACGCGGGTGCGCGCGGCGGCCAGATCGAGTAGCGCGCCGACGCGATCGTCCTGGATGGAGAAGCGATGCATGGCAGGGAAGAAGCACAGGCAGCGGATGTGGCCGCTTGCGAGCGCTTGCTCGGTTTGGGCCAGGGCTGTAGGCGCCAGAGGATTGACCATCGAGTAGCCATAAAAGCGCTGCGGGAATTTTCGCACCGCCGCGATGACGGAGTCCGCGTCGCCGGGCACACTCGCGATGAGCGCCGCCTTGTCCACACCGCGGCGGTTCAGTTCCTCTATCCAGGCGCTGGCCAGCTGCGCCGGATCTTCATCCGGAAGCTCCCATTCGAGCAGCGGCGCGAGCGTGGCGAATTGGGCCTTCTTCTGCTCGGCGAGCGTGGAGAAAAAGCGATGCGAGAAAAAGTGCACGTGCGCGTCGCTGACGGGGAGCGCACCCCAAGGAGTCTCCATTTAACCGGCTTGTTGTTTGACCGCGTGAACGGGAAAGCGCGTGATGCCGGCCGCCAGGGCTACCTGCGTCAGTCCGGCTACGTTGCCGACTCCCAGTTTCTTCATCATGGTCTTGCGGTAACCGCGCACGGTCTGCAGTCCTAAGTCCAGCATAACCGCGATTTCTTTGCTGGTTTTGCCTTCGGCCACCAGGCGCAGCACTTGCAATTCGCGCGGCGAAAGATTTTCCAAAGCCGAGGGCGCCGGCTTGGCCTCCAAATCGCCTTTCTGGATGCGCTTGAGCAAGCGGTCGGAAACCTGAGGACTCAAATATGAACCGCCTTTGGCCACGGTGCGGAGCGCGTCCACCAGATCGTTGTCGGAAGCCTTCTTGAGCACAAAGGCGCGCGCTCCGGATCGAATGGCGCTGACCACGGAGTGCTCGTCGTCGTACATGGACAGGATGACGATTTTGGCATCCGGACAATGCCGCAGGATTTCCGTGGTGGTTTCGATTCCGTTCAGCCCGGGCAGGCCGATGTCCATCAGGATGATGTCGGGGCGCTTGGTTTTACAAATCTGGACCGCTTCGGTTCCGTTCTCGGACTCGCCCATCACTTGGAAATCCTCGCTATGCCGGAGGATGGCCTTGATTCCATCCCGCATGATTTTGTGATCGTCGACGAGTAGAACTTGAAACGGCATAGTCAGCTATTCATCCGCGCCGGCGGCCGGGCAGACGGCTCGTAGCGTGTTGCCTTGGCCGGGCGAACCGGTGCTGAGCAAATCGAAATTCGCTCTGGCCGCGTGATATTCCATCAGCAAGGTGCCCAGTGGCTTGCCGACGGAACTGGAGGGCTGGAAGGATCCATTGTCGCCTACTTCCAGAATGAGCTTGCCATGAGAGGGCTTGAACTGAATGTCGATGACGGAACAATCCGGCCGGCCCATCGCGGCCTCCAGCGCGCACTCGGCAATTTTGTAAAAGATTTTCGCTTGCGCGGAGGTGACGCGCGCGGCGGAATCGAAGTGCAGCCGAATCGCACCGGAGAATGCGTTACGCGCTTTCCCCGCCATTTGATCGAGGGCAAAATGCAGGCCGGCCCGTTCAGCGATGGAGGGGCTGAGTTCGTTGCTGATTTCGCGCAAGTGATCGATGGCCTGTTCGAGCATGTCTTGAATCTCAGCGGCCCGCTGATCGACTCCAGGGGCGGTTTCGCGGAAATCCATTCTTAATGCATCCAACTGCAAACCCGCGGCGCTTAAGACCTGGCTCACGTCGTCGTGTAGAAGGCGCGAAACACGCGCCAATGTCATTTCATGTTCATTGAGAGCGGCAAAAAGCGGCTCAGTCAGTGACGAATCCGGAACTCCACTAACAGCACTCTGGTCCCTCAAGGGAAGCTTCTGGTTCATGATGCCACTAATCCCCGCCGCTAGCAACAAAAATCAAAATAGATGTTTCTGCTGCCGGAACTGCGCTCGAACGCTGCTCTGAACACTATCCATTCAGATAGTATTCCAAATGAAAATCTGCTGAGCGTCTATTTTCTGCTCAACACTCGCTTGGCCGCCGCGGCGACATTGGATGCTACCAGGCCATACTTCTGCATCAATTCCTCGGGGGTGCCGGACTCGGCGTAAGTATCCTGAATGCCGACGAACTCCATGGGACAAGGATCGGTCTCGGCTACAACCTGCGCCACGCGGACGCCGAGGCCGCAAGCCACCAGATGCTCTTCAGCCACCACGATGGCGCCCGTTTCTTGCGCCGCGCGGTCAATCGCGGCGCGATCGAGCGGTTTGATGGAATACATGTCGATGACGCGCGCCGAGATTCCTTCCGTTTCGAGCGATTCCTGCGCGCGGAGCGCTTCGGCCACTAGCAGACCGTTGGCGATGATGGCCACATCGCGGCCGTCGGTCAGTTGCACCGATCCACCAATTTCAAAGCGCTGTCCGGCGGCGTGTACGATGGGCGCCTTGGGACGGCCGGCGCGGATAAAGACCGGACCGACGTGTGCCGCGGAGGCATGCACCAGCGCTCGCATCGAAACCTCGTCGGCTGGCGAGAGCACTGTAAAGTTCGGCAGCGAGCACGCCAGGCCCAGATCCTCGATGCTCATCTGGGACGGGCCGTCTTCGCCGATCGAGATTCCGCTGTGAGTGCCCACCACTTTCAGGTTTACGTTCGGATAAGCGGCGCAGACGCGCAGTTGTTCGAAGCCCTTATTAATGGCGAAGACCGAAAAACTGGCGGCAAACGGAATCTTGCCGCTGGAGGCCAGGCCGGCGCCGATCGCGATCATGTTCGCTTCGGCGATTCCGCACTCGATGAAGCGGTCGGGAAACTCTTTGGCAAAGAAATGCGTGTAAGTGGACTTGGAGAGGTCGGCATCCAGGGCGACCACGTTCTTGTTTTGGCGTCCCAGCTCGACCAGCGCTTTTCCGAAAGCTTCGCGCGTGGCCACGCCCATTTTGAGTTCGAGTTTGGTCTTGGTCTCCATTTAGTTGAGCTCCGCTAGCGCTTTTTTCATTTCTTCCTGAGTGGGTGCGGTGCCGTGGAACTTCGGATTGTTCTCCATGAACGAGACGCCCTTCCCCTTGATGGTGTGGGCGATGATCGCGGTCGGCCGGTCCTTGGTGCTTTCGGCCTCGGCGAACGCGGCTTGGAGTGCGGGAATGCTGTGGCCGTCCAGCTCGATAACGTGCCAGTTGAATGCGCGCCACTTGTTGGCCAGCGGTTCCAGCGGCATGATGTCGTCGACGAAGCCGTCCAGTTGGATGTGATTGTAATCCACGATGGCGACCAGGTTCTCCACATGTTTGTCGCCAGCGAACATGGCCGCTTCCCAAATCTGACCTTCCTGGATCTCGCCGTCGCCTAAGACCACGTAGGAGCGCGAGGGGCTCGAGTCCAGCTTGGCTGCCAGCGACATGCCGATGCCGAGCGATAAGCCTTCGCCCAAAGAGCCGGTGGACGCTTCCAGCGCCGGAATGAAGCGCCGGTCCAGATGGCCTTGATAGATGGAGCCTAGTTTGCGCAGGGTGTTCAATTGAGCTTTGGGCGTGTAGCCGCATTCGGCCATCACGGCGTACAGCACGGGCGCGGCGTGGCCTTTGGAAAGAATGAAGCGATCGCGGTCCGGCCACTGAGGATTGGAAGGATCGTGGCGCAGCACGTCGAAAAACAGCGTCACCACGATTTCGACCGCGGACAGAGAGCCGCCGGGGTGGCCCGAGCCGGCATGAGTAATCATCTCCACAATCTCGCGCCGCATCTGCTTGGCGATGGATTGCAGTTCTTGCACGTTAGTGGTCTTCTTCATTGCCCTCATACAATGTAACAACGAGCGGGACCGGGATGTCGAAGCGGCCAGCGATATCGCGCGCGGCTTGCTGCGCTGTTTTGTAGACGATGCCGTGAAGCCCGATTGTTTCAGCGGCCTGAACATTCTCCGGGCGGTCGTCCAGCCTCAACGCGGGTAGCGGCCGATGGCCGCCAGGAGTTGCCGCTCGGCTACGCGCTTAGACAGATTCAGCCTGAGGAGTTGTGCCGTTACCATCCCTACAGGCGTGAGCGGTTCAATTGGTAGAGTTCCACGAAGCCGAAAGTGATCAGCCCAGCGTTGACGCCGGGGATGGAAGAAACTCACGAACGCGCCAGTGTGATCGAGAGACTCGCTGAGGTCAGTGGCCAAGCTGCGTGTGTTGCCGCGCTCGCGCTTTCGCCAAAATCATGATGTGCTCAAGCTGAAGGTAGTCGTCAAGTTCAGACTGCTCTTCTGTTGAGATTACGCCAGCCTTCGAGCGTTCAACCAAATCAGCCACGCGTCGCTGAACGCTATCGGAAGGGCGGAACGCGACCACCGCTTCCGGGGTCGTACCCGCCGCGATGAAATCAATGATCTCGTCGTATGAGTTGGTTGCGCGCATCTCGGGCCTGACTCTTAAAGGATAGCGCCAAACGTCGTCGGAGGCGCGGATTTCAATCCAATGTAACAACGAGCGGGACCGGGATGTCGAAGCGGCCAGCGATATCGCGCGCGGCTTGCTGCGCTGTTTTGTAGACGATGCCGTGAAGCCCGATTGTTTCAGCGGCCTGCACATTCTCCGGGCGGTCGTCCAGGAACAAAATTTCCTGCGGATCGACGTCCAGGCCGATCAGGCAGCGTTGAAAAATCGCCTCGGCCGGTTTGGCGACGCGCACTTCGCAGGAGAAGGTTCGCTGATCGAACGGCGGCAGCCAATCGCAGCGCAGTATATGATCGCGCACGGATGTGGGCATGTTGGAAAGCAGCGCGGTCTTAAGGCCCGCCGCGCGGAGCTGGCGCACCCATTGCGGCATAACGGGAGCCGGGTACGCCCAGCTTTGGCTGTCTACTTCCACCAGCGTCGCGATTTGCTCTCTGGTGAGGCTGCTTGAAAGGCGTTGCGCCACTCGATGCCAGTAGTCGGCCGTATCGAGCGCGGCTTCATCGTACGAAACGCGAAACTGCCAATAAGCCCGCCGAAAATCGTCTACCGAAACACTCAGAATCGAAGCCATGGTCTCGATTTCGGTTGACCCCTGAGGGGCGCTGAGCACGTTGCCGTAATCGAAAATGACTGCGCGCGGGCGGATTCGCTTCACAATTGCGTGAAAGCCTCGACGATTCGAGGGGCCAGGTCCCCAGGCTTGCGGCCGAGGTCGTGGCCCGCACCCTCGACTTCGAGCAAACGCGTCCGGCCCGGAATCAGCGGCAGCGCCGATTTCATTTCCGCCAGCGAGCCAAACGGATCCTTCGAGCCGTGCACGAACAGCGCCGGCATGGTCAATTTCGGAAAGTGCGCGGTCCTAAGTTGCTGCGGCTTTCCCGGAGCATGCAGGGGATAGGAGAGCAGCAGCAGCGCCTCGACGAGATCCGGAATTTCAGACGCTAGCAAGCTGGCCTGCCGGCCGCCGTAGGATTGGCCACCCAGCCAAACGCGTTCCGGCTTCTTTTCACGCGCCTTGAGCACTTGCTCGCGCAGCCCTTCGCGATCGCGCTCGGCATCGCCTGGACGCGGCGGCCCATGCGGGCGCTGCTGGCGGAATGGAAGATCATAGCGCACGACCTCGACTTCGCAGCCGGCAAAAGCGTTCGCCAGCGCGACCAGTAGAGGCGCATTGCGATTCGAGCCCGCGCCATGCGTGAGGATCAGAATTTTCAAGGGGGTTTGGAAATGAAAAAGGGCCGCTCGGCGAAGGCGGCCCTTTCTTCGATGCTATGGAAGTTGTTGGCTAGGGCCGGATGACATTCTCGGCCTGCAGGCCTTTGGGGCCACGCTTCACCTCGAACTCCACCTCACAACCTTCCTCCAGCGTGCGATACCCGTTCATCTGGATTGCCGAAAAGTGAACAAACACGTCATCGCCGTTAGAGCGCTGGATGAAGCCATAGCCCTTGGCGGCGTTAAACCATTTCACGATACCTTTTTCTCTCACTACTTGATTCTCCTAACCTCTGGTTCCGGCGTTCGATCGCGAGACCGTACAAAAATCGGGCCGGTGATGTTTATGCCGGGGATTCTTTCTTGGTCCTTCGATGATCGAGCGCACAGTTTTAATACTGAAACTGCACCATGATATCACAAGTCCGGAGGGCGCTTGCAACAGGAAAGTGCGTATACTTTCATACGATTGGAGATGAGATATCATGAGGCCGGAGGGGGCCGATGAGCAGGCGGCAAAGGCCGGAGGCGCTGGAAGCGGGCGGGCGTGAATAAGAGCCTGCGCACACGGCTGTTCGCGTGGTGGTATTTCGCTATCGCGGCTGGGTTCGTTTTGCTGGGCATCAACCGGTGGATGCTGGGTGAGCGTATCTCGCTGATTATATTAAGATTCGTCATTGCCCTCGGGTTTCTTATCCTGGGGGTGCTGACGTGGCGTTCGAAGGTCTAATGCTTATTGCGGGTCAGTCCGAGGGCTCGGATGCGCTTGTGGAGATTGGTTCGCTCCATACCGAGGGCCCGGGCCGCGCCGGAGACGTTCCAGCTGGATTCCTCCAGGGCCCGCAGGATGTGGTCGCGCTCGGCTGACTCGCGAGCTTCCTTTAAGTTGGACCGCTGCGGCTGTCCCTGGGACAAACGTAATTCCACCGGAACCGAATCGGGCGTTAGGACATTACCGGGCGTCAGGATGGCCATCCGTTCGACGATGTTGCGCAGCTCGCGAGCGTTTCCGGGCCAAGCGTAGGCCTCAAGTATTTCATACGTTAACGGATCGATCTTCTTGACGCGAAAATTGTTGCGCGCGCAGAAATCTTCCAGGAAATAGTCCGCCAGCGTCCGGATGTCCTGAGGGCGCTCGCGCAGGGCGGGAACGCGAATGGGCACCACGCACAGCCGGTAATACAAATCTTCGCGGAATTTCTGCTGGGCGACGAGATCGGCGAGATTGCGATTGGTAGCGGCAACGACGCGGACCGAAACGCGGATGGTCTGCTCGCCGCCGACGCGGTGGAATTCGCCCTCCTGCAGGACGCGCAGGAGCTTGGCTTGGGAGCCGGCGTGCAGGTCGCCCACTTCGTCCAAAAAAATGGTGCCGCCGTCGGCCAGCTCGAATTTGCCTTTGCGGGCCGAGATGGCGCCCGTGAACGCGCCTTTCTCGTGTCCAAAAAGCTCGCTTTCGAGCAGCTCGGAGGGGATGGCCGCGCAATTCACTTTGACGAACGGGCCGTTCGAGAACGGGCTTTCACGGTGGATATGCGCCGCCAGAAGCTCCTTGCCGGTTCCAGATTCGCCGCTGATGAGTATACGAGCGTCGGAACGGGAGGCCATGCTGGCTTGCTCCACCACGCGGGTAAAGGCCGGGCTGGATCCGATCATCTTCGTGCCAGCGCCCACCAGCTCGCGCAGGCGCTCGTTCTCGCGGCGAAGGTTGACCTGTTCCAGAGCGTTCTTGAGCGACAGCAGAACGCGATCGCGGCCCAGCGGTTTTTCCAAGAAATCGAAGGCGCCGGCGCGGGTGGCTTCCACCGCCTCGGCGATGGTGCCGTGGCCCGAGATCATGATGGCGGGCGCGGTGCAATCGCGCTCGCGAAGCTGGCGCAGAAAATCGATGCCGCTGCCATCGGGGAGACGGACGTCGAGCACCAGGGCGTCGGCGTTGGCTGCGGCGCTTCTCGCATCGGCGATGCTGCGCGCGATGGCAACCGTGTAGCCCTCGCGTTCCAGAATGAGCCGCAGCGAGCTGCCGATGTTGGGTTCGTCATCCAGGACGAGGATTCGCTGGCTGGGCATTTTCTTGGGCGGCTGGCTAGGCAGTGGGTAGCAGGACACGAAACGCGGCTCCTCCCAATTCACCTTTTACCAGCAAGATGTCGCCACCGGCCAGCAGCGCGCTTTTACGTGCGATCGACAATCCCAAGCCCATGCCGCCGCGCTTGAAGGAGATGGTGGGCTCAAACAAGGTGCCGCGGACTTGAGGGCTCACGCCGGGGCCGGAGTCGTGCACTTCGATGGCGACTTTACCGCTGTCGGAGGCGGTGACGCCCAGCACCACGCCGCCGGGTTTTACAGCCTGGGCGGCGTTTTCAAGAAGGTTGGTGAGTACGCCTTTGATAAGATCCTCGTCGGCGTAGATCATGGGATGGCCGGGAGCGAGCCGTGTGCTGTAGACGACGTCGGGGTGGGCGGCGCGCAGCAGGGCGATGCGTTCTTCGAGCAGCGCGTTGACATCTAAAGTCCGGGGAGAGATGGGCGGCTCGCTCGAAAATTCCGAGAACGCGCGCACCCGCCGCTCCAGGCTCAGCACTTCATCCACGACGATCTGCGCGGCTTGCTGGTAAAATTCGCCGCCCGCTCCGGATTGCCGCACGGCGATCTCCTCCATGGTGAGGCGAATGGGAGTGAGCGAGTTTTTGATCTCGTGCGCCATCTTGCGAGCCAGGGCCTGCCAGCTCTCCAAGCGGGTTACGTAAACCAGGCGTTCTTGCGATTGTTTCAATTCGTCCGCCATGTTATTGAAAGCGTGGATAGCTGCGCCGATCTCGTCGTCGCGTTCGGCGGCCACCCGATAATCCAGCCGGCCGGCACCGACCTCCGACAAGCCTCTGGTCAGGTTCTGGATGGGATGGCTGATGCGATGCGCGAAATAGATGAGCGCCAGAAACGCGACGATCCAGATAGCGCCTGTGAGGCCCAGGAAAGTGTAGGTAAAGCCGCGCCGCAAATCGCGCGCGTTACCGTCGGCGACCACGGCGCGAGCGCGTGCGTAGTCAGACGAAAGCTGGGAAAGACTGACGCCGTGCAGGGAAGTCGAGTAGGCCCACACATCGTTGCCGTGACGCGTCAGGTATTCCAACCGGTCGGCTTGGCTGCCCGCCGGAACGCAGTCGTCCGACTCGCCACCGGAGGAGAATTCTCGCGCGGCCTGCGGCCACTGATCGCGGGTGGCCGATGTGAGGACTTTGGGCGCAGCGCGGCCGGCAATGGCGTCCTCTTTCATTGACTGGCAGGCGCGCTGGTACAATTCGCGGCCGGTTTTCTCCAAAGATCGGGAGAGCTGGTCGACCTCAGCCGTGGAAGTCCAGCGAGTCACCGCGGTCGAAGCTGCGGAGGCGAAAATCCAGGCGGTGACGGCCAGCGGCGCCAGCGTCGCCAGCGCGAAGATGACGATCAGCCGATTGCGTAGGCGATTCATGGCTGCTACGGTTTAAGATCGTCCAGATGAAACGCGGCAGTTTCCAGCATCCAATGATCCTGCTGTGGATGCGGCGGGCGGCTGAACAGCTCCACCAAGCTGATGATGCTGATGCCGGAGTCGGAAACGGGCGGGGGCTGATTTTTCTGATCGACGCTGCGGATTTCCAGGCGCGCCCACAGTTGCTGGCCCGCTGAGACCTGGGAGGCAAGCTGCGAGACTTCGATAACCATGTTGTCCACGCACCAAGCCTCGGCGGCGCTGGCGGAGGCATTCATGCCCCACTTGCGATAGTCCCGCATCCGGACCACCGAGAACTTCTCCTGCCAGAGATCGTAGCTGACGACGAAGCGCTCAACCGCGCGCGCGATGACATTGTTCTTAGATCCGGCCGAGATGGTGAGCTGAAAATCGAATGGCGCGATGGCGCCGTCACGCAGGCGCTGAAGCGTCTTGGGTGTCAGGAAATGGAGCCGGGGAGCCAGGACATGCAAGTCATTCGAGGAGCGGCGAACGAACATATCGTCGCTGGATACAGTGAGAGCGGCGAGTCCAAACGAGATCAGCGCCGCAACCACTGGCCGCGCCGAGCTTCTACGTAAATCGCCCACAACGAAGGCGCGGGCGAGCTTACTCCGACGCAAGGAGGTGCACCCGCGCCTCTGTGGGCTTAGCTGTGTCCCTAAGGGCCAGATTGTCAAAAATTCATTCCCGCAATTAACACCGGGTCGACGTGGCTTTGCCTGAGGGGGAACGCCACGGCGAGCAGGAAGGCTCCTCTTTGAAGCCGCCCGAAGCCGCTCGAAACCCCGACGCCGGCCGATTGTCTTAACTCGGGTGACCTACCTTGATCCCACACTGAACCCGTATCGTAGAACACCCGCATAATATGGTACCCATAAGTGACGGTTCCGTAGGCCAACCGGTTTCCGCCAAGAGGATCCAGGTCGTATCTGTTCCAGCCCCGCAGCGTGTAGCTGTTGCCCAAAACGAAGCGCTCAAACAGGGGCGCATTCCCGTAAATCAATCCTAGGGCGAGGCCGATTTCGACGATTTGATGATCGTGCTTGTAGTTATAAGTGGCGTTGACGGAGTGGCGGGTGTAGCCGAAGTCCGTGCTGAGCAATTTGGTGGCCGCGCGCAGGTTGTAGCCTGCATCCAGCTCCTGAATGGTGGCGTCGGAATCTTCCCAACGCTGGTGGTAGCGCAGAGTATTTACCACCGCGTTAGCCGATTCCAATCGCGCGGCCGAAAACTCGGGTTGCAGTTCTTCGAAGCTCAAGCCGACGGTCAGCGTGAGGGGCTTGGCGATAACAAATGTGGCGCTGGGCTCAAAGTTCATGCGGGAACGATAAGTCCCAGCGCCGAGGGAAGAAGATGATTCGCTGCTGGCCAAAGCGAGACGTGTAGCCGTGGCGTAATCTTCGTGATACAGATCGAACTCGAAGCCGGCGCCGATGCGGTCCGTCACGAAGCGTTCGTACTTGGCTTGGATGCCGGCGAATTGTTCCACCTGGGTGTCGCGGTCGCTGATCACATCGAAGGTGAACACGTTGTTGCCGAGGGTTGCCCGGCCTTCCCCGATGCCGGTCCAGCCTTCGTTGGAGTTGTAGGCGAAGCGGGGGATGGAAAGATCAAAGCGCTTGTCGACCGCCAGCAGCACGGAGACGGTTCCGGGCTGCGCGCCGCGATCGAGCCTGAAGGTGACGGAGTGGGCTCGCAGTTCGCTGCGCAGATGCGTGGTCAGCTTGGCCAAGGCCTCCGTGTTCAGCCGCGCGCCGATCAACCGATGCATTTCATCCATGGCCGCTCGGCTGAGTTGATAGGAATGGCCGATGAAGTGGATGCTCTCGACGATGTATTTCGAGTTGACGTTGAGATCGCCGGCGGGCTCGGTGGCGGGCGATCCGTTAGCCGGAAGCAGCGGCTGGCTGGGCCCGGATTGGGCGAGTAAGGCAACTGCCGAGACCAGCGGCAGCAAAGCGAACTTCATGGGCGGCCTAGAAAGCATTCGAGATACCAGGTGCAACTGGCTGAAAACACTGATCATTTTAGCCGATTGCCTGTGCTTGCGCGGCACAGGTGTGCTAGCGGGCTCGGGATGCCGCGCTGGCTGCACTTGCTTGCGGTAAAAAAAGATTGAACAAAACGGGTCCGAAAGGGATTTCTAGTTAGAAGCCTAAGAGACCGGGAAACGCCATTGACAGACTTCCCTGAATCAGACCGGCTGGTGGTTGGAGCCGCAGCCGATAGCCGTCCTTCCTCTGAGTCCATAATCCAGGAAAAGGTGATGGGGCTCTTTGACGAGCTTAGAATCCCGTTGCTTCGATATCTGGCAGGCTTCCCGCTGACAGTTCAGGATTCCGAAGACGTTATTCAGGAAATCTTTCTGGCGTTATTCCAGGACTGGCGGAACGAGAAGTCGCATCAGAATGTCCGAGGCTGGTTGTTCCGGGCGGCCCACAATCTGGCTCTGAAGAAATACCAGCGTTCCCGGAAGGGTGTCGAGAATGCCGGATCTTTGATGGCTGTGGAGCATGTCGTGGCCGATCCTGCTCCTAACCCCGAGGACCAGTTCGCTTTCAACCAGACGCAAAAGCGCCTTTGGTCGGTGGTCCGAGCCATGCCGGAACAGAACCGGTGGTGTCTTTACCTGCGCGCCGAGGGGCTGCGATATCGGGAAATCGCCGAGGTTTTGGATATCTCCCTCGGTTCGGTTTCTCTTTACTTGGAACGATCTTTGGCGCTGATCGCGCGTGTTGCCGAACGGTGAAATTATGCTGTCAGAAGAATCCCATCTCTCCGATCAAGACCTGCTGCTGGCCGTGGATGGCGAGCTTTCGCCGCGCGAGGCAGAGCGGGTTGAATCGCACTTGGCGGCTTGTTGGCCGTGCCGCGTGCGAAAGCAGGAAATTGAAACCGCCATCGGCGAGTTTGTCCGCTTCGAGCGGCAGAACCTGGCCTTGCAGATTCCTCCTGCAGATGGTCCCCGTGCCTTGCTGAAGGCACAGCTTGCACAGCGAGCCGAAGCTGAGCGCGCTTCCCGGCTGTGGTGGCCGGGGCCGGTTTCGTGGCGATTCGGCTGGGCTCTTCTAGCTGGAATCCTGGCGGTGGCAACAGTCACATCGCTGGTCTTCCGCGGTTATCTGGAGCGACATCCCACGCGCTCCCTGACTGTGACCGTTCCCAATCCTAGCCTGACGCCGGGCGCCATCGTCTTCATGAGCCAACAAGAACTTTGCCGGGACACTAGCGCGAATAACAAGGCCGTCCCGGTGTCGCTGCAACGAAGGGTGTTCGAGGAATACGGAATTCCAGCCGCGGAACCCAGAGCGTACGAGGTGGATTACCTCATCACGCCGGCGTTGGGCGGCGCCGACGACATCCATAATTTGTGGCCCCAGCCCAGCTCGGCGACGGTCTGGAACGCGGAAGTGAAAGATGCGCTCGAATCTCATCTGCGTAGTTTGGTCTGCGCGGGAGATCTTGATTTGGCAACTGCTCAGCGCGAAATCGCTACCAACTGGATCGAGGCCTACAAGCGGTACTTTCACACGGATCGGCCTGTGGCCGGCCGCCGCAATTAGCCTGCACGTGCGAAAAACTTGAACGAAGGGACCATGGCGGGAACGTCTATATATGCAGACTCTGGAACTCTGTCGTCGGTGGAGGGGCTCGCGCTTTCTGGTGGTTTCCCTTCTGTGCGTCATGACGACGGCCCTATGGGCGCAAGCGCGGCAAGGCGAAATCCACCTGCAGGTGAAGGATCCTTCCGGAGCCCCGATGCAGGCTTCGGGGACATTGGCAAGCATCGAGGGAGGAGTGGCACGTGAATTTCAGACCGACGCGCAGGGAATGGCGGTACTCGGAAATTTGCCCTTCGGCCGCTACAGGATACAGGTTTCGAAACCCGGATTCACAACCCAGTCGGTCGCGATCGAGGTCCGCTCCGCGACGCCGGTGACTCGCAGTATTTCCTTGGCAATCGGCGCTCAGGCCACCAAGGTGGACGTGGTCTCCGAGACGCCGCTCGCTGGAACGGATCTCCAGGTCAACCAGATCGCCGCCCCGGTCCAAACCGCCACGGCCGCTGACGTTGAAAACAGCGGCGCACTCGACCTGGCCGATTTCATGAACCGGCGGCTCAACGGCGTTTTCATCAACGAAATGCAAGCAAATCCCTTTCAGCCGGACGTCAATTTTCGCGGCTACACGGCTTCGCCGCTTCTGGGCACGCCGGCGGGGATTTCGGTATTCGTGGATGGCGTGCGGCAGAACCAGCCGTTCGGCGACGTCGTGAGCTGGGATCTGATCCCCAAGGACGCGATCTCGGAAATGGCGCTGATTCCAGGATCGGATCCTTTGTTCGGATTGAACACGCTGGGAGGAGCGATCTCGGTTAGCACCAAGAGTGGATTCACGAACCCCGGCTGGAGCGGTCATGTTCTGTATGGAGCCAGCGGCCGGAAGGAAGTGGAAGGCGAATGGGGCGGCGGCAAAGTCACCGGGTTCAACTGGTTTCTTTCTGGGCTGGGATTTCACGAATCCGGCTGGCGTTATGCTTCACCGTCCGATATCCGCCAGGGGTTCGCGCGGCTGGGCTGGCGCACCAGCAAGACGGATCTGGCGCTCACCATGTCGTACGCCTACAACACGCTGTTCGGCAACGGCGTCCAGGATTACCGGCTGCTGGCCGCCAACTACACCAGCGGCTATTCGGTGTCCGACGTCACCGCCAATCGTTCCCCTTCGTTCAATTTCATCGCGCGGCATTCGTTTAGCGACAAGCTCACGTTCACCGGCAACGCCTGGTATCGCAACATTCGCACCGAAAGCATCAATCCTAACTTTAACGGCGACGTGGTGGGCAATGACATCTATCAGCCTACGCCGGATGAGCAAGCGGTTCTCGCTGCGGCCGGATACACGGGTTTTCCGACCGGCGGCGCCGACATCACGAACACGCCCTTTCCCAAATGGGCCTGCATTGCGGAAGCATTGACGCCAGGAGGCAGTCCGGACAGCACTTGCGACGGCGTCAACGTCTACTCGAAGCAAGTCCAGAATGAGTACGGGTTTTCAGGGCAATTCACCTGGATCGCGAATCCAGGCATTGGGCGCAACCAATTCGCGGCCGGAGGGTCGCTGGACCGCAACAACATCACCTACACTCAGAACACTGATTTTGCCTATGTCCTTCCGAACTACTCCTTTACTAGCGTTCCAGCCTGGCAGGACGGTTCCACAGTGGACAGCGATGGCAATCCGATCGACTCTCGAGTAGGATTCAAGGGTCGCGCCCCCAACTGGAGCCTTTACTTCGCCGACACACTGACACTCTGGAAGAAGGTGAACCTGACGGTTTCCGGGCGGTATAACTACGATCGAGTCAATAATCTCGATCTGATCAATCCGATCGCAGGCCTGGGTTCGCTCACCGGAAATTACACATTCCAGCGCTTCAATCCGGCGGTCGGAATCACGTGGAGTCCGATCGCGAGCGTCAATGCCTACGCCAGGTTCGCGCAGGGAAGTCGCTCGCCGACGTCCATCGAGCTCGGCTGCGCGGACCCCGACGCCCCATGCAGTCTGCCTAATTCTCTTTCTTCCGATCCGCCGCTTCAGCAAGTGGTGACCGACACCTGGGAGGTGGGTTTGCGCGGCAAGCCCGAGATTTCCGGATTCCACAATCTAAGCTGGAACCTGGCTGCGTTCCGGTACGAGAATCACAATGACATTCTGTTCATCGCCGCGCCTGAAATCGGCACTGGATATTTCAAGAACTTCGCCAAGACTCTGCGCGAGGGGTTCGATGCGGATCTGGATGGACGTGTGGGGCCGGTCTCGTGGGGCCTGGATTGGACGTTTCTTTCAGCCACCTATCAGAGCGTTGAGACGCTGGACGGTTCGGCGAACAATACGAACGACATGGCGCTGCAAGGCTATCCCGGACTGGATGGCACCATCACGGTTCATCCGGGAAATCGAATCCCGCTCATTCCCAAGCACACCGGTAAAGCCTACGCGATCTGGCAAGCGACGCGCCGATTGATGTTCGAAATGAACGAAGTGATTGCGTCGAGCTCCTATGCGCGGGGCAACGAAAACAACGGCTACACCGCGGACGGCGTTTATTATCTCGGTCCCGGCGTCTCACCCGGCTACGCCAACACGAATTTTCGCGCCCATTACGAGCTCACGCACCATTTCCAACTGGCGCTCGAGATCGACAATCTTTTCAACCGCGAATACTATACGGCGGCATGGCTCTCGAATACCGTGTTGACGGGGCAGGGCGCGTTTCAATCTCAGCCGTTCCCCGCCTACTCGGACGGACCGTTTGCGGGAAGCACCCCCTCGCAAAGCGTGACGTTTTTAGCGCCGGGTGCGCCGAGAAGGGCGTGGGTTGAGTTGAACGTGAGGTTCTGACCGTTTGGCCGAGCTGTGTCAGCGCATATGTTGTCGAGCGGCGCAGTGAGAAAGCCGCGCCTTTGTCGCGCCATTGTTTGTAACAAGCCCAGATGTCCGCGACACGCAAATTTAGGAAGCTGGCCACGCTGTTGAGATCCGAAGGGCGTCGAGGAGGACCTCGGGCTTGTCGGGCGTGGGGCGCTCTACGCGATTGCCAGCCACATCATCGCCGTCTACGGCTTGTGACGGCTTTCACGCCACGCTCCGGTGGATCGCGTATCCGAGACCGGGTTTTGACCGGAGCGTGCAACCATCTCAGCTCAGCGCATGCCTAAGTTACGCATCAGCCGGTACAAGTAATTCGGATGGACGCCCAGCAGGCGGGCCGCTACGGGGTGCTCGCCTCGGGCTTGCTCGAAGGCTCGCGTGATGGCCAGCTTCTTGGCGTCGTCGATGGCGTCTTGCAGCGGGATGGTCCGGGTGAGTCCGGCGGCTTTGCCAATTTCACGAACGCTTTCGGGTAGATCTTCGAGCTGGATCACGTCTCCGCTGCCCAGCACGACGGCTCGTTCGATGGCGTTTTCCAGCTCGCGGATGTTGCCCGGCCATTCGTAATGACAGAGGTAAGCTTCGGCGTCCGGTGCGATGCCGGCGATCGGGCGGCCACACTGCTCGCCGAACTTAAGGGCGAAGTGTTTTGCCAGGGCGGGAATATCGGCGCGGCGATCTCGCAGCGCGGGAGTCTTGAGCGTCACCACGTTCAGCCGGTAAAACAAATCCGCGCGGAAGCGTCCGGCGCGCACCTCTTCTTCAAGATTGCGATTGGTAGCGGCGATAAGCCGTATATCCAGCTTGACAGCCTGCGTACCGCCCACGCGCTCCACTTGCCGCTCCTGCAAAACGCGCAGCAACTTGGCCTGCAGTTGCAGCGGCATTTCACCGGCTTCATCCAGGAACACGGTACCGCCCTCGGCGATTTCAAGCCGGCCCTTCTTTTGGGAAAACGCTCCGGTGAAGGCGCCGCGCTCGTGGCCGAAGAGCTCGCTTTCGAGTAAGGTGTCGGAAAGGGCGGCGCAATTGATGGCCACAAATGGGCGGTCGGCGCGAGGGCTGTTCTGGTGGATGGTTCGCGCCACCAGCTCCTTGCCAGTACCGGTCTCGCCCAGGATCAGCACTGTGGAATTGGTTTGGGCCGCGCGGGCGATATTGCTCCGCAATTCGCGCAGCGGTGTGCTGTCCCCGATCATATGATGATCCGGATGAAGTTCTGCTTCCAGGCGCTCGTTTTCCGCCGCCAGCCATTCCAGTTGAGACGCGTTTTCCATCGCCATGGAAGCGAGCTGCGCGACGGCCACCAGGAGATCGAGGTGTGCTTCGCGGAACTGCGTGCCTTCCAGGTAGATCACGCCGCACGGCCGGCCATGAATAGTCAATGGAACAACCAGAAGGCCCGGCTCGGGCAGCCGTGAAGCCGCGTTATCAGACGGCGCTTCAACCAGCAATCCGCAGCCTTCGGCCAACACGCGCTTGACCGTCTGACGGTTGATCGTCAAGGGACGAGGCGAATCCCCACCGGGGTCCGTCACGGAGACGGACGAGGGCTCATCCAGGTAGTCTTCATAAAGCAGAATGGCGCCGGAGCTGGCAGGAATAATTTCAAGAATGAGCGACAGCAAGTGCCGCTCGAGCAAATTCCGGACTGAGGAGGCGCGGCCCCTGTAGATGTTATGAAACGAATGCAGCATGGTGCTCACTTTCAGCAGCGCGTGCAAGCCGGCCGTTTCGAGTTGAGCGAGGTTCGGTGCTGAATCCGGCGGCGCCGAGCGCGTCATGGTTGCTGCCTGAGCGGTGTCTTCAAATGCGACATCTTCGCGAGTCATAAACTGGAGGACCGTCCGGCCGACTGCGATGTAGTCGCGATGCGCCAGCACTTGGTCTTTCACGGCGACGTCGTTCACACGCGTGCCGTTATGACTTTCGAGATCGCGCACGATGAAATTGCCGTCTTGGCGAATGATCACGCAATGCTCGCGCGAGACTGAGTCGTCGCGAATTGAAAAGTGATTGTGGCGGCCGCGGCCGATGCTGAAGCGGTCCTCAGTCATGAGAAAGCTGGCTCCCTGCTCATCGCCGGAGACAACTACTAGTTTTGGGTACATCCGTATTTCATTTTCACCTTTTGGCTACAGGTTTTTACCTCGAGGTACACTGGCGGGCCGACGCGAATGGTGCGTGCTGCCGCTTCCGCTTGCTAAGTGCATGGCGATTCAGCGTACTAGAAACAAGTTCGGGTTGCGAGGCGATTTGGCCGGGCGCGTGCCTTTATAGCGCCGTCCGCAAGACAGGAACTCAAAGAAAGAAAAGGAGATACAAGATGAAAATCGTAAATCGCATCGCGCTGCTGTTGGCTGCGGCCATCGGGACCACCGGACTCTACGCGCAAAGCATGGTTGTAGCGAACGTTCCGTTCGACTTCATGGTGAAAGGGCAAACGATGCCGGCCGGCAAGTATCACGTTACGCGAGATTTCGCCCGGCCAGACATCCTTGAGATCTCGAATCTGGACGCGAGCAGGTCGGTTCAGGTGGTCACCTACAAAGCGACTGTGACCGAGCCAGGCGCGGCGTCACCCAGGATGGTCTTCACCCAGTACGGCAACCGCTATTTCTTCTCGGAACTCTGGACCTCGGATGGAGTTGAAAGCCGTACGAACGCATCCAAGCTGGAGCGGGAACTGAAGGCGAGCGCAACTCCAAAGAAGGCTCCCAGGATCACGGTTGCGGCGGTTGACAACTAGTAGGAACTCGAGTTTGGGTCAGGGCGCCGAGGCTCCATCGCTCATCCGGGCGGTGGAGCCTTTTTCGTTTCCGAGCGATCATGCTAGCACCAGTGCTATCATGAGAAAGCGGTGCCACCGAGAATAGTTGTGGATACCAACGTACTTGTGGCGGCTATGATCAGCGCGAGTGGGGGGAACCGGTCGGTGTTGAGATGCTGCTTCCAGCGAACAGCGCAGCCGGTTTTGGCAGAAGCGCTTTTCTTGGAGTATGAAGATGTGCTCGCGCGCTCGCGGTTGATGGCTCGCTCACCGTTGAGCGCTAAGGAGCGAGGGGAATTGTTGCAAGCGTTCCTGAGCGTATGCGACTGGGTCGAAGTTTATTTCAGCTGGCGGCCGAACTTGCCGGACGAGAGCGACAATCATCTGATCGAGCTTGCTGTGGCCGGCGGGGCCACTTGGCTGGTGACGAATAATATTGCGGACTTCCAACGAACTGAACTACGCTTCCCGCAAGTTCGTGTCGCCCGGCCGGCGGAGTTCCTCAAGGAGTTGACGCTATGAGCGTGGTCACGATTCGAATTCCAGAAAGGAAACATGAGAGGCTGAAGAGTCTGGCAAAGGCTCGCGGCATAAGTCTGAACAAGCTTATGGAAGAACTTTCGACCATTGCGCTGGTGCAGCACGACGCCGAGGTCCGTTTTCGCGCCATGGCTTCGCGTGGGTCTCGAAAAGCTGGCTTGGCATTGTTAGATAAATTGGATCGTTCATTTGCGCGCCGCGTTTGACAGGCACGGCCCCTCGATCCAGCCCTGGCGCGCCATCAGAGATATTAGTACAGATCGAGCCCATGAAACGGACAGTGGGTGGTGCGCTACAATTAGCGGACCACCTGACAGTGACTGGCTGGCTAGTTGCTGCGATGGTGGCGACCGGCTCTGCCGCTGAGCAGGAGTCAAAACGCCAAGTCAAGGTCTTGACCGTTTGCGAAGTCCTCGGCGGCATGCAGAGGTTTGCAGGTACCGCGGTTGCGGTAGTCGGGCGCATGGAGCGCAGTGTGAGCATCGAGGATCATTATGAGTTTTTGTCACAGGATCGATGTGAACGCCCGGTCGTCACGCACGGACACATTTGGCCGGACAAAATTCAGATCTGGGCAAATCGGGAAGAGGGAATGCCGAAGCCGCCCAGCGACAGGCCGAAACTCAAGGTGCCTGTCGTCGCGCGTAAGCTGACGGCCGTTCGTGCGACCACAGACTTGGGGACTCATCAAGAACCGCGATTCAAGGTAGAGGGGCACTCGCTCATATACACTCAGACCGCTGCGGTGCCAAATCAGTGGGCTGTTGTGTACGGACGGATCGCGACGGCGCCAAATCTCAACCAGGATTGCGGCGCTGACGGGTGCGGAGGAGACGACGCGCCACTGGCGATACTCGCCGAACCGTACAACGTTCACATGCTGAGGGAAGACGGGACGCTGCTGGAACAAAAACAATGAACAGGTCCGGCCGTCCCTTCCTCGATCCTGCTTATTCCTGCCGGAGCGCGCGCATGGGGTCCACGAGAATCGCGCGACGGGCTGGGACCCAGCAGGCCAGCGTGGCAACGGCCGCCATGAGGAGGAAAACGATCGCGAAGGTGAGTGGGTCGGTGGGCTGGATGCCATAAAGAATCTGGCCGAGCAGGCGGCCAACGACAAGCGCGGCCGCAAGTCCGAGCAGCGTCCCCGAGCCGATCAGTACCAGCGCGTGCCGCAGCACCAGGCCTAGCACCTGAGGTTGGCCGGCGCCGATGGCCATGCGGATTCCGATTTCGCGAGTGCGCCGGGAAATGGCATACGCCATCACGCCGTAGATGCCGGTGGCCGCCAGAATCAGAGCCAGCAAGCCGAAGGATCCCAGGGCCGAGCCGGCAATGCGCGCCGGGAACAGAGGCAGATCGAGTTGCGCGGTGAGCGTTCCGGTTGAGAACAGCGCGACGTCCGGGTCCAAGTCACGAACCACCCCGCGAATCAATCGGAGCGCCTGGGGGCCGCTCAAGTTCGTGCGCGCCACCAAGCAAGCGGCGGCGCTGTAGTAGTTTTCCAGAGGCGTCCAAAATGCTGGCTTTTCCGCTTCGCTCAGAGAAAAATACTTCCCGTCTTGCGCGACGCCGACAATCTCGATCATCGGGCCATCCGTGCTGGTGGCGAATCTGTGTCCGATAGGATTCTCACCCGGGAGCAAAAGACGCGCGAACGTCTGACTTACCACGGCTACGCGTTTGGTGTCCCGCCGGTCGCGCGAATCAAGGTCGCGACCGGCGACAATTCGCGTCTGCATGGTATGGAAGTAGTCCGGCGTTACCGAGAAATCGTAGGCGGTGGGCGCTTCTGACGGCTTAGGTTTGGGCTTGCCTTCGATATACACGGTATCGTTGTTCATACTCAGGGTGAGCGGCAACCAGTCCGCCAGCGCGGCAGACTCGATTCCCGGGAGAGCCCGCACCTTCTCCAACAAGCGCCGCTGGAACTCGCGGCCGCGCGATTCATCGTAGCCTTGCGAATTCAGGTCGAAGGACACGGTCACGGCGCCGTTGGGGTTATAACCGATGGGCGCATAGAGCGCCTGTTGCAAGCTTCTTACGACCAACACCGAACAGACCAGCAGCAGCGTGGACATGGCCACCTGCGCGGCCACCATGTAATCGCGCAAATGCCAGTGGCGCATTCTCTCGGATGCGGCTTCGTTTTTCAACGCCGACACCAGATCGGTGCGGGTGGACTGGAGGGCCGGGAGCAAGCCGAAGAGCAAGGTGGCCAGCAGCGACACCAGTAGCGCGAAGAAAAACACGCGCGCATCCGGCCTTACATTCAACAACAGGGGAAAATCGATAACGGGCGGCTTCCAGCCCGCCAACGCATCGGTGATCCAGAGCGCCAGCAGCGCTCCGCCAGCTCCTCCCGCCAGAGCGATGAGCAGGCTTTCTGTGAGAAGCTGCCGGACTAGACGGCCGCGCTCGGCGCCCAAAGCCAGGCGAATAGCAATTTCCTTCCGGCGATCGGCGGCGCGCGCCAGCAGCAGGCTGACCAGGTTGGTACAGGCTACCAACAGCACCAGCGCCGAAACGCCGAACAACGCCGCCGCAAATCCGATCACCGCGCCACGGATGTAATTTCCAGCCAGACCGGGAGGGGTGAGGAGAATTTTCAGTCCGCCGTCTTCCTTGGGGTGTTCCTGTGCGATTTGGCGGGCGATGCTGTTAAGGCCCGCCTCGGCTTGGGCACGCGTGATGCCGGGTTTCAGGCGTCCGATCACAAACGTGTTGCTGGTTTCGCGGCGATCCAGATAACCGCTGCCGCCCTCGATTTGCCTTTGCAGAGCTATGGGAAAAAACACCTCCGGCGAATAGAACAGTTCGGTGCCAAAGAATCCGCGGGGCGTAACTCCCAGGACGGTGAAATCCAGGCTGTTGAATTTCACGCTGCGTCCCACGATGGCGGGGTCGCCGCCGAAGCGCTTTTGCCAGCACTCGTAGCTCAGAACCACGACGTTATGGCCTCCCCCGCGGGTGTCGTCCTCGGCCAGGAGAACTCTTCCACGTATCGCGTTCACGCCCAATACCTGAAAATAATTGCCGCTGACGAGATAGGCCCAGACGCGCTGGCTCTCGCCCGGCAGGCCAAAGCTGACGGGGGCTATGCGATAGGTGATCAATCCGGAGAAGACCGTGTTCCGGTCGCGAAAATCACGGTAGTCCGGATAAGATATCGCAGGGACGGTCTCGGATGCCATGACCTGATTGAGTGAGACCAGTTCTGAGCTGTGTTGCACCGGCAGCGGACGCAGCAGCACGGCATTGATGGCGCTGAAAATCGCGGTATTGGCGCCGATGCCGAGCGCCAGCGTCAAAACGGCGATGAAGGTGAAGCCGGGATTCTTGCGGAGCCGCCGCACCGCCAGACGTAGATCGAGCATCAATCGGTCCATGGACTAGTCAATGAGCACGAGAATCGCCACGCTAAGTCGTTCCTGTTCTATGTTGCGTTGCCAGAGCCTGTTCGAATCCGGGAAGCCGCGTTTCGGAATCGCACGCGGGGGCAACGCGAATTCAGGACACTTTGGCAGCCTGGGTCCGATGATTCGCGGCGGCCAGCACGCCCTCGATGGACGGAACGATCAACTGGCGGCGCCCCAGCTTGATCACGCCGCGCCGCGCCAGGGCATTGAGCGTGGTGGAGGTGGTCTCGCGCGTTGCGCCGATCAGGCTGGCTAACTCGCCTTGCGAAAGGGGAATCGAAACATCTGTCCCATTCGACTTAGACCCAAAAGAGCCCGCTAACTCGGCCATGTAATACAAGATGCGATATTCCACATCGTACAAACACAGCAGCTCGACTTTCTTTTCTAACTGGCGCTGGCGGAAGGCTAGGAATGCGGAGATTTCGTGCCACAGCTCGGGACGCTTTTCGCAAGCGCGCACTAACAAATCGCGAGGAATGACGTAAATCAGGCCTTCCTGCAACACCTCCGCCGCGACGGCGCGGTTCTGTTCGCCCATCAGAGTTTGCTCGCCGAAAATCTCGCCCGGGCCGGCGATATGCAGGATGATCTCTTTGTTGTCGTCGCCGCGTTTATAGATCTTGACCAATCCGGAATCGACAAAGAAAATCGTGTCGGCTGGACTTCCCTCCGAGTAAATTGTGGCGAAGCGGCGATTCGGCGAGAACTTTGTGACGCCGTCCAGGTTGATCAATTCCCCGCGCACGGTGTTGGCGAGAGCTGAAAGCTGCGAGTCCATGGAACCTGCCTATTATAGTCCTAAATTCAGTCGAATTGTTACGCAAAGAGAGACGCTGGTCAACCGGGTCCCTCTAGCCAGTATTGCGCAATGAGGCCGCAAACTTCGCGGCGCGCTCGAATTGCCGCTCGATTGCGGCGGGCTCAAAATCGTTACAGAATTCCTCCAGCTTCGCAACGTAGTTCCGCAGGGCCTCCAGGATCGGGCCTCGATTCGTGGCTAAGATATCGCCCCAGATGTCGAACGAGCTGAGCGCCAGCCGGGTGCTATCGACCAGAGCTGGGCCGAAGACACCCGACGCTGGTTCCGGACGACCCTCGAGCAACGCGGCTAGAGCAGTGGACGCGAGCTGCGGCAAATGGGACGTGAAGGCCACGATGCGGTCGTGTTCGGCGGCGTCCAGAACGATCGGAACCGCGCCGATTTTGCGAATCCAGCTTTCGAATTCGCGAGCCGTTGGATTTTCGACCTGCGTCCGGGGCTGGGGGGTGAGGACGTAGGGGCGGCCCCGAAAAAGATCCGCTTCGGCCGCTTCAACCCCCCTGCGCTCGCGTCCCGCCATGGGGTGCCCGCCCAGGAACTGTCCGGGCGCGAAAAGCGACGCGGCTTGCTCCACGATCAGGCTCTTGGTACTTCCGGCATCCGTGACAAGCGAACCTGGCTGGATCCATTGGCTCAACTCCGCGAGCGATTCGATGATGCGAAGAATCGGCTGAGACAGGTAGATCAGGTCGGCGGAACGCGCGGCGTCCTCGGCCGGGACGCCGGCGTCGATTACGTTGAGTTCCAGCGCACGGCGGATGGTGTCAGGCGAACTAACGCCGAGGATGCGGCCCGTGAAGCCGGCCTTGCGAAGCGCCAGCGCGAAGGACCCGCCGATCAGGCCGACGCCAAAAATCGCGATCGTTCTCATGACTGGAAGGTGCAGGCGGCCGTGCGGGACATGTTCCTAGACCGACCTGCCTACGGCCTGCGCAATGATCCGTAGCTGCTCCATCAGCTCGGCGAATTGTTCCGGCCGCAAGGACTGGGCGCCGTCGCTGAGAGCGTGATCGGGATCTTGATGCACCTCGACGATCAGTCCGTCGGCACCGGCCGCCACGGCCGCGCGCGCCATGGGCAGCACTTTATCGCGCCGGCCGGTGCCGTGCGATGGGTCGGCAATGATCGGCAGATGCGATAGCGATTTCACCACCGGAATCGCTGATATGTCCATAGTGTTGCGGGTGGCATTTTCGAAAGTTCGGATGCCGCGCTCGCACAGAATTACATCGTAGTTGCCGCCGGAAAGAATATATTCGGCACTGAGCAGCAGCTCTTCGATGGTGGCTGAAATTCCACGCTTGAGCAGGATCGGCTTGCGGGTCTGCCCCAACTCGCGTAGCAGATTGTAATTCTGCATATTACGCGCGCCCACTTGCAGGATGTCGGAATACGCGCACAGCAGCGGGATTTGGGTTTGATCCATCACCTCGCTGACCACCAGCAGGCCGTGCCGGTCGGCCGCTTCGCGCATCATCCGCAGGCCTTCTTCTCCGAGACCCTGGAAACTGTAAGGCGAAGTTCGCGGCTTGAACGCGCCGCCGCGGATGACCTTCGCGCCGTGGCGCGCTACTACTTCGGCGATCTGTTCGATCTGGTCGCGATTTTCGACGCTGCAGGGCCCCGCCATGACGACCACTTCGCAGCCGCCGATCTCCACGTCGCGGATCTTGACCACAGTGCCGCCGGGTTTGAAATGCCGGCTGGCGAGTTTATAGGGCGAGACGATGCGATGGCATTCCTTGACGCCTTCCATCACCTCAAACTCGATCGGATCGACGTCTCCCACGGGTCCGACACCGCCCAGAACGGTATGCAGGATGCCCGACGAACGATGGACGATAAACCCCAATGCCACCAGCCGATCAATTACTTTTTGGATTTGGGACTCATCGGCCCCTTCTTGCATGACGACTAACATGAATTACGCCTGAGCTTTCAATTGTGACATAGGCATACTTCACCGCGGGGCTTCCTATTGGTTAAGTACGGCCAAGGTTATCGATCAGCGGTTGGACATCAGTAAAATGTCAACATGCGGTGCGGCCTGCTACTAGGATTTCTGCTGGCGGGCGTGCCCTACCCTGCGTGGCCACAAACGCGAATTCTCGAGCCGGCCCAAGCGATCGAAAGAGATTTGGCGGCCCACCAAACGAATCAGTTCGAAATCGCGGGGAAAGCCGGCGATTACGTACGCGTCACTGTGGAAGGGCGTGGCGCACTACTGCGCGTCGCCGTTTTCGACCCGGAGGGACAAAGCATTTTCAACCAGGACCGCATGGGAGGATCCCGGGACTCGATCTGTTGGGCGCAAGTGACAGAACGTGGCGGTTCTTATCGGATTGAAGTTACTTCCAACGAGTCTGGCCGTGATTTAGCTCACTACGCAATCACGCTGGTAGAATCGCGTCCCGCGCAAGAGCGCGACCGCGTTCGCGCGGAAGCTGCCTCGGCGCTCGCGAATGGCCACACGCAGCAGGATGCGGGCAATGGAGACGCCGCACTAGCCGATTTTCAACAATCCAGCGAGCTTGCAAAACTGGCAACAGACGCGGCGCTGGAGGCAGAGGCCCGCTTCCAATCGGCACAAGCGCTCTTCATCGCCGGCCGCCCACGCGAGGCAGTCCCTGCTTATGAGCGTGCAATCGGAATGTGGCGCGCCTCAGGTGACCAAAGCGACGAAGCTCGCGGGCTTGTCGCTTTGGGAAAGCTCTATGGAGATACTCAGCAATCCGCGAAAGCAATCGACCCGCTGAACAGGGCGCTTGCGATTGCCGAATCGATCGGGGATGCTGCCGAGCAGGCAGAAGCTCTCCGCGAGCTTGGTTCGGCGGCCGGCGCTCGCAGTGAGTACGTGAAGGCGCAAGATTTGTTCCAACGCGGCTTGTCGCTGGCACATCAGGCGAGGGATCGGCACACCGCAGCGGATATTCTGAACATGCTCGGCGTGCTCGATCAATACACCGGCAAGGATAAAGAGGCGCTGGCCAACTACGAATCAGCGCTCGCGATCCGGCGCGCGATCTCCGATCGCGCCGGCATCGCGCAGAGCACAACCAACCTGGGCGTGTTTCACCGCAATCTCGGCGAGGCGCGGGAAGCGATCCGCTATTACCAGGATGCGCTGGCTGTCCGTAAACAACTGCCGAACTCGCAGGGCATCGCCAATACGCTCGAAAACCTTGCGGTGGCGCAAGCGGATCTTGGGAATTTCGAGGAATCGATCACACTGGGGCTTCAGTCGGCCGATTTGTTTCGCAAGAGCAACGCCCGCCGAGGAGAGGTGTTCGCACTGATCAACGTAGGCGACGTCTATAGCCGCTTGGGTGACACGACGAAAGCTCTGGACAACTATGCTCGGGCGCTGGATATCGCGAAAGCGGCTGGGGAACGCCGGGGCCAGGCCATCGTGCTGTTGAGCATCGGCTCTATCCATCTATCGCGGAAAGAGTTTGCAAAGGCAGCCGACGCCGACGGCGAAGCCCTCGAGATCAGCCAGGCCGCCGGCAATCAGCGTGAGATCGCTCTGGCGCTACTGGCGTTGGCGGACGCGGCGAACTCGCAAGGCGATTGGTCCGCCGCGCTGGACCGCGGGCAGGAAGCGCTGGACGCGATCCGGAAAATCGACGATCGCCGTGAAGAAGGCAGGGCGCTTTCTCTCATGGGAGATGCTCTGCGGCACCAAAATCCCTCGGCTGGCTTGGAAACATTGCAGAGCGCGCTAGCGATTCAACAACAGCTGGTGGACCCCGACCAGGAGGCGCTCACGCACAGCCGCATGGCGCATGCCGAGGAGCAGATGGGCGATCTCCCGGGGGCGCGCGAGCATGCCCTGGCCGCACTCGATCTGTTGGAATCGGTGCGCCGGAATGCACCGCCCGAAGGGCCCCGAGTTTCTTTCGAAGCCTCCAAGCGCGGCTTTTACCTGGAGGCGGCGGACATCCTGGTCCGTCTCGATCGGCAGTCGCCCGGCGCCGGCTTCGACTCCGAAGCGTTTCAAATCAGCGAGCGGGCGCGGGCGCGAGGGTTGCTCGATCAGCTTGGACAAGACGGAGTTGGTTACGGGCGGGACGTGAGTCCGGCGCTCGCGCGCGAGACTCGCTCCACGCTCGAACTGATCGACGCCAAGGCATCGCTGCTGACCCGTTTGTTAAGCAGCCGCAGCACAGCGAGCCGCGCCGCCAGCGTTCGCAGCCAGTTGGATGCGCTGGAGAGCAAGTACGGCATAGAGCGAGCACAAATCCGGCACGGCTGCCCGCGCTGCGAGACTCTGATCGATCCCCAGCCTCTGGCACTCGACGCGATCCAGGGGGACCTGGATCATCACAGCATCTTGCTGGAGTATATGCTCGGGCCGGAACGCGGTTATCTGTGGGTGGTCACCAAGACGTCTTTGCAACTTTTCGATATGCCGGCATCGAGCGAGATCGAAAAACTTGTCAGGCAAGCGCGTGCCGCGCTGACGGAACCGGCGGAAACGATGGGCGGGGAATCGGCCGGCGACGTCCGCGCGCGTCTGGCGAGTTCCGAGCGCGATTTCAGCCGGCTGGCGCAAGTACTCGCGCGAATGCTATTTCCCCAGGGCGTAGAATTGTCCGGGCGCCGTGTTCTGATTGCGGCGGACGGTCCTTTGTACTACCTCCCGTTCCAGGCACTGCTGCCGGCCAGCAGCGAGGTGCTGCTGATTCCGTCGGCTTCCGGCTTCGCAATGTTGCGGCGTACTGGCGAAAGCGGGACGCAGCCGCGCAACAGCATTGCAATTTTCGCCGACCCACTGTATCAGGCCGGCAGCGATCAGCTTCCCCGATTGCGCCTTTCCCGGGAGGAAGCGCTTCGCATCGCGGCCGTGGCTCCGGGCGTGAAGACAATCATTCTGGGCGCCCATGCAACCCGCGCCGCGGCCGAAGACGCTTCGCTGGGCCAATACGCGATTCTTCATTTCGCAGCGCACGCCCTGATCGACCAGGAGCGGCCGGAGCTTTCCGGGATCGCGCTGGCCGACGGAGAGCTTCGCCTGCCGGATATTTACAATCTTTCCCTTCACGCGCGCCTGGTTGTCTTGAGCGCATGCCGTACAGCGCTCGGGGCGTCGGAGGAAGGCGAAGGCCCGATCAGTCTGGCGCGCGCGTTTTTATACGCAGGCGCCGGCGGAGTGGTCGCCAGCCTCTGGGATGTGGACGATCGCGCTACGGAAATCTTCATGACTCACTTCTATGAAGGTTTATTCGGCCATGGCTTCTCGGCCGCCGGTGCGCTTCAATTCGCCCGCCAGTCCGTGCAATCCAATCCGGTCTGGCGTCATCCTTACTATTGGGCGGGCTTCGTGTTGATCGGCGACTCACCCACGCTGAGTTCCAGGCGGCACGGATATGATCCCAGCAGCTCCCGAGCGCCTGCTCGGATTCCGTAGAGCAGAAATTCATAGCTGCCGGGCGTCAGAAGTTGGGGGGGCAACCAAATCGCGACCGTTCCGCTGGATTGTCGCGCCAGAGCGTCTTGTGTCCAGATGCGTCCGCGATTCGCGGCCTCGACCTCGATTGCATAGGTCGTGTATACTTCCTCCGTCGGCAATTGGACATGCACGAGCTGAGTTGCTCGAGGAATGAAAAGTTGCGGGATTGCGCCGGCCCCGCGAACCAGACCCGGTTGGAGCGTTAAAGAGGCAATTCTTGGCTGGCTGGCGGCGATCTGGCCGGCGCTTCGATTGGCGCTGAGCTGCTGGCGAAGGCGTACGTTATCCACTGCCAACCAAATCACAGCCGCGAAGGCGACGGCCGCGATCGACGCTACTGCTAAGAGTTTCAGGCTAGGCCGGCGTTTCTCTTCGCCGCGCCAGTGATTAATTCCGGGCGTTTCCCGCAGCGCCAGGGCAAAAGACAACCTCAACCGGGCGCGATTGCGAGGCGAAACCAGAAGCCGATCCTCAACCCGCTTGCGATCTTCTTCCGCGAGCTCTCCACGAGCATATTCGTCTAGAAGATCGTTGAGAGAATCCTGAATGTCCTCGTAGACTTCGTCGTTGGAGAACATCTCGTCTTCGAGCCGCTCCCGCGCCTGGTCGCCCATCGTTCCTAAGAGAAAGGATCGCACGCGTTCTTGCATTTGAGTTTACTTCAAGCGGTCACCGTTGCCGGCGCGAAGACAGCGCTTCAGACAAGTTTCCAGTTCCGCCCGCAGCCGCAGTGCTCGATTGCGAAGCGCGGCCGGCCGTATTCCAAACTGTCGAGCCATGCGCTTGCGATTCTGGATGCGCTCCCCACGATCGCCAGAGTAATAGGCGAGAATCAAGGCCTTGCTTTCCGCAGGTAACCGCGCCAGGCACCCATCCAAGCAGCATAAGGACTGCTCCTTTTGGACAGATCCGCCGGCAGAAGAAATTCGGACAAACTCGCGCAGCTCGCGGCCCGCTCGGGCTTGCTGTTGGCGAGCTTCTAGCGCAACCAGCCGTGCCACGCCGAGCGAGTAGGCGTTCAACCGCTCGATGTCCTCGCCCTCGTTCAACCGGCGCGATACGCGATCCAGGACCTGGTCCGCCAAATCCACGCCCTCTCTAAAACCCTGGAACTCAAAATAGCTTACCAGCTTCTCGTGCAAGCGAAGGTATTTTTCACCCGCCTCGGCGGGATCCGAATGCAACTGCCGGAGCAGTGCATCGAGCGACGACAGCCTTCGGTCTGATTCAGAGGCCCGGGAGGGCTCGGCTTCCATGGGTGAATCTTCTCTCTCATCATAAACCCCGGTACATTCGCTCGATTTTTCTCACACGTAATTGGAGGCCGAATGCTCGCGGCGATTTCCGATCGACCCCATCAGTACCAGCAGTCCCATTTGAGGAGAGCAATATGTTTCGCAGGTGCCCGAGGATTCGGCATAGACAGCTGGGCCAACGTGCGCAAGAGCGTCGCGGAGTCTGGCATGCGTCAGTTTCAATTCTCGCTGTTGTTTTGCATCGCGTCGAGTGTGCTTCGTGCGCAGTTACCCGCCGTTTATCCCCACCAAGTTGTGAATGCAGCCAGTTTTCTCGCTCCGGGTTTGCCCGCGGGCTCCATCGCGCAAGGATCGATTTTCAGCATCTTCGGCACCAACCTCGGGCCGGCCATGGGGGTTCAAGCGACCTCGTTCCCGTTGGGAAGCACGTTGGCGGGCGTCTCAATCACGGCTGCTCAAGGCAGCAACACCGTGAACGTCTTGCCGGTATATGTGCAGCAAGGCCAGATCAACGCGCTGATGCCGTCCAATACTCCGACCGGCTGGATCTCGCTGCGCGTAACATATAACGGCTTAAAAGGCCATCCTTCACCCGTCTATGTCGTTCACGACAGTCCCGGTATTTTCACGTTCACGGGTTCGGGAGGCGGTGCGGCGGCGATACAGAACATCGCAAACGATGGAAGCCTTACGCTCAATTCCAATCAAAATGCCGCGACCCCGGGTGAGACCGTGCAGATGTATTTGACTGGTTTGGGACCAATCACGGCGCCGGATAACCAGCCCCCGCCGGCCAACGCACCAACCACGCCGGTGGAAGTGTGGGTGGGCGGCGTATCCGCCACGGTCTCCTATAGCGGACGCTCGCCGTGCTGCTCGGGACTGGACCAGATCGATTTCGTAGTGCCAACTAGCGCGCCACAAGGATGCTGGGTGCCGATTGAGATTCGGACCTCGCAAGCGAACGTGAGCAACGGCGTCAGCATGGCGATCGCGGCCAATGGCGGGGCATGCTCTGACCCGGAGAATCCGTTCGCGGCCGCGCTGCTGCAGGGCGGCGCTTTAGGAGACCTCGCCCTGGTTCGAACCACGGTCCATCAGGACGTGGCAGTAAACAACCCCATCGACATAACCAGCGACACGTTGAGTTACCTAGTGCGGAAACAACCCGGAGGACCTTTCGTGTCGCCTCCATTTCTCGCCATGCCTCCGCCGGGATCCTGTACGCTGTACGCCGGAATTGGCGATTACTGGAGCACTGGACAGGTAGCCGATGCGACTTCGTTCACACTCCTGGATGGCGGCTCTCAATTCACCGTTGCCAATGGCGCCGGTTCCCAAGTGGCATCGGCCACCGCCATGGCAAGCGCCTTAGGATCGTCTTTTCCGCTGTGGTCGACTCCTGGCACACTCGTTCTGAGCCCCGGAAGCTATACCGTTTCGGGCAATGGCGGTGCTGATACCGGCCCGGTAAGTGTTTCGCTCAGCATGCCAGGCCCGCTGACCTGGACCAACCGCGACCAGACCACGATGGTGAATCGAAGCCAGCCTCTGACGCTCAATTGGACCGGCCAAGTCAACGGCCAAACGATCGAGATTATGGGCGAAAATTCCGATCTGCGAACCAATTCAAGCGCGCTATTTTATTGCACCGTCCCAGCGGGCGCGTCCAGTTTCACTGTTCCCCCGCAGATTCTTGCTTTCATACCCGCGACGAGACCGAACCTGCTGGACTCAACCGGCATTGTGTTTCTGATTGCAGGGAGCAGTACTGGCCTGTCTGCTAAAGGGTTAGATACGGGCGTGGCGTGGACCATTTACCAAACCGGAAAGACAGTCGTTTTCGAGTAACGGGCGCTAACCATGATCGGCAGAGTAATTATATTTACAGTGGTTCTCCAACTTTTCCGGGCCTCGGGCGCTGTGACGGAAACGACCACCCCGACGCAGGTCTGGAGTATTAAGTGCGAGGGATCCACTTTCCATCTTGAGCGATGGGTTGTAGTGGAGACGACGGTAACCACTACAGAACCCGGCGAAACGATCTCTTATCCTGGTGGCGCAATCACGTTTCCACCAGTGGAGCTTACCCTGGTCAACTTCAAGAGCGCCCAATTGCACGATGTCGCCGACACGGGGGTGCCATGCAACCCGGATGATCCGAGTTCCACCGGGACCCTACCGAACGTCATGCGCGAACTCAACAAGTACAACGGCGTACCTACAACTGCCAACACTGGCACCCCTTTCCTGCTTCCTTTCGCTCAGCCCGCGCGGCCGTCCGCGCCTGCGGCCATGGCGATGCGGGCGCAGCCACCGCATAACTCCACTCCATCCGGTTCCACCGCATTTGTTGAGACTCTACCCTACCGGTCATTTGCACTACCGCTGTTGACTTTGGGATCGGCGCCGTCGCCAACCCCAGCGCAATGCAACAGCCAGGTGAACCCCACCGCGTTTGCCGTGGATCACGTAGATGGTTTCGTCACGCGCAATAACATGTGCACCGGGGCTATCCTGGCCACCATCAATGTCGCCGATGGACCTTTGCAGGTGGGAGTAACTCCGGATGGAAAATGGGGCATCGTGACGAGTTACTACAACGCCATAAGTTTTATCAACACCGACACTAATACGGTGGACAATGTCATCATGACCGACGACAATACCAATCCCGCGGGCCTGGCGATTTCCCCGGATGGCGCCTACGCGTTGGTCACCAACTTCAACAACGTGAATTCGTCGATTCTGGTTGTCGACCTTCAAAAGCAGGCTATCACCAGCAGCATTCCGCTGCCGCTCGCATTTCCTCAATCCGTGTTCCTGAACCGCGATGCTACGCTGGCCTGGGTTACCTTTCCGTATTCGAATGTGGTCGAGGTGGTCGACCTGCTGACGGGCGACCTGGTCAGTTCGATCTCGGTACCCGAGCCTAGCGACATGACATTCAACGCCACAGGTACGGTGGCATATATCTCCAGTCTGGGTTCTGGTGCGGTTCTGGCAGTAAACACCAAGACCTACTCCGTAATTGCGACCGTTCCAACAGGCGCCGGCGCCGGGAGCCTCCTCCTCAGCCCGGATGGCCGGTTCCTGACCGTCAGCAACTACACCGCGAACTCGGTCACGCTCATCGATACACTCTCCCTGACAGCCGTCACGACGATCCCGGCAGGCAATCAGCCACTCGGTGCCGCGCTCGTGCCCATCCAATAAAACACTCGCGTTAAGATCGTTATTGATCTCCTGCCGCGGTCTCACGATGCAATTCGGCGAACTGGTGGCCGTCAACCAGGCGTCGTTTGAAATTCCCAGCGGCCGCATCTGCGCGATGTTGGGGCCGAACGGCGCCGGCAAGTCGACCCTGATGAAGATGCTCACCGGATTGCTCGCGCCGCTGTCAGGCGAAGCGTTCGTTGCGGGGCTGGACGTGCATCGGATGCCGCTCGAGGTCCGGCGCGTGGTGGGGATTCTTCCAGAGAGCCTGGGCCTGTTCGACATGCTGACGGTGGAGGAACATCTGCGGCTATGCGCCGCGGGATGTGGATGTTATCTCTCTGGAATACAGATCGACCGTTCGCTTATACTTCTAAGAGTATTCTCGCGAGCTTTCCAATGCGTGCGTTCAAACTCTTACTGCTGTTTTGCGGCACGTCCGCGACACTCCATGCGCAGTTGCCGGCCATCTACCTGCATGGCGTGGTGAACTCGGCCAGCGTATTGGCCCCCGGTTTACCCGCTGGCTCCATTGCGCAAGGATCCATCTTCAGCATTTTTGGTTCGAACCTGGGGCCGGCCAGCGGCGTTCAGGTGTCCTCCTTCCCGCTGGGAAACACGTTAGCCGGCGTCTCGATCACCGCGATGCAAGGAACGACCACGGTCAACGTCCTGCCCGTCTATGTACAGCAGGGCCAGATCAACGCGTTGATGCCTTCCAATACTCCGCTAGGCTTAGTATCGTTGCGGGTGACCTATAACGGCCTGAAGAGCAACCCGTCACCGGTGAACGTGATCCACGACAGCCCCGGCCTTTACACATTTACCGGCTCGGGCGGCGGAGCTGCGGCCATGCAGAACGTGGCTAATGACGGAAGCCTTACGCTCAACTCCAATCAAAACTCCGCGACTCCCGGACAGACCGTGCAGATGTACCTGACGGGGCTGGGACCGATCACTACGCCAGACAACCAGGCTCCGCCCCCTAACGCTCCCACCACAGGCGTCGAGGTTTGGGTGGGAGGGGTTTCGGCTAGCATTACCTACGGCGCCCGGTCGCCTTGTTGCTCCGGGCTAGATCAAATCGATTTTGTCGTTCCAGCCAACGCGCCGCAAGGATGCTGGGTGCCGGTCCAAGTTCGAACTTCGAAGGCCAATGTCAGTAACGGCGTGAGCATGGCGATCGCGGCGAACGGCGGCGCGTGCTCGGACCCGGACAATCTCTTCACAAGCGCGATTGTCAACGGGGGAGCAATCGGCACACTCTCGCTGGCACGGACCACCGTTCATCAGGACGTGGGCGTAACTAATACGATTGATGTGACCGGCGATGCTTTGTACTATTCGGCGCTCAAGCAGCCCGGCGGGCCGTTCATATCTCCGCCATTGCTGGCGTCTCCTCCTCCAGGCACCTGCACGGTCTACGCGGGTGTCGGCGATTACTGGAGCACCGAACAAATCGTTGACAGTACAGCATTCACTACGCTAGATCCGGGGACACGTTTCAGCGTGACTGGGCCGGCCTCGACGAACGTTTCGCTGTCCAGCGGCAGCGCTGCGCTGGGGTCCCAATTACCACTTTATTCCTTTCATAATACGTTGTTTCTCAACCCTGGCAACTATACGGTATCTGGAGCGGGCGGCGCGGACGTAGGCGCCCTACACGTGAGCATCACGGTTCCAGACCCATTGAGTTGGACCAACCGAAATCAGATCACGACGGTCAACCGTTCTCAAGCGCTTACCCTCAACTGGTCCGGTGGGGCAACCGGGCAGACCATCACGATAGTCGGCGAGAACTCAGACCTGCGGACTAATTCGAGCGCACTGTTCTATTGCGTTGCTCCGGCGGGTGCAACGTCTTTTACCATCCCGCCACAGATCCTGGAGGCCATTCCCGCGACGCGGCCAAATCCGCTCGACTCTACCAGCATTATTTTTCTAATCTCCACCAGTTCCGCTCCATTCCAGGCGTCAGGTTTGGCCGCAGGCGTAGCGTCAGCGGTGTACAAGACTGGAAAGACGGTGGTGTTTCAATGAGGGGACGCGCCATGTTCAAACGGACCATATTCTTGATGGCGGGATTGATCTCGTTGCTTGTGCCCGTCAGTGTGATCGCGGGCGGATTTGGCAAAAACGGTTATGAAGGATGGTGGATGACGCGCAAATGCGTCGGAGACGATCTCGTATATACCCTGTACGTCGCAACGAGCAATAGTTCCTATGTTGGTCAGAGCTTCACGTTTCCGGGTTATTGCAAGTGTAAGTCGGGCGGATCGGCCGTCTCCGGCCCCAGGCCGGAAGGCGTGACCTGTCTGAGTACGAACCTATCCGCCGGACAACAGACAAACGCGCAAAGCCAGGCTCCGGTAACAGGACAAGGAACGGGTTCGGGTGGTTCGAAGACTCAAGGGCCACACGCCGCTCCAACTGGAGCAACGGCGTTTGTCCCAACCGTACCCTTTCGCTCGTTCGCCCTTCCTGCGTACTTTACCGGATCCTCCCCCGACCCCCCACCTGCGGCCCAGTGCGATACCGGTTTGAATCCGACCGTTTTCCAAGTGTTTCACCCGGATGGCGTGGTGAAGCGCTCCAGCATGTGCAACGATACGGCGTACACGACCATCGCCGTCACCTCGAATCCGCTTCAAGTCCAGGTCACGCCGGACGGAAAATGGGGAATCGTTACCAGTTTCGACAACGCCATTAGCTTCATTAACACGGACACTAACACCGTCGACAACGTGATTCAGACCGATCCCAACACATTCCCTTCGGGGTTGGCCATCTCACCGGACGGCTCCTTCGCGCTCGTTACCAACTACAACAACAGTAACGTGGATTTGCTGGTCATTGACCTTAAGAAACAGGCCATAACAGGCACTATCCCTTTGCCGTTCGAATATCCACAGTCGGTTTTCCTGAACCCGGATGCCACACTCGCATGGGTGACGTACCCATTCAACAACGTAGTCGTGGTGATCGACGTCATGACCGGTGCCGTGGTCACCAGCGTTCAGGTGTCTGAACCAATCGACGTTGTATTTAACTTCACAGGGACGGTTGCCTATATCTCCAGCGCAACGCCTGGTTCGGTCTTGGCAGTTGATACTAAGTCGTACTCGGTAATCCAGAACATTACAACGGCTGCCGGATCGAGCGATCTTTTGCTCAGCCCGGACGGCGGTACTCTGACGGTGAACAACCTCGATGACAGTTCGATTAGTGTGATCGATGCAGCCAGTTTGAAGCTCCTTCAAACCATACCCCTAAGTGGCCAGCCGATCGGCGTCGCGCTGGCGCCCATTCAGTAAGAGGCTTAGCGTTAAGATCGTTATTGATCTCCTGCCGCGGTCTCACGATGCAATTCGGCGAACTGGTGGCCGTCAACCAGGCTTCGTTTGAAATTCCCAGCGGCCGCATCTGCGCGATGTTGGGGCCGAACGGCGCCGGCAAGTCGACCCTGATGAAGATGCTCACCGGATTGCTCGCGCCGCTGTCAGGCGAAGCGTTCGTGGCGGGGCTGGACGTGCATCGGATGCCGCTCGAAGTCCGGCGAGTGGTGGGGATTCTTCCAGAGAGCTTGGGACTATTCGACATGCTGACGGTGGAAGAACACCTGCGGCTGTGCGGGCCGATTTACGGCTTGACTCCCGCCGAGACGCGCAGGCGAGCGGACCAGCTTTTGGACGCACTCGGTCTGGAGGAGGGGCGCCACACGCCGGCGGGCCAGTGCTCGCATGGCATGCGTAAGAAAACCGCGCTGGCTCTGGCGCTGCTGCACAATCCGCGCGTGCTGTTTCTGGATGAGCCGTTCGAAGGCATCGACCCGGTGACGGCGCAGACCATCGGCGAGCTGCTGCTCATGACCGCCAAGCATGGCGTCACCATTTTCTTGACTTCGCATATTCTCTCGATCGTCGATCGCCTGGCGGACTGGATTATCGTGCTGCGCAACGGGCACATTGTCTGGCAGAGACCGGCCAGCGAACTCGAGGGTTCGCTCGAGGATCTGTATTTCGATCTGGTCGAACCGGTGCGAGTACCGGACTTACCGTGGCTGGGCCCTTCGCAATCCTGAGTGCGCTGGCGCGCTCGGTCTGGCGCGACCTTCGCACCTTCAGCTCGATCAGCGGCAACAACATCGCGTTGTTCGTGGTGATCGTGATGTATCAGCAGCCGCAGAGCGTGGCATTTTTCCTGATGATTCTGGGCGTGCTGCTGCTGGGGCCGTTGTCGGGCGATCCGCTGCGCAAGGTTCCGCCGGACCGGCTGGCGCTGTGGCCGCTGTCAATGCGCCAGCGCGTCGGGCTGCGCCTGGGAAGCCTCGCGCTGAGTCCGGTGGTCTGGTTCGCAGTGCCGTTCTTCATCTGGACCGGCGGGGCCGCTTTCGGCTTGCTGCTGATTGGGGCGGCGTTATTGATCCAGGTTGCGGTGGGAATCTGGAGTCATCGGCGTCCGGGCCGGCCTGGAGCGCGGCTGGCGGTGCGCTTGCCGGAACTTCCCGGGCGCTGGGGCGGGCTTATTCAGAAAAATCTGCGTCAGATGCTTACCGTTCTGGATTGTTACGCGGCGCTCGCACTAGCTCTCGGCGGCACGCTGTACCGGGTGTTCGGCGCGCGTCCCGATCCGGATGCATTTCTCATTCTGGCCCTGGTGGTGGTAATTGCCGTGAGCACCTATGGCCAATGTCTGTTCGGGCTCGATCTGCCATGGGGCATCGCGCGGTATCGCGTGCTGCCGCTGCGCGGCTACGAGATCCTGCTGGCCAAAGACGTTGCGTTTCTCTTGGTCGCGGCGGTGCTGGTGGCGCCTTTGGCGTTGCTACCGGGATTGGCCGGTGCTCTGGTGGCGCTGGCGGTGGGGCATCATGCTTCCGTGCTCCAGCCTCAGAGGCAAGCACGCTGGCGATTTGCCGGCGGCGCGCTGTGGCCCAGCGGATTTTTCCAGGTGTTTCCGCTAGTCGCTATCGGCGTGGCGACGGGGCGAGCCAGCACGTGGTACTTAGGACTCGCGCTGGCCGCGTATCTGGTGTCGCTTTGGTATTACGGCCGCGAGTGGGATAAAGGTACATAAGCATGTCGATCACCCTGCTTGAGAACAGCTACGGAGCCGAGCGCGTGCGGCTGCTCAAAGTGCGGCGGCTTCAAGACCGGCACGACCTCAAGGAATTGTCGGTCGGAATTCAGCTCAGCGGCGAGTTCGAAAGCAGCTACGCGAGCGGCGACAACCGCAGCATCCTGCCCGCCGACACGATCAAAAATACCGTGTATGCGCTGGCCAAGTTGTATCCGATCGAGCAGATCGAGCAGTTCGCGCAGGAGTTGATCAACCACTTCCTCACCGGCAATCCACAAGTGCGCAGGGTGCGCGTGGAGATTGCCGAGCATCGTTGGGAACGCATCCCGTTCGGAGGGAAGCCGCATCCCTGGTCGTTTGCACCGGCCGGACCGGAGCGGCGTACGGCGATTGTCACCGCAACGCGCGACGCGACGCTTATTGAGTCCGGTATCGAGAACCTGCGCGTGATCAAGACCACTGGATCGGGATTTCAGGGCTACCTGCGCGATCCTTTTACTACGCTCGAAGAGACGTCAGACCGCGTTTTGGCCACGAATGTGAAGGCCACCTGGCTGTATTCGGACAATGAGATTCCCTTCGCCGTCTACTGGCATGGCGTGCGGGACGCGATTGTCGACACGCTGGTGGAGCACGAAAGCCGATCCTTGCAGAACACGCTGCACGCGATCGCCGAGGCCGTGCTGGAGCGCTACGCCGACATCGCGGAGATTCATCTGTGGGTACCGAACAGGGATTGCCGGCTGGTGGATCTGAGTTGCTTCGGGTTGGAGAACGACAATGAAATCTTTGCGCCGGCCGACGATCCTTGCGAATTGATCGAAGCGCGCTTGCGGCGGGAGAGCCTTGATTGAGTGCTTCGGAATTCGCGTTGTCGCTGCATCCATCGATCGTAGGCTTTCGCGTCGCTTGGCCTGCTTTGGCGGAACTCGCGTCGGAAACGGGGTACCAGGGCGCAGTCATTGCGAAGGAACAGCCCTTGCCAGCCGAGCCGAAGGGCGCAGTTCGAGCCACGGCGATGCAATTGCCAGTAGAGGTGCGCCAGGACGACGCGACGTTTCTAAAGACGCTTCCGAAGCTCCCAGCGGCGTGCAGGTTTGCCGCGGAGGCGGGATGCCGTATCGCGACCTTGGGCGTGCCGCCGTCGGCCGAACAGCCGCGTGACGCGCAAGCGGACATATATCGCGAGCGTCTGAAGAGATGCTGCCAGGTTTTGGATGAGTACTCGATTCGGCTCGCGCTGGAGTGCATCACACCCGTGCATTCGCGCCGGACTCACCCGTACGAGTTCATCTGGCGCAACGAGGAGATGCTGGAGTTTGGATTGACGATCTCTCCGGCGTGCGGGCTGGCGATCGATTCGTGGCACTGGCACCATGCTGGCAGCGATCCGGACTGGATTCGAGACATCCCGGCGGATCGAATACTGGATGTGCACATTTCCGACAGCCCCGCTGCCCCGCCCGAAGCGATTCGCGACCTGGAGCGGCTTCTGCCCGGCGAGGGGATTGTGGATTTCAAATTGTTCTTCGATTTGCTGGCAGAGAAGAACTACCGCGGAGCTTACACGGTGGAAGTGTTCGGCCGCGGGTTGCGAGAGATGAAGCCTGGCGACGCCGCGCGCTTGGCTTTCCAAGCGTCGACGGCAACGCTTGGTAAATCGCTACCGGCTAGCGCTCCTCCTTTTGCGGGAAACGCCACTGCTCGGGATTCGGCGGAGGTTTGAATTCGTCGGTGCTGAAGACGCGAAGTTCTTGTCCGGCGCCCGCGATTTTCAATTGCAGCGCGACCTGGAATCTCGGGCCTTGGAAGTAGGAGACGCGAATGCTGTGGACGCCGCCTGTCAGGTCTACGTCGCGTCTTTTTTCATAGGGGGGATGCAGGTCGTCGTTGTCGATAACGAGCTGGTCGTCGATGTAAAGCTTGGAGCCGTCGTCGGACAGGAGTGAGAATGTGTAAGTACCGGGTGTCTCGATCCAGAATCGCCCGCGGTAGTCGATCGCGAACCACTCGGTGCGCTTGGTGACGCCTGGAAAACCCTCTTTGAAATCCTGCGGAGGAATGTCGAGCGAGGAAGTATAGATCGCGCCGGACGGTTTCAGCTTCTTGAAATCAGGGAGGTGCGTGCTGTAGCGGTGGATGTGATAGACCAGTCCGCGGAGCCCGGATGGAATTACGATCGTGGTTCCGAAAATGGGCGTTGATTCCTGTTGCGCGGGGAGCAGGCAGCCCGCGAGCAGCGCCAGCAGGGCCGCGGTAGAGCGCATCACGCCAACTGTATCATGGAGTCAATGCGACTGTTCAGCGGATTTTTGTTGAAACTGTGTTCGTTCCTAAGCATCGCGGTCTGCTCCATCGCGGCCGACGCCTTCTATCTCGGAACCTGGAAGATCAGCTCTGCAGTCGTCGCGCCTTGGGTCATTGGACCTGCCTATGACGACGACACCAAGGAGATGAAATCGCTGGTCGGCAAGACCGTCGTCATCAAAACGAACGAGACGGTGGGGCCGGGGATACTGTCGTGCAAAGGACCGAATTACAGGGTGGTCGATTTCCCGGCGAACATGCTGTTTCAGGGCGCATTCGAGGAAATGCAGCGCAAAGATAAATCAGTTGACCCTTTGAAGCTCGCTGCCAAACTCGGCTTCCGCGGCACGAAATGGAAGACGCTCGAAACCGGTTGCGCCAATGAACTGGATTATCACTTCGCGGACGCTACGACCGCCGAGTTCGCGCTCGACAATTACATCTACACTCTAAAAAAGCAGTAGCGGCTTAGGCCTAACGCGAAGCGCCCGCCTGAAGGAAAGCTCCGATTTTATCGTTCAGGAATTTTCCGTCCGCGGGATTGCTGGCTGCTCCGGCAGTATGTCCCCACAGCGATGGGATCGGAATTAGGAAGACGCCGGGGATAAACGCGGCTTCGTAGCGCGCGTCGGAAATCGGGAAATACATGTCTGTTTCCGACGGCATGTACAGTACCGGAACTTTGATGGAACGCAGCGCGCGCTCGACGTCGCCATTGAACCCGGGAGTGGTGCCTACGTCGTGGCGCTGCCAGGTGCGCATTTGAAGGATCAGATCGTTGGCATCGGCATTGGCCTGGAAACTCTTTCGCCGTTCCTGAAAGTATTGTTCGAAGGTGGTGCCTGGCGCGGCCGTGGGGCGCCAAACTTCGCGGCGCCACCATTCTTGCGAATACAACCAGCCCAGCCACATCACGCCGAACGTGTCCAAACCCTTGGCGGGCCGCGAGGTGTAGTCGCCGTTGTTGAACGCCGGATCGTTTGTAATTGCGGCTATCTGTCCTTCTAGGCGGACCACGCCGTGCGGATAGCATTTCGCCGTGCCGGAAGTAGCCACGATGCGATCCGCGAAAGTGGGGTAACTAACCGCCCATTGGAACGCCTGCTCGGCCCCCATCGAGAAGCCCACGATGGCCCGCAGATGAGTGATCTTGAGATCCTCAACGAGCAACCGGTGCACCGCTTCCACATTGTCGCGTATGGTCATCACCGGGAAGCGCGGGCCATGATACGGCTCCGGCGTGTTGCTTGGAGACGACGAACTTCCGTTGCCGAACAGCTCGGTAGAGACCAGAAAGAGCTTCGACGGATCGAGCGCGCGGTCAGAGCCGATCAGCCACTCGTAACCGTGCAGGTTGGCCATGTAGTGCGACGGCATAAGCACGGCGTTGTCCTTGGCGGCGTTCAGATGGCCGTAGGTCCCGTAAACGACGTGCACCTCCGGCATGGTCACACCGCTCTCGGTGTGGAAATTAGAGATAGTGAACTCGTGGCGTTCTACCTTCGGCGCAGCGCGGTTGGCCGCATTTTGGGCGATTAGTAATTGCGAAAAGCCGAGCAGCAGGGCGAGCTTCGTCATGTCTCAGAGTATAGGCCAGCCGAGATCTTAGCGGCGGATGCCTTGGGGTGTGGCACGAACCGCGCGTTCGAAGGCCCAGCCGCGAATGTGGCTGATCTGCTCCTTCATGGTGCGCGACAGCGGGACCAGCTTCACCGCGACGCCGATCAGGTCGTGCTGAGTCACGTCGCGTTCTTCGAGGCGCGCCTTGGTGATCGCTGAAATTACACACTGTTCGATCTCGGCGCCGGTCCAGCCGGCGGTGAACTCGGTGATTTGCTCCAGGTTGAATCCGGATACGTCCACGCCGCGGCGCGTCAGATGAATCTTGAAAATCTCGACCTGCTCCTCGGTGAGGGGAAGGTCGACGAAAAACACCTCGTCGAAACGGCCCTTGCGGATCATCTCGGCGGGCAACAGATCGATTCGGTTGGCGGTGGCCGCAACGAACAAGCCGCGCGTCTTCTCCTGCATCCAGGTTAGGAAGAACGCGAAGATTCGGCCCTGCTCGCCGCCGGTCTCCGTGGAGGTGATCCCCATCTCGATTTCGTCGAACCAGAGCACCGCCGGCGCCATCTCTTCCAGCATCCGGCAAGCCTGCACGAAGGCGCCTTCGGGCTTGCCGTGCCGGCCGGAGAATATCTCGATCATGTCCACACGATAGAGCGGAAGCTGAAAGGCGGACGCGATAGCTTTTATCGTGAGACTTTTGCCGCAACCGGGAATGCCCATCAGGAGGACGCCCTTGGGCACGATCTCTTCGCTCAGACTGTCGCGCAATTGAAAAAGCTTGCGGCGCTCGACCAGCCATTTCTTGAGGCCATCCAAGCCGCCGACCTCGCTGAGCTGTGTGCCGGTGGAAATGTATTCGATGTAGCCGGTGCGATTGACCAGCAGCCGTTTCTCTTCGAGCAGGGCGGGAAGCGAGTCAGGACCGAGAATCGGGTTCACGGCCAAAGCGCGGCGCAGGGCGTAGCGCGCTTCATCCAGCGTAAGGCCAACTAACGCGCGGGCGATCTGTTGCAGAACCTCGTCGCTCGCGCCGCTGCTCTCGGCATGCAGAAAATCCACCAGCTCGATCGCGTCCGGCGGCCGCAATTCCAGGAACATTACACTGCGTTCCAGCTCTTCGGGAATGAAGTGGACCGGCGAAGTGATAACGACGAACTTCTGCCGGTCCAGGCAGCTCTCGTATACGTCGCGCAGGCGGCGCCGAATTTCGGACGATTCGCGCAGCGGCTCGTGAAAATCCTTGAGATGGAAGATAGCGGCGCCACGGTGGGCCGCGATAAAGTCCAGCGCTGCGCGGGGCGCCAGCGTTCCCGGCTCGGCCTCCTGATCATCGCGCTGCAAGCCCTCGGTCAGACTCCACTTCCAAACCGGCAGCGTGGCGGCGGCGAGCGTTCCTTGAGCCACCTCACGCAGCACTTTGGCGACGCGCTGCTCCTCTGGCGTGCGAATGAAGGTAAGCGGGCGCCCGGATTCAAAAACTTCTCGAATCATGCGGGCAGCGCGGCTTTCGGAAACAGGTGCACGCCCGCGATCGAGCAGGACTTCACCGGAGCCGGCTGCGCGCTGTGTCGGAGTAGACGTAGGGATTTCCTCTATGGAGAAACTCTCTCTCATTATGGACGAAGCGGATGGCGAAAAAGCCGAAGCAAACCGCTACTTTACAACGGGCGCCAGGTCCAGCCGCAGAGAACGCACCTTGACCAGCCGGAGGATGAAGTAAAGCAATAAGCCCACCGGCCCGAACATGAACGTCAGAATCAGGCACGGGATAACGAACCAATGAGAGATGCGGTTGGCGCGGGCATCGCGGACTTCCCAGCTTCCGACGAAAAGGTCGAAGGCCAGGTAGTGCACCCATCCGGCCAGGAGCAGCCAGCGATTAGAGAAAAGTGTAGCGACTTGCGTGAGCGATCCGAATCCGCCGCCCGGCGTGTCGCCCCAGTGTGCGGCGATCAAGGGCCCGTAGAGAATGGCGAACAGCAGCGGCAGGATCGCGCCGGTTATGAGAGGCGCCACCCATCGCCGCGGTCCAAGAATAATGAGCAGAAGCCAGCCCAGCAGCGCGACGTTGTTGGCGAGAGAGAACACTTGATCGGCGGTCATGTCTCTCAATTGTGCTAGCGCAGAATCGGTTTGTCCAGCGTGTCCCATCCGTAGGCCAGCGCCACGCGCCGGCGGATTTCCGGAATCAGGTAGCCGCCGCTATCGCTGTTAGTCATGATGGCGACGCCGTACCCTTTGAGGCGATGCGCGTACAGATCGCATTGGAACCCCCAGTTGCTGCCACCGTGCGTGAAGTACCAGCCCTCGCCGTCCTTTTCGATAGTGAACCCAACGGCGAAAGGACCGACGCCCACCGGCGTGATCATTTCCTGCGCTGTGTTTTGCAAGAGCACTCGGTTGGATTTTCCGAGCAGAGACAACTGTACTTCAATGGCGAACTTGGCGAGATCGGTGGGAGTGGTCCAGAGGCCGGCCGCGGCCTGCTCTGGATAGACGTGCCATTTTACGTCCATGGCGCGGCCTTGGGCGTTGTGCGCACGCGCGGCTTGCTTGGCGCGCTCCGGCGGAAGCGGCTGCTCGTAGGTGCTGTTGGTCATGCCGATCGGATCCAGCACCCACTCGCGCATGATTTGTGTAAACGGCATGCCGACGGCATCGGTCAAGGCTAACTGTTCGATCAGAACTGCTCCGCCGGAGTATTTGTAGCCGGTAAACGGCGGGCGCGCCCATCGCACCGGGCCGAGAATGGAGGGCGGCTTTCCATCCAGAATCTGGGGGATGCTGGGCAGCGGTGCCGAAGGAGCATAGCCGGGGAAGCCGAAGCCATCGTCGGTCCCCGAGGTGTGGCTCATCAGCGCGCGCGGCGTAACGGGATGGTCTTTCGTGAATTGGCTCTCCGGGATTTTCCAGGTCTTGAGGATGGTGTTGACGTCTTGATCGAGATGGAATTTTCCATCTTGGATCGCTTTCAGGGACGCCATGGCCGCCACTGGCTTACTGATGGAGGCCGCCTGGAACATCGTCTCCGTATCGGCGGGTTCGCCCGATTGCACATCGGCCACACCCCAAGCCTTGGCCCATTGTATTTTGAAGTCGCGGATCACGGCGACGCTCACGGCGGGAACGTGGAACCGGCCCATGAGCTGCGCCAGAGTGAACGGATCGAGTCCTTGGCGGTTGGGGACCTGCGGGCTTTCGATAACGTGGATGATCTCGGCTGCGTCCTGGGCAGAAAGCGCGCAACCAAAACAGAGCAGGAGAGTGAGCGCAAGCAAGCGTGGGCGTTGCATTCCCTAAGGATTGCCTATCCGTTGGATGCCTGTCTATTGGAAGGCCAGGAAGGCCAAGTATCCCAGCCCGATGCCGAGAAGCGCACCGGCCACGACGTCGCTCAAGAAATGCATGCCTAGCAGAATGCGCGAGAGTGCGATGCTGAGCGCGCAGAACAACAGACCGGCCGTCAGCCCCGGATAAAAGAGCGACAGCGGAATCGCTACCGCGAAGGCCGTCATGGTGTGGCCGGAGGGGAAGGAGAACTGATCGGGCGGCAGAAGCGTGGCCCAGCAGTGCGGCTCAATTTCGTTGGGACGCCGGCGCCCGGTGAATCGCTTGAGCGCGATGAAGAGAAGGACGCTCAGTACCGCGGCGGCTCCGGCCACGCCCAGCGCGCGAAAGCGATTGTCGCCGCCGAAAAGCAAGATGCCGAGCCCCATCGCATACCACAGCCATCCGTCGCCGGCGCGCGTCGAGCCGATAACGTAGGCGCGCATCCACCCTGGCGCTACCCAATTATTCGCGCGTCGCATCACGCTATAGTCGCGTCGAATGATGAAGCCGCGCATCGGACCGCCTTCCTATTCTAAATATACGCCCCGGCATATTACATTCTGTTGAAGAAATGTTTGCGGATCGATTTTTTCTGGATGAATCAGAACAAAAGTGTGTCAACATGTAACCTTGAGCGAAGCCCAGAAGATGATGAAAAAGCTGGATTTTGTTTATTTTGAAGCGGGCGGGGGCCATCGGGCGGCCGCTAACGCGTTAAAGTCCGTTATCGAAGTCGAGCAGCGTCCCTGGCAGGTGCGGCTGGTCAATCTGCAGGAGATTCTGGACCCATTGGATATCTTCCGCAAGTACACCGGCATTCGGATGGAAGACGTTTATAACCTGCTTTTGAAGAAAGGCTGGACGCTTGGATCGCCGCAATTAACGGTGCTGATGCACGGGCTGATCCGCTTGTACCATCGCGGGCAGGTCCGCCTGCTGAAGAAATTCTGGGCGCAAGGCGAGACCGATCTAGTAGTCTCATTGATTCCGAATTTCAATCGCGCGCTGCGGGAAAGCTTACCGTCCACTCCGTTCGTGACGATTCTCACCGACCTGGCCGATTATCCACCGCACTTCTGGATGGAACGTCAGGAGCAATATTTGATTTGCGGCACGCGTAAAGCAGCCGAGCAGGCCGCAGCGCTCGGTCATCCGCCGGAGCGTGTATTTCAGACATCGGGAATGATATTGCGGCCGGATTTTTATCATCGTGCAGCGATCGATCGAGCGGCCGAACGCCGGAAACTCGGGCTTGACTCCGACCGCATTACTGGACTGGTGCTGTTCGGCGGCGAAGGATCGAGCGCGATGCTCCAGATCGCGAAGCGCGTCACGGCGGATGCGCAGTTCATCTTCATCTGCGGGCGCAACGCCAAGCTGGCGGAACGGCTGCGGCGGCTCCCGACGAAGTTTCCGAAGTTCGTGGAAGGCTTCACCAAAGAAGTTCCTTACTACATGCAGTTGTCCGATTTCTTCGTCGGCAAACCTGGACCGGGGAGCATCAGCGAGGCGCTGGCGATGCGGCTTCCGATCGTGGTGGAACGCAACGCCTGGACGCTGCCGCAAGAGCGCTACAACACCGAATGGATTCGCGAAAATCAACTCGGGGTTGTTCTGAAATCATTCCGGGATATCGACGCCGGCCTCAGCGAACTTCTGGACCCAGCAAACTTCGAGCGCTTCCGATGCAATGCGGCCGCTATCGAGAACCGCGCGGTTTTCGAAATTCCTGAAATTCTCGCTTCCTTGCTGCAGCGGCAAAGCCGATGAGCCCGATGGCTTCGCCCGCCAGCAACAGCGGCCAGTTGAAAGCATTCGGCAAGCCGCCCGCGGCGATGTTGCGGAAATCCGAGACGAAGCCAAGCACGATCACCAGCGCTCCCGCGACGATGGCGAGCCACGAAAGCGGCGGAATCCGCAAGCCACCCCATCCGAGTGAAATCAACCCGCAGACGATCATCGTTGCGGCCACCAGCACCGGCGCCCAAACGGGTCCCACCCAAGGCAGCGGAATCAGGAAAAGTATGTCCCATGTGCGGAGCGATTCCGGCCACTGGATCATCAGCCTCAGAAAAGCGTAGAAAGAGATGTCCCAGACGCCGAACGCAACCGCGAAGGCCGCGACGCTTTGGTAAAACGTGCGGCCACAGGCCAGAGCGACAGCGCCGAGCATCGCCATGGTCGCAGCTTCGCGGCCGATCTCGATTGCCAGGCGCCGGGGATTCTCCGGGCCTGCGTCGGCGAGCTGTTGCGGCGAGATCAGCGGAAATAAGTCGTGCGGCTTGCGGTCGGGGTGCAGGTGCTGGCGAATAGGATCGTAGATCGCGCGCAGATATACGACCACCGCGGCCTCGACGTACCCGAATGAGATGCCAAAAAGAAAAAGAGCGGCGATAATGCGACGCATAAATTTCATTCAAGCACGATATAGCTATGGATTTTCCGGCCAGGCGTGCCTGGGATAGCGGCGGCTGAGCTCGCGGCGGACTTGCGGATAGAGACGCTGCCAAAAACCGGCCAGATCGGTGGTGGTCTGCACCGGACGTTGATTGGGAGCGAGCAAATGAACTACCAGCGGCACTTTGCCGTTGGCAATTCGCGGCGTTTCTCGCATGCCGAAGAAATCCTGCAAACGCGATGCGACCCAGGGTGGCTTGCCAGTCTCATAGTGTACTGGTGCCTGCCGACCGCTCGCCAGACGAATGCGGCTGGGAGCGATCTGGTTCAGCAATTTTGCATTGGCACGGTGTTCGAGCATCGCGATCATGGCGCCCGAGGCGTCCTTCAGATCGGCGAAGCTTTTGAGTCCGCGGCAAAGTTCGCGAATGGCCGCTTCAATGTCGATTTTGGGAACCGATGCATGCTCGGAGGCGAAGGCGATGCGCGCCAGCAACTCGTCCAGCGCGTTGCGATCGACGAAGCGATCGACGCCGGCTTCCAGAGCCTTCTCAGCCAGCAAGGCCGCGGCCTGTTCCGGATCGGGTGCGCCGCTGCGGGTTTCTTCGATGACCAGGTTATCGTAGAGCAGAGCGCTGACGGCGTCCACTCGTTCGGCTGATCGATTCCACTCCACACTGGCGCGCTCGACGATGCGGGCGGGAAACAAGTCGACCAACCATTCTGGTTCTATGGCGCAAAAGAGGCGAACTAAAGGCTGGCCGTGTTCGCTCCGATCTTCTACGTCGACGGCCGCGAGGAACTCGCTCGCCGTATCGCACTCGAGCACCGCCGAGCCGCCGGAAGCTAGTAGCAATTGCCGGTCTTTGCGGCGGCGCGCAACGCGGTCGGGAAATGCGGCCAGGACGGCCAGTGGAAGGGCGTTGGGATCGTGCTTCTGAGTCCTCGGAGGACGCACGATGCGGCGAATCTGTTCGAAATGCCGTTTGGTCGTCGCGTCCATTTCCGAATCCACCAGATGCAGCAGATCGCAGGAAGCCGACCGCGCGCGTGCGCTCAGCATGGCGGCCGCGGCACAGCCTTCTTCGCCGGCACCTCGTTCAACAGCTTCCATCACGAGCCGCGCAAGCCTGGGGTGCATCGGATAACGGGCCATCCGTCGGGCGTGTTCTCCAGTTGCGTCCAGCCGCTCGAGCAAGTCTTCAGCGCGAGAGACGGACGCAGCGGGCGGAGTTTCGAGCCAAGGGAGTGACACCGAGTGCGCGATGCCCATGGCCCGCAGCGTCAGGCATAGCTCGGACAATTCCCGGCGCGTTATCTCGGGCGCATCGTGATCCGGACGGCGGCTGAAATCTTCGAGCGTGTACAGACGGATTGCGCGGCCGGGCGCGGTTCTGGCGGCGCGTCCGGCGCGTTGCGTGGCGGAAGCCTTGCTGATGCGGGAGACCGTTAGCGTGGGCATGCCGGTCCAAGGCGAATCGCTCGCCACGCGCGCGAGGCCGCTGTCGATCACCGCAGTGACGCCTTCCACCGTAATGGAGCTTTCGGCGACGTTGGTCGACAAGATCAGCTTTTGCTGTGAGGCCTGCGAAACGGCGCGGTCCTGCTCAGCGACCGGAAGGTCGCCGTGCAGCGGAAGCACCAGCAGCCTATGCCGCGCGGCTAAAGCCTCGCATTCACGCGCCGCGCGGCGAATCTCGGCAGCACCGGGAAGGAACACCAAAATGTCGCCCCGGTGCTTTTCCTGTAGCAGTTGATCTACCGCTATGGCGACCTGCGCTTCGAGTGGCGCGGCGGAATACGGCTGGTGCATGATCACTAGCGGGAACAAGCGACCTTCCGAGCGCAGAATCGGACAGCCGCCCAGGAAACGCGCGATGGGTGCAGCCTCGAGCGTCGCCGACATCACGATCAACCGCAAGTCGCGCCGGGAGGTCTGCTGCAAGCGGCGCAGCAAAGCCAGCGCCAGGTCGCTCTCCAGATGGCGCTCGTGGAACTCGTCGAGCACCACCACATCCACGCCGGCCAGGATCGAATCGGAAATCAGCCGCCGCGTGAGAATGCCCTCGGTCAAGAATCGCAGACGAGTACGCGGGCCCGCGACCTCTTCGAAACGCACTTGATATCCGACCGTCTCTCCAAGCCTTTCGCCCATCTCCAAAGCGATTCTGCGCGCGGCCAGACGAGCAGCCAGACGTCGCGGCTCCAGCACCAGCACCTGGCCTTGCACCAGCGCGAGCAGCGCGGGAGGAACGCGCGTGGTCTTCCCCGCCCCCGGCGGAGCTTCAATGACAAGGTTGGGACACACTTCCAGCGACCGCCGGATGCCCGGCAGAAGATCATCAACAGGAAGATGCAACGTTACTGCTTCTTGGGCGGCGTAGCGGGAGGTTTGTTGGGATCATCCACATCGCCGTATTTGATGGTGGTGTCGCTCTTGAACCGCTTGTAGTCTTGATATCGAACTACCATCTTCATGCGCTGGTCATGATCCTGGAAGTGCAGCGTGGCGTTGGCAATGGTGTAGGTCGGAAAAAAATACTTGCCATCGATCTGTTCGCGATAAGTTTCGAACTTCGGGTACTGATGATCGCCTTTCATGACGCCGACGCCGCGGCCGTAGCTCTTGACGATCTCGAGTTCCTGATCGTCCACCCAGACGATGCCTTCGAAATACCGCTTGCCGGACTCAAGCTTCTTGGGCTTAACGGCGAAGGCAAAGCAGGTAATTTCATCCAACTTCTGGCGGCCCAGATAACGGATGTAATACTTCGGCAGCTCGCTGGTTGTGAGCACGAACGGCTGCACGTCGCGCAGATCCTGGATGTCGCCCGGATCGAGCTGGAATGCTTCCAGCGTGCTCATGGGGGCGTGAACCACTCGATCCATGCGCGCGCCTTCCGGCGTGAAGACGATGTCGCTCACCTCTTGCCATTTGCCGGTGACGTTTCCATCGTCATCCAGCGACATCACGCTAGCGTCCTGCCGATAGGTGTAGTTGTCGCGCGCCTGCTGAAAGGCAGCTTCCTGGGCGGCGAACTTGGCGATGATGTCGTCAATCTCCGATGGACTGGGATCGTGAGCGATCGTGGCGCCAAAGGCTGCGCCTGCGAGAATTGCAAAAAAGGCTACGAGACGCATATTTCTTCTCCAGCTTCGACGGTCGCCGGGCAAACCCGGTTTCTTTTATCAGTGTAGCGCTCTGGGCCGCCATCAGGTCCGGATCGGCTCGATCTTCAACCCAGGATTTGCTTGGCAATTGTTATCTTTTGCATGTTGCTGGTGCCTTCGTAAATCCGGCCGATCTTGGCATCCCGATATAGCTTCTCCACTGGATAGTCCTTGGTGAACCCGACGCCGCCCAGGATCTCGACGGCGCGCGAAGCGGTGTTTTCGCCGACTTGCGACGCGAAGTACTTGGCCATTGCCGCCTCGGTGACGAATGGAAGTCCCGCGTCGCGCATGCGCGCGGCGTTATAAACCAACAGGCGCGCCGCTTCCACTTCTGTAGCCATTACTGCCAGCTCAAACTGCACGCCTTGAAAATCCGCGATGGGCTTGCCGAACTGCTCGCGCTGCTTAGCGTAAGCAATGGCGTGGCCAAGCGCGCCCTGCGCCAGCCCAACCATCTGAGATCCGATGGCGATGCGTCCTTCGTTCAGCGTTTCAATTGCGATCTTGTAGCCCTTGCCCAGTTCGCCGACCACGTTAGCGGCCGGAACGCGGCATTCGTCCATGATCAGCTCGCAAGTAGACGACGCGCGAATGCCGAGCTTGTCTTCCTTCTTGCCCACCTGGAATCCCGGGAATCCGCGCTCCACCAGAAAGCACGTGATTCCGCGATGCCCGGCTTCGGGATTAGCATTGGCGAACACAAAATACAGGCCAGCTTCCCCGGCATTGGTGATCCAAAGCTTGCGGCCGGTAAGCAGGTAGTGGTCGCCTTGCCGTGTGGCGCGCGTCGCCAGCGCGAAGGCGTCCGAGCCGGAACCGGCTTCCGACAAGCCGAACGCGGCGACAGTGTCGTGCGCCAGCTTCGGCAGATAACGGCGCTTCAGCTCGTCGCTGCCCCAGCGAATCAGGATGTTGTTGGCGATGGTATTCTGCACGTCCACGATGACGGCCGCGGAGGGGTCCACTTCGGCCAGCGCTTCCACAGCCAGCACGCACTGGAAGAAATTCCCGCCCTGTCCGCCGAATTCCTCTGGGATTTCGATGCCCATCAGGCCCAGCTCGAACATTTCCTGCAGCAGGTCTTTGCGGAAGACGCCGGCTTCGTCCATCTCGCGCACGTAAGGGCCAATGCGCTCGCGCGCAAAGCGGAGGATGGTGCTTCGGAACATCTTCTCTTCTTCGCTCAGGACGGTGAGCGGCTGGACGGACGCAGTGATCTCGGTTGCGGTGGGCATGATGTCTGGATTCCTTTTTCAGTCTACTACCGGCGTGCCGTTCGTGACGCACGGAACGGTTGCAGGGTGTATAATCGCGTGCCAGAGGGAATGCTATGCGAACCTGGTTCATTGTTGGGCTGCTTAGTGTGGCCGTCGCTGTATTCGCCTTCCAGTCCACGCCGCGCTTCACCACCGTCGATCCCGATACCGGGAAGAAGGGCGATACGATCACCGCCAAAGGTGAAAACGTGGGGAAGAGCGGCATTGGCGAACTTTACTTGACCGATGGTCAGAAAGATACCAAAGTCGACATCTCGACGCAGTCGGACACGGAGGTGAAATTCACCATCCCTGAAATCAAGGCCGGCCGCTACCACCTGCTGGTGTTGACCGCGAACAAAGCCTCATTGATCGAGCAACCCGTCGTCGTTACGGTGGAGTGATCCGCCTACTTGGAGTTGGGGAGCAGCATATAAGTCACGATCCCAACCGCGGCCAGGCGCTTGTCGGCGTCGAAAATGTCGACGCGGCTCACGAATAATGTCTTACCGGCGCGCAGGGCGTAGGCGCGCGCCACCACTTTGGACATAGCGATAGGGCGCAGATAGTTGACCTTCAGCTCGCTGGTGGTCGCATTGTGCCGGCCTTGATAGGCGTGCAGCATCGCGTGCCAGGCAGCTTCGTCCGCGATGGACGCAATCACGCCCCCATGCAGAACACCCTGGCTGTTCACATAGTCGGGCCGCAGCGCGCACACTACGGTCACTCCATCTTTGTGTTTGCGCGTTACTCGAAGTGCCAAGGTGTCTTCGAAGGCCATTTGGATAGGATAGCTGGCGCGCGGTGCTAGCGCTTGGGGAGCGAAATCGTAATGTTGCGATAACGCAGCCCGCCGGTATGGTCGCCTTGCAGGTAGAGCGGGCCCGATTCAGACTCATGGCTATCGAGAGCGCCGCCGGTGATGCCGGGGATTTCCTGTTCGTCAATGATTTTGGTGCCGTCGCGAATCACCGTCACGGTGCGCCCCACCAGCGTGACGTCGTAGGTCTCCCATTGACCGGGGCGTTTGGGCAGTTCCACCGAGGGCGCGATAAATCCGTAAATCGAACCCATGCGGTGGAACTGGTCGTTCTTTTCGGGCGGCTCGTATTCCACCTGGACCTCGTAGCGTCCGCGCAGGTACACGCCGCTGTTGCCGCCTTGCGGGCAGTTATATTCGATGTGCAGTTTGAAATCGTCGAACTTGCGCGTGGTATGAATGTTCGCGCCGCCCTTATCGTTGCGCAGCTCACCGTTTTGGGCGGACCAGTAGGTTTTGGACGGATCGTCAACTGCCCATCCGCTCAGGTCTTTCCCGTTGAACAACGGCTCGGGCGCGGACCAGGAAGCGGGCGCGGTTCGTTTTAAAGCGGGCGCGGGAACTCCGGAGAGCTGCGCCTCCGCTCCTTTTGAGGAATGCAATATGCCGCTCAACTTGTGACCGCTGGCAGTTATATCCCAAGCGCCTTCGGCCGACGTGAACGTCAGGTGCGATCCCTGGACTTTAACGTCGCTCGCCGGATGCACGCTGCCGGTGCGGCCCACCAGGCGAATGACGCCCGCTGGCCCCTCCTCGGCAAACTCCATCCAGTCCGGATAGCTAGCCTGAGGCGTGACCATGGTGAGGTCCCAGCGTCCGGCGAAAGGAGAATTCCCTGCCCCCAGGCAACTCCCCACGATCAGGCAAAGAAATACGCGCTTCAGAGTCATCGTCCGTTAAGCCAGCTCCTCGGCGCGAATCGGCAGGCGCCGGACACGCTTGCCGGTGACGGCGAAAATCGCGTTGGCGACCGCCGGAGCGATTCCAGGCGTCCCGGCCTCACCGATTCCGCCGGGATTGTTCTTGCTGGACACGATATGCACTTCAATGGCGGGCATCTCCTCCATGCGCAGCACGTCGTACTGATGGAAGTTCTGCTGCTGGACGCGCCCGCGATCGATGGTGATGCCGCCTTTCAGAGCGGCCGACAATCCGAACACGATGCCGCTGCGGATCTGTTGCTCGACACCGGAAGGATTGACGGCATAACCGCAGTCGACAGCGCACACCACGCGATGCACGCGCAGCTTTCCACGGTCGACCGAAGCCTCGGCCACCTGTGCGGTGAAGCTTCCAACATTGTTCACTACTGCGATGCCGCGGCCGTGTCCGGCGGGAAGCGGCTTGCCCCAGCCTGCTTTGTCCGCCGCAAGCTCCAGAGCGGCGCGTAAGCGGGGCGAGTTGGCTAGCAGACGGAGCCGCAAATCTAGAGGATCTTTCCCGCCCGCGGCTGCAAGTTCATCGATGAACGATTCGGCAAAGAACGTGTTCTGCGAATAGCCGACCGAGCGCCAATAGCTGACTGGAATCCCCGGATCGAGCGCGTGATAATCGACCAGGACATTGGGAATCGAGTACAGCAAATCCACGACGCCTTCGACACCGGTGCGCGCCACGCCTTTGCTGAGGCCGCCGAAGGGCGAACAAATCAGGCGAGCTTCGAGCGCCACGGGCCAGCCGTCGGCATCCAGGCCAGCGGTGAAGCGGCCGTAAGCGGCCGGGCGATACCAATCCTGCTGGAGATCGTCCTCACGCGACCACGTCACTTGAACCGGCGCCCCCGCCGCCTTGGAGACCTCGACGGAATCGGCAACGTAGTCCGAGCGCGCGCGGCGGCCGAATCCGCCGCCCATGAATTCCGTATAGACCTTCACCTTTTCAGGCGGCAAGCCCGTAATCTGCATCGCGGCCTCGTGCGCGGCACTTTGCCCTTGCGTGGACGCCCACACCTCGCAGCCATCGGCGCGGACGTGCGCCACGCAATTGAGCGGCTCCATGGGAGCATGCGCGAGGTATGGAGTCTCGTAAACCGCCTCAACTTTTTTCGCCGCGGACTGGAGCGCGGCCGCGGCGTCGCCATTCTTGCGCGCCACTGCACCAGGCTGTTGCGCGTGTGCCGCAAAGTCCTTACTGATCCCAGCGCTATTGACTGACGCGACCGGGCCTTCATCCCATTTCACCTGCAAAACCCGGCGGCCCTCCATCGCCGACCACGTGTTGTCGGCGATCACCGCGACGCCGCTCGAGATTTGCAGTACATCCTTCACGCCCGGAATCGCCTTGCTCTTGCTCGCGTCGAAGCTCGCCACTTTGCCGCCGAATACGGGACAACGCTCCACCACAGCGTGCAGCATTCCAGGCCGCCGAACATCGATCCCAAACACCGCGCTGCCGTTGACTTTGTCGTGCGTGTCGAGCCGCTTGGTGGGCTTGCCGATCAAACGGAACTGGCTGGGATCTTTCAGCGCGACGTTGGAAGGGACGGGCAATTTTGCCGCAGCATCCGCCAGGCTACCGTAGCTGAGCCGCTCACTGGAAGCCGTATTGACGACCGTATTGTTCTCAGCGCGGCATCGCGATTTGTCAACACCCCAGTGTTCCGCTGCGGCCTGAACCAGCATTTCGCGCGCGGTGGCGCCCGCCTTGCGTAGCGACACCCACGAGGTTCGGATGCTCATGCTGCCCACCACGCCCTGGTAAGGTCCATATTCAGGGCTGACGCCGGGAAACTCGGTGCGGATTTTGTTCCAGTCGCACTCCAGCTCCTCGGCCAGCAGCATGGAAAGCGAGGTCACCGTTCCCTGCCCCATTTCGGCTTTGTGGATGAAGAGCGTGACGGAATCGTCCGAGCCGACGTGCACGTAGGCGTTGAGCTTGGCATCGGTAGTGGCAGCAGCGAGCTTGGAGCGCTCGGGGACGTAGAAACTAACCAGCAATCCGCCGGCAGTTGCTGCCCCGGCTTTCAGGAACGTTCGCCGATTCATTCGCGCGTTCATTTGGAACCTCCCTCGGCGCGCGCAATCTCAGCCGCGCGATGGATGGCCTCGCGAATCGTGTCGTAGGTTCCGCAGCGGCAGATGTTGCCGTGCATGGCCTCGTCTATATCGGCGTCAGTCGGACGCGAGGTCTTGGCGAGCAATGCCGCGGCGGTCATGATCTGGCCGGACTGGCAGTAGCCGCACTGCGGCACATCGCCCTCGATCCAAGCCTGCTGGATGGGATGACTGGTGTTTGGGGAGAAACCCTCGATGGTCACCACCGTCTTTCCCGCCACCGCCGAGACGGGCGTGACGCACGAGCGCACCGCTTGTCCGTTGATATGGACCGTGCAGGCTCCGCACAGCGACATGCCACAGCCGAACTTGGTTCCGGTCATGCCCAGCGTATCGCGCAAAACCCACAGCAGCGGCATCGCGGCAGGCGTGTCGACGGTCTGCGTCTTGCCGTTCAGGTTGAATTTGACCACAGCCATAAGTGGCTCCTCCTTTTGGCGTCGTCAACCGCAAGTATAGCGTTATTGGCCGTGCCGGCGGCGGCGAGATGCGACGTGTCGGCCAAGACCTGACGTGTCTGACCGAACACGCGCCGGCCGGCGAGCTGCCGCGGCAAGTCCTTCGGAATCAACATGCGCGCACCCGGCCCTTGACCTGTCTAGAGCCGCGCGAGGAGAAAAACCATGTTGTTCGTCAAGTACCTTTTAAGCACAATCGGGATCGGGCTTCTGCTCGGAGCAGCGGGGCTCTTGGTCTTCGATCTGTATCGAATATTCAAGCTGCACGGTCCGGGACTCGCTATGCGCTGGCGGCTTGCCATGCGCGTCGCCGCGTCAGGTTTTGTAGCTTTATTGGCCGGTCTGAGCATCGCCGTGGTGCCGAGTGGCCAGGCCGGAGTCGAGATCAGCCAGTGGCGAGGCACTCTGGCAGGAACACTCTATCCGGGCGTTCACTGGATTGTTCCGCTAGTGGATCGCGTGGAGCTGTTCAACCTGCGAGACCACTTGTTTTCGACGAATCTGGCGGACGATCCAAAATCAAAGATCCCCACCTTGCGCGTCCAAACCAAGGAAGGGCTGGGTGTCGGCCTGGCCGTAACGGTTCGCTTCCGCCTGGATCCGGCGAAGCTCGGATACATCTACAGCAATCTCCCGCAGCCGGTGGAGGAAGAAATCGTTCCGGCCATGGTGGCGAGCGCCTTCCGTGAGGCGTCACCGAATTACACCGTGCGCGAAATGTTCGCCAGCCGCCGCGATGATATGCTTCGTGCCGTTGGCGGGCAGATAACCCAGCGCCTCGCCTCCGACGGAGTCATCGTTAAGGAAGTGATGGTCCGCGACATCCAGTTGCCTGGCGAATATGCGAAAGGCATGGAGGGCCTGCTTCTCAAGGAGCAGGAAAACGAGCGCCTCTCGGTGGAGCTGGAGGTCAAGCAAAAGATGGTGAGGGAAGCGGAGTTGGAGGCCGAAGCGCAAAAGGCCCGCGATATCAAGGCCGCCGAAGCCAGGGCCGAAGTGACGGTGATCGAGGCTAAGGCTCAGGCCGACGCCATGCAGCACACGCTGCCGCTCAAGGAAAAGCAGATCCAGCAATCCAAGCTCGAAGCCGCGGCACGCAAGGAATCCACTGTGATGAATGCCGAGGCGCTGGCTGAGGCCAAACTGATCGATAGCAAAGCGGAGCTGGAGAAACGGAAGCTCGTCACTGAAGGCGAAGCGGACCGTATTCGCCACGTAGCCGAAGCGGACTCGGAACGGATGCGCCTGGAAGCCGAAGTCCTGAAGCAGAACCCGCTCCTGATTCAGAAAATCATCGCCGAGAAGCTTTCCGACAAAGTCCAGATCATGATGGTTCCCAACGATGGCAAGTTCTTCTTCGCCAATGATGTGCTGAAAAGCTTCACGGCAGCCGGGAATCAGTAGGAGCAGACGGAGGCGCTGAATTGAGTACTTTCACCCAGAGGACCGGCTTAAATTACGCAGGCGGCCCTGTGGCCCGATAGGGCGAGACCTAGTTCAGCGCCATTCACCGCAAAATCCGGGCTCGCAGCCTCTGGTCCGATGGTTGCAATGATTGCCGCGATACAACACACGCGGTTGAAAGGAGCGGTTTCATGAGATACGTGACGGCTGTTGGTTTGTTGATCGCAGGTTCGTTTTTCACGGCCAGCCAGGCGAAGGCCGACTGCATGAAAGACGGTAAAGACAAAATGGACTGCTGCATGAAAGATGGCATGAAATCCGATGCCGCCGCAGTCGAGCAAACGCTCAAGCAAATGGAACGCGATTGGAACCAGGCCACGATTGCGAAAGACTTCAAGACCGTGGACCGGATCATGGCCGACGATTGGACGGGGGTCGATTTTCGCGGAATGATAGTGACCAAGGCCGAGACCATTGAAGAGCTGAAGTCGGGCGAATCCAGCAATGACTCCGTTGAGCTGGGCGAAATGCAGGTCAAGGTGTTTGGAAATACAGCCGTCGTCATGGGCACCGACACGGAAAAGAGCACCTACCATGGCAAGGACAGCAGCGGGAAATACGCATGGATCGATGTCTTTACTATGCGGGACGGCCGCTGGCAGGCGGTGGCATCGCAGAGCACTAAGATCGAGCAATAGTTCCGGGAAGCGATCGCGCTAGCGCTAGTTGATGCTTTCGGCGCTGTAGCGGGCAATGAGGCCGGTTCGCACCGCGCGTCGGTAGACGCTGGCGAAAATCAAGCAGGCGCCGGCAATGTAAACGATCACCAGACTTGCTCCCGGCAGTAATCCAGCGGGTGAACCGGCCCGGCCTGCCACGATGCTTCGCATGCTCTCGAAGACATAGGATGGCGGGAGCACATGCGCGAAGGCTTGCATCCAGAGCGGCAGCGTGGAGAGCGGATAGAACACTCCCACAAAAGGCGAGATGAGAGCAGGTATGGGCCAGACGAACCATTCGGCCGCCGGCCCCAGCCGCAGTACCAAGGCACTGGCGACGATCCCGAGCGCGATTCCGAACGCAAACAGGATCAGCAGAAACGGGATCAGCACCAGTCCGTAGCCGAAGAACGACAGGTCGAAGACCGCCGTCGCCAGCACCAGCATCACCATTAGGCCGAACGAACTGGTGAAGATGCTTGAAAACACCAGGCCTAGCAGGTACTCCCAGATCGACAGCGGCGTCGCGAAGATATTCAGGAAATTGCGCGACCATACGTCCTCGAAGAACGCCGTGGTGACGCCCTGCATCACGCGGCTGAAAAAATCCCACATCAGAACCGCGCCGAGAATCGCGGGCACGAAGTTGAAACCGGAACGCGCCACCGAATTCAGATACCTGGTGATGAAGCCCCACAGCACGATGTCGATTGCGACCCAGCCGAACAGGGGGACAATGCGTGCAGGGCTGCCGCGCAGCAAATAAAGCTGACGGAGGAAGATGGCGCCGCTGCGGCCAAGTTGCATCAGGTCTGGCTCAGTTCGAGCGGCTCGCGCGCGACGGTGATAAAGAGCTCTTCGAGCGTTTCCTTGCCGTGCTCGCCTGGGAGGGTTTTGGGGTCGCCTTCGAGCAAGATGTGGCCGTGAGACAAGAACAAGACCCGGTCGCAGACTTCCTGCACTTCGTACATGTTGTGCGACGTCCACAGCACGCCTGCCTTGGTCTGTGAGGCGAACTCGCGGATTTTCGCGCGCACCTCGCGGGCGATGGCCGGGTCGAGCGATGCGGTCGGCTCGTCCAGCAACAGTAAGTCCGGGGAATTGAGCATGGCCTTGGCGAGCCCCGCGCGCGTTTGTTCGCCGGAGGACAAGACGCCGCACTTGGTATCGCGAAATCGTTCCAGATCGAATTCGCGGATCAGATGTTCGATGCGGTCCTCCAGGTGAGCGACACCGTAAATCAGGCCGAAGAAGCGCAAGTTCTGGCGAACCGTAAGATTGCCGGGCAGCGGAGCGTAGACAGCGGCGAAGTTGGTGTGCTGCAGAGCCTCGGCTCGATGCTTGGCCAGATCCAGTCCCTGAATGAGTACCGTGCCAGAGGTCGGTTCCAGAACGCCCAGGATCATGTTGATGGTGGTGGTCTTCCCCGCGCCGTTCGGACCGAGCAGCCCAACGATTTCGTTGCGTGCCACATGAAACGCAATACCATCAACGGCCAGGGTGTCTTGGTAGCGCTTCGTGAGCTTGGCGACAGAGAGAACGTTGGACAAGTCTGAAGCCATGGTCGCACGGAAATCCGGGGACAGTATACTCAATCCCCAATTTCGCCCCCTCGCTCAGAAACGGGACAATACACTCATTCCCCAATTTTCTCGCCGAGTCGTATTGCAAATGCTAGAGCCAGGGGCCCGAAAAAGAATTGGGGATTGAGTGTACTGTCCCCGGATTTTACGGGAGCAGTTCGGTGAGCACGCGGCCGATAGACCCGCTGGGCGCCTCGATTCCCAGCAGCGCCGACAACGTGGGCGCGATATCGTTCATCGCGATTTTTTTCCAATACGCACCCGGCTTGATACCCAGACCAAAGAAGATAACCGGAATGTGATTGTCGTAGTCGTAGGGGGTCCCGTGCGACGTTCCCGTGGCCTCGAACAAATAATACGGTTCTTGCAGGATCACCAAATCGCCCGAACGCGGTCCATAGAATCCAAGGCTCACCGCGCGGCCAATCTCATCGCGCTGCACCTCGCCACTGAGAACCTCATGCCGCGTGTAGACTCGCGCAATGTGCTCCTCAGAAGCGGCGGCCCGAGCGGCCACGCGTTCCACCTCGGCTGGATCCAACCTGCGCGATTGAATCAAGTCCAGGTTCAAATAGGGCGTGGTGGCAGGCGCCGGCAGCAGCCATTTGCCGGGCCCGAACCGTTTCACCAGCGCGTCCGAAATATCTTGCCCCAGGTGAGGTTCAGAAAGACGCCCGCCCGGCATGTTGCGCGCCTCATTCACTTCAGGCACCGGCGCAACGCCGTGATCCGCGGTCAGGACGACGATGCTGTTGCCTTTGCCGACGCGCGCATCGATGAAATCGAGCAGCTTCCCCAACAGCCGATCCGTGCGAATGGAGATGTCGCGAACGGCGGGATCGTCAGGACCCACCGCATGGCCGACATAATCGTTCGACGAGAAACTCACCGCTAGAATATCGGTGCCGGAATGAGAACCGAGCTTTTCATTGGAGACGGCGCGCTCGGCGAACTCCTCGATCATTTCATTACCCCAGGGTGTCGCTTCCAGGCCTCCGCAAAAACGCACATCGGTGCCGGCGGCCATGGTACAAAACGGCTTGGTCCCCCCGTTCGGAGCGTCCAGGGGCAGCCAGTTCGCTCCCAAATAGCGCTGATAGATTTGCTCGCTGTTCATCTCGCGCACCCAGTCCGGCAACTCGGCGCGATAATACGTGCTGGTGACCCAATGATTGGAGTCCGGATCATACCAGTACGCGCCATCGGCCATGTGCCCGGCCGGAAGGATCGCGCTGCGATCCTTGATCGACACGCCGATGATTTTCGATTCGATACCGTGCATCTTTAGTTCATCGCCGACTGTGCTCACCAGCAGCCGCCGCGGCGACGACCCCGGCGCGCCGGGCACACCCCCAACCATTTTGGACTTAGGGTCGAAGACGCTGGTCACCATTTGATGACTCGCCCGGTCGTACCATTCGTTGGAGATGATGCCGCTGACCGAGGGCGTTGCGCCGCTCAAGAAGGTGGAATGTCCCACGGCGGTCACGGTGGCGGAATGGATCAGATGCGCGTCGTGAAAAACCGCGCCTTGCTCGAGCAGGCGCTTAAATCCGGACGTATAGTCGTTGCGGAAGCGCAACAAATAGTCGTAGCGGAACTGATCGATCACAATGGCCACCACCAGGCGCGGCCGTTTGGGAGTTTCGTTGGCCGCAAACAGGGTTGCGATCGCAGCCAGCAGGCAAAGGACGATTCGTCGTGTGCGTCTCACGGTAAGCATTCTGATTGACCAGCATGGCACAGTGACCCGGGGAGTTTCCAATGAAGAATCGGTTACAGCCGGTCAGGTTTTGCGGCGCTAAGGAATCAACATCACCGGCGCCTGCCAGAACGCCGCCTTCTGACGAGTTGGATCGAGAATCGTCACCTGGCAATTGTATTCGCCCGGGGGCAGTTTCGCCAGCGACAGGTCGAACTTCAGCGGCGTGGTCTTGAGACGGTTGCTCAGCGATTCGGTCACCTCGAGCGGCGGCGTCTCAAACGCCTTGGTCTGGCCGCGATAGAACGTCACAAACGCTACTAACGGATTTGCGCTCGGCGCGTCCTGCTGATAGGCCTGCAAATAGACGTAAAGGTCTCGGCTCTTTCCGAACACTCGCGTCACGCTCGGAATCAACTTCTGGCCGCCCTGCACCAGAGGATTCACCGACTCGGCCTGTCCTTTATCTTTGGCCGCGTTATACAGCGCGTCCTTGAAGTCCACACGCTGGCTGCTCAGGACCACCGAGCTGATCGCGATCCGCTGCTCTTCCTTGTTCAGATTGGGGATGACAAACGGCGTTTCATACGTCCCGATGCGCCCGGTCTCGGCATCGCGCGCCAGGAATTTGATTTTGTATTTTCCTGGCAGCAGCGTAAAGCCGGTGTCATATTGAATCGGCCGCTTGGCCAGTTCGGCGGCCGTGGCGTCGCTCAATTTGATGTCGATTTTATCGCGCACATTGGACACAGTGGTTCCGAAATCGTCCTTGATTTCGCCCATGAAGTCGAGCAAGGTATGCTCGGCGCCGCCGCGTTTGGCCAGCGCCAGCTCACTGCCAGGAATTTTGACCACCACGGGCGTGAAGTACTCGGCACGGTTGAGCTGGAAGTAGTCGACCTCCATCGCGATCGTCAGTTCGGTTATCGGATCGCCCAGCAGCAGCGCGTCTTCAAGCTGCCGTTCCTTTTCAGCAGTCGTAAACTTACCGAACTGCTTGCCCGCAAAATAACCTTGCCGGTAATCGAGACTGGCCGACAGTCCGTGCGCCAGCGCGATCTTGATGCGCCGGAATTTCCCGTCCAGAGCGGCATTGCTGGTGTAGTAACCGATGATGTAGTAGCTGGAAATGGCTTGCTGGGCCTGGGCCATTCCCTGGGTCAGATCGTTGTTGTCGAGCAGGGCCTTGCCGCCGGTATCCGCAGCCAGCGCCCAGAGCGTATCCTGCGAGCGGTTGTAATTGTCGCGCACCGCCATGGCGGACTGCCCGTTGTACATCGCGATGCCGCCGGGCGAGCCGCGCGTTGCGTCCCCGAGTGGCGCCTGCGCCACCAAACCACGCGCATCGATGGGCCAAAACGAAACTCCGGCGCGAATGGCTGCGTTGACCGTGGCATGCAGTTGGGCCTGATTATCCATGCCGTTCAACTGCAGGCCGCTGGCGAAGTAAACCAGCGCTTTCTTTTCGCTCAACGTCCCCAGCATCTTGGCGGCGGTTTGCAACGCGGACAATTGGCGATCGGTATTGAAGATGTTGAACTCGCTGTCGTCCTGGCCGAAAGCCGCTCCCGTATCGGCGCTGCTCGCGTCGTTGGTGGTATCTCCCGAGTTTTGATCCTCGCCCACGATCAGCGTCTCGATGATGCTCTCCAGCCGGTCGCGATCGCTGGTGAAGTCTTGCAGCACCTGTACCGCGCCGGACTCATACATCAGCACCGCCACCAGGTCCGCCGGCGTCAGTTGAGTGCGAACGAATTTCTGCGCGGCTGTGAAAGCGCGCAACTGATCGGGCACCGGCATGGCGCTCATGTCGAAGTACAGCGCCAGCAATCGCCGGTCGCGGTACTTGATGTCGCCAGCCCTTTCGGTCGCGATCTGGCTGTGAGGATAACGAGCCAGCGGCGCGGCTCGTTCACTTGGCGCGGCCGGTGTCGACAGCTCTCGCGC
>DATJWJ010000217.1:0-14661 GCA_035501355.1 Bryobacteraceae bacterium | reverse complement strand
ACGTGCGCCAGTTGCGGAGTGCCCGCCACGACATCGCCAATGGCATAAACGCCCGGTTCGCCGGTGCGCTGGAATTCATCCACCTTGACGAAACCGCGATCCAGCTCGATCTTGAGATTCTCGATTCCGATCTGGTCCGTGACTGGCCTGCGGCCCACGGCAACCAGCAGCGTTTCGGCTTCCATGTCCTCGCGCTTGCCGTTAGCCAGCGCCACGCACATGCGCACGCCGTTTTCAGTGCGGGTAATATTCTCAGCCTTGGCGCCGGTTTCGCAGCGAATGCCGGTTTTGCGGAAATACCGGTCCAGCTCTTTGGAGATCTCTTCGTCTTCGATGGGAACGATGCGCGGCAGCATCTCGATCACCGTGACTTTGGTTCCGAACCGGTTGAAGATGGACGCGAACTCGACGCCCACTGCGCCCGCGCCGATGATCAGCATGCTTTTCGGGATGGCAGGCAAGTCAAGAATTTCGATGTTGGTCAGGATCGTTTTCGCATCGGGCTCGAGGCCCGGAAGCATGCGCGCCCCGGAACCGGTGGCGATGATGATGTTCTTGGTCTCGAGTGTTTGAGCGGCGCCGTCGCCGGATTTCACCTCCACGCGGAGCACCCCGTTAGCGCCGCGAGGCTGGAGTGTGCCGTAGCCCTTCACCCAGTCAATCTTGTTCTTCTTCATCAAGAATTCGACGCCTTTGGAATGTTTGGCTACGATCTTGTTCTTGCGGTCCTGCACGCTTGGGAAATCGAGCCTGGGATTCTCGCACTGGATGCCTTCTTCCGATGAGTGCACGAAGCGTTCCCAGACGTCGGCTGTGTGCAAAAGCGACTTGGTCGGGATGCATCCCACCAGCAGGCAGGTGCCGCCCAAGCGGGGATCCTTTTCAACCAACGCGGTCTTGAGCCCGTACTGCGACGCGCGAATCGCCGCCGAGTAACCGCCCGGACCACTCCCAATCACAATCAGATCGTAGGTCATGTAATTTTCAGGATAACGAACCAGATTGGTTAGATGCTGCGTGGCATCCACAGGATTCCGCTCCCGCCGAAGAGCGGGTAAGCGGACAGCAGCGTGTTACAGCCCGGCTTGCGGGCGTAGCGCAAACTACTTAGCCTTGCGCTGCTTCTGTTGGCCGACGCGGATCTTAAAGTGCTGTTGCTTGGCTTCCTGGAAAGCCTTGTGATCGTGCCGCGCCACTGCATCGCTCAAGTACGCGTCCACGCTGGCGTCCTTGGGCAGAACGGCCATGATGGTGAAGTTCTCGTTGCAGGTCGGGCAGAAGGGCCGGAAGCGTTTAACGTTCGGGATTGCCATACGAATTCAGGATATCATGGCCGGCGCGGTTGGCGCCGCACTCGTTACGCTGCTTGCTAGCCTAAGTGCAGTGAAGCCTCCGCCCGGCAAGCGCCCGCTCAAGACCCTGGATCGCGTCTTGTCGAAAGCGGGTCTTGGTTCACGGACCGACGCCCGCAAGTGGATCGGCGCGGGCCGCGTCAAAGTGAACGGCAGATTGATTCAAACTCCGGATCATTGGGTCGATCTGGAGCGCGATTCGGTCACGCTGGACGATCGGCCAATTCGCGCCGGCGACAAAATTTACCTGCTGCTCTACAAGCCCAAGGGCTACATCACAACCTACAAAGATCCGGGCGGACGGCCCACGGTTTACGACTTGATTCAAGACGCCGGGCAGTGGATGGTGCCCGTCGGCCGATTGGATCAGGACTCGAGCGGCCTGCTGCTGCTCACCAACGACACGCACTTTGCCGAGCGCGTTACGAATCCCGAGTACAAGGTTCCCAAAACCTATCTGGTGAAAGCTTCCACTCTGCTGTCGGATGATCAATTGGACCAGTTACGCCGGGGCGTCGTGTTGAGCGACGGTGAAACGCAGCCGGCCACGGTGAAGCGAGTGCGGGAGTCCTCACGCTGCACTTTCGTCGAGCTTACGATTCGCGAAGGACGCAATCGCCAGGTGCGGCGTATGATCGAGGCCGTCGGCAGCAAGGTCCTCAAACTGGTCCGAACCGGGATTGGAGCCCTGACGATCGGCGACTTGCCGATCGGCAAATACCGTGAGCTGACGCCGGCCGAAGTTCGATCCTTGACGCCCCAAGCGGCTCAACCGCGCAAAGCGCGTGCACGCCGTTCGATGAGGTCGGCGTAGATCTCGCCCATACACTGGGCCGATGCGCGTATCGAGAAATTCGCGCGAACCCACTGCATGCCCGCGCATGCCAACCGCCGGCGGAGCGAATCGTTTCCGATCAGAAGCTCGAGTACCGCGGCTAAGGCGCTGGCATTGCCTGCCGGAAACAACATGCCGGTCTCGCCCTTGCGAATCAATTCCGGGTTGCCCCCCACCTCCGAAGCTACGGCGCAGCAGCCGCAAGCCATCGCTTCCATCAAGGAATTGGAAAAAGCCTCGGAATGCGAGGGCAGTACGAACAGGTCGACGACGCGAAGCCAGGCGGCGACCTGCTCGGTGGCCGGGACGAAAATGCAGTGGTCCGCGATCCCGAGTGCCCGGGCCAGCGATCCTAATTCCTCTCGCAGCGGACCGCCGCCCACAATCGCCAGCTTTAGCGCGCGCGGGTGGCGGATCTTACTGAAAGCTTCGAGCAAGTCCTGCAGGCCCTTTTCCGGCCGCAACGCGCAGACCGCGCCGATGACCAAAGCATCCGCGGGGAGCCCCATGGGCCGGGGAATCTCGCGCGGGGAAAACTCTTCCAGATCGAGGCCATTGTGGCAAAGTCGAATCCGCGCAGCAGAAACGCCTTCATCCTGCTCCAAGTGGCGGCGAACGAACTCGCAATTGACCACCACGGCGGATGCCAGACGGTCCGTGATGCGCACCAGCCTGCGATAGCGCGCCGGGATTAGGTCGCGATGTGAGCGCTGGCTGGAAACGGGCACCGCGTTCGTAAACAGCCTTGCTACCGGTATGCCGAACACGGTCAGCGGATAGTCAAACGTGTGGACCAACCGGATGCCACGCTGGCGAATGAAGCGCGCCAGTTGCCAGACGCCGGCCACAGCTTGCCCGGAGGCGAAGGAATAAACGGGAAAATGCTCGATCGGGACGCCGGATTTCTCGAGATCGCGGGCACGCAGTCCCGCCGGCCGAAAACAGCCGACCACCGGTTCGAATTTCGAACGATCCAGAGCCCCCGCAATCAGGGCCATCTGCCGCTCGCTGCCCCCTAAATCGAGTTCGCGAGCCATCAGCAAAACAGGCCAAGGCATCCCAGCGCGCGACTAGCATCGTAGCACTCCTCTGCGGAAGGAACCACCGAGATCCCGTTCGTTGCTGACTTGTAAAAATCCTGTAAAAAGGCCTCAGGCCGTTCCGAGATCTGGAGTTGTAATGCGAGAACTCGGTTACAATCGCGATTAGCAACAGCATGGAAACGGTCCTGGTGATTGACGACGATTGCAATGTGCGCGACACCATCGGAGTCATGCTGGAGCAGGAAGGCTTCCACGCCGTGCTCGCCGATGACGGCAGCGTGGGCGTCCAACAGGCCTTGGCCATTAAGCCGGGCGTGATCCTGGTGGACCTTCGGATGCCGGGTTTGAGCGGCGCTGAAGTTTGCCAGCAGCTCCGCGCCACCGGGATGAAGACGCCGCTAATCGTGCTGAGCGCCTCGGGAGGCGAAACCGACAAGGTCCGTCTGCTCGATATCGGAGCCGACGATTACGTGGTGAAACCGTTCGGCGCGCGCGAATTGTTGGCGAGAATCCGAGCGGTGTTGAGGCGCACGGCTCCCGATGACATACGGTTGGTCGAATTTGGTGAAGTGCAGGTAGATCTCACGCGCCGCATCGTCAAAAGGGCCGGGCAAGAACTGAAGCTAACGCGCGCCGAATATAATCTGCTGACTTATTTCCTGCAAAATGCGGACCGCCCGCTGACGCGCGAGATGATTCTCAATTCCGTGTGGGGATACGATTGGCTTCCGCACACGCGTACCGTGGACGCGCACGTGGTGCGCTTGCGCCAGAAGCTGGAATCCGATGCGGGCCGGCCGCGGCACTTTCTGACCGTGCATGGGGTCGGCTACCGGTTTCTGCCTTAAGGCATGGCATGATTCGCAACATTTTGATCGTCGAAGACGCCGAAATTTGCCGGGACGCGCTGGAAGCGGCTTTGATGAAAGCACCCAATCTCAACGTCAGTTCGGTGACTACGGCCGAAGACGCCCTGCAGTGGCTGGCGGCGAACGAAGTATCCGCGCTGGTGACGGACCTGCGGCTGCCGCGCATGGACGGGTTCGCGCTGATTGAGGCGGTGCGCGCGCGCCTTGGCTCGCTGCCGATCGTGGTAATCAGCGGCGATAGCGATCCAAAAATTCCAGCGCATGTCGCCGGCCTCGGCGCCAACGCATATTTTCCTAAACCGTACTCGCCGGCAGCGGTGTTGAACAAGCTCGAAGAGCTGATGGGTGCCTCAGCGGCTTAAGCTGCGAGCATCGGCGCTTTTTCTCGCCGCCGTGATAGCCTTGCGGACCGCGGCCAGCGGCGCTTGGTCGTTGTACGTCACCTCACCGCCATTTAGCTCGACGCCCAGCCGCTGCCACAGTGCGGCCAGGTCGGTCTGAACCGGAGTCGCCTTCATCTGGTTGTAGAGGTTCTCCAGCACCGGGCATCCCACGGCTTGGTCGCCGGTTTGGAGCGCGCGCTCGATGGGCCACTCGTGGTCCAGAGTACCGCCGGCGTTCAGAATGCCGCGCATCGCATCCCGCAGGCCCTTGCGATTTTGCGTCTGTTCCCGGATCTGAACGTCGGCCAAGAGCCAGAACAGCGCGCCGCCCCAATAGGTCCGCCCCCAGGTGTGAGTATGGTCCAGCCCCTGGTCGCCTTCGCGCGGCAAACCTTGCGGCATTGATCGAAGCATGTCGCGCCATACTTTGTCCGCCGTGAGCTGGCCGATCTGCTCGCGCGCGATCGGCTCAATATACGTCGCCATGCCTTCTTCGATCCAATGATGCTCCCGGCCGTCGCCGGCGATATCCGGGAACGCCATGTGCGTCAGCTCATGTGTCATCATCCAATCGCTTTCCAGTTGCTCCGGGCTGGTCAGTTCACCGATCGATATGCGAGTGAATGCGTCCGCGGACCGGCGATTGCCCCAGGTCGTTCCGTTAAACACCCCTCTGCGACCTTGGACCGGCCGGACCAGGATGCGGGCGTGCGCAACCGGGAAATGTCCGAAATACGCAGCGACGGCGTCGGCTGCATGCTGGATCCAGGCGCTAAGCTGTGGCCTGGAAAGATCCAAACTGCCGGGCGCGAAACTGACGTCGATGGTCGAGTCACCGATCTGGATTTGTTCGGGCGCCAGTTGATCGGCGGGCTGCGCGCTCAGCAACATTCCCATCGCTGTGAGCAAAAGCAAAATGCGCGCGCTGGCCATCTCCACCTAAGAGATTCGACGCCCGCGCGGGCCTTACGTTCCGCGCAAATCCCTCCGCGCGCCGAGAAATGTTAAACTGATGTCTTGATGACCGGAGAGATGGAGCAGGTCACCCGCTTACAATCCGTCGACCTGCGGATCGCCGACCTGGAGCGGGAAATTGCCACCCTTCCAAAACACATCGCCCAGATAGAAAAGACGCTGGATTCACACCTCCGGCGGTTAGAGGCCGACCGGGCCGCGCTGGCCGCGAATCAGAAAGAGCGCAAGCGTCTGGAAGACGACGCCAAGGTGGAAGCGCAGAAAATTTCCAAGCTGAAGGACCAGATGCTCGGCGCCAAGACTAACGAGCAATACCGGGCTTTCCAGCACGAAATCGAATTCTGCGAGCAAGCCATCCGCAAGGCCGAGGATCGCACTTTGGACTTGATGGCCGAAGCCGAACCGCTGGATAGCAATGTCAAGAAAGCCGAAGCGGCTCTGAAAGAAGAAAAGCAGCACGTGGAGGCGGAGAAGTCGCGCGCGCGTGAGCGGACCGCTGTCGATCAAAAGCAACTGGAAAAAGAGCAATCCGAGCGCAAGGGTCTGGTGGCGGCCATCAAGCCTAAGACCTATTCCACCTACGAACGCATCCGCAGGAAATGGCACGGATCGGCCGTCGCCGAAGCCTTGGAAGGGCGCTGCTCAGCCTGCCAGATCCTGCTGCGCCCGCAATTTTTCCAGGATCTGCGGCATAGTGAAGATCTGATGCTGTGCGAAAGCTGCGGCCGCATCCTCTTCTACAATCCCCCGGTAAGCTTCGAGCACGACCTGGCCGCGCAGCAGCACCCGTAGCTCCGCGTCGTACGTTTCCGCTTCGGCCTTCCGACTTCCCGGTTGCTTGGCCGACAGCCCCGCTTGCTACCATCGAGTCATGGCCCGCGTTTGTCTTCTGCTCCTGTTAGCCGCCGCGTCGCTCCCCGCTCAAACCATAATCCGTCTTGGCACTCTGGTGCCCAAAGGCTCGCCCTGGCACGAGATTCTGCTCAATATGGGCGAAGAATGGAAAAAAGCCTCGGGCGGCAAAATCGAGTTGAGGATTTATCCCGGCGGCGAACAAGGCGACGAACCGGAGATGGTCCAGAAGGTTCGCATCAAGAAGCTGCAAGCCGTGGCTCTGTCCGGCGCCGGCCTGAGCGGAATCGACCCCGACGTCACCGCGCTCGAAATTCCCATGATGCTCTCCTCCTACGAAGAGCTGGACTACGTCCGCGACCACATCTCCGATCGCCTCGAAAAAGGCCTCCTGCAACACGGCTTCGTGGTGCTGAATTGGGGGGACGCCGGCTGGGTTCACTTCTTCACCAAGCAACCCGCCACGCGGCCAGCTGACATCCGCAGAATGAAGCTATGCGTGCTGCAAGGCGACAACAGTACGTTCGAGCTGTACAGGATTAACGGCTTCAATCCCGTCGCCCTCGCCGCCACCGATATCCTCACCGGCTTGCAGACCGGCCTGATCGACGCGTTTCAATCTCCACCCCTGTTCGCGCTGAGCAACCAGTGGTTCGGCGGCGCCAAAAACATGCTCGATATCCCCTTCGCTCAACTGGTGGGCGCGACGGTGATCGACAAGGAAGTATGGGACAGAATCCCGCCGCCGGTGCAGAAAGAGATGCTGGTTTCGGCCAAAAAGGCCGGCGTCGCACTGCGCGAGGAGATTCGCAAGGCCGAGAGCAACTCCATTCCGATGATGCAGCAGTTCGGCTTGAATCTGGTCAAACCGGACCCCAAAGCGCTGGCCGAGTGGCATCAGTTAGCCGAGGGTATCTGGCCGAAGCTGCGCGGCACGATTGTGCCGGCCGATCTGTTTGACCAGGTCAAGCGGCTTCGCGACGAGTACCGCAAGACGCATCCTGTCGCGGCCGCGGCGGGCGGACAGTGAGCCACGGAGCGCCGCCTCCGGAAGCCTCCGGGCCTTCCACGCCACTTCAGCTTTTCGAAAATTCTTTTTCCATCCTGGCGCTGTCGTTGATGACCGCGCTGCCGGTGATCGAGATGGTCGCGCGGCAGTTCCGTTGGGAGGGCATCCCGGGATCCGCGGTCATCGTCCAACAACTCACGCTGTGGATCGGCATGCTGGGCGGCATGCTGGCCTCGCGTTCGGACCGGCTGCTGGCATTGTCCTCCATGTCGATGCTGCCCGAGTCCTGGCGCGGTCCGGCGAAAATCGCCGCTGCCGCCGGGTTGGCCGCGGTTTCTACCTGTCTCGCCTGGGCCAGTTGGGTGTTCGTGCGCTCGGAACGCGAGTCTGGCAGCCAGTTGCTTCCGGGCGTACCCAAGTGGGTCGCGCTTGCGATCATGCTGGTCGGATTCGGCGTCATCGCACTGCGCGCCGTCTGGCACGCCAGCCCGAGTTGGAAAGGCCGCGCTTTGGCCGCGCTCGGATTGCCCATTCCAGCGCTGTTTGGCTTCGTCATCGCGCCCGGCACACCCTTGATCCTTCCGCTCTCGCTGGTGATGCTGCTGGTGGTCACCATCCTCGGGCTGCCGATCTTCGCCGTTTTCGGCGGTTTGGCGCTACTGCTGTTTTGGAACAGCACTACGCCCGCTGCATCCGTTCCGGTTGAGATGTACCGCCTGGTAGCATCGCCGCTGCTGCCCTCCATCCCGCTGTTCACGCTGGCCGGCTATTTCATGATCCAAGGCGGCGCCACCAAACGGCTGCTCCAAGTTTTCACCGCGCTATTTAGCTGGATTCCCGGCGGACTCGCCATCGCCACCGTCGCCATCTGCACGGTCTTCACTTTTGCAGGCTCGGGGTTGACTATCCTTTCGCTCGGCGGCCTATTAGTGCCGATGCTGATCAAGACTCGCTATCCCGAGAATTTTTCGATCGGCTTGCTGACCGCCTCCGGCTCGCTCGGCCTGCTGTTTCCAACCAGCGTTCCGGCCATCCTGTATTGCGTGTATTCGCAAACGCCGCTGCCGCGCTTGTTTACTGGTGCGATCCTGCCCGAACTGGTGATGATCGGCTGTGTGGCCGCCGTCGGGATACGCAAGGGGCTGAAATGCGACGCCGTGCGCGAGCCTTTTTCCTTCCAGCACGCAGCGTCGGCCATCTGGACCGCCAAGTGGGAACTGATGCTACCGGTGATCATGATCATCGGCCTCTTCGGCGGCTTCGGGACGCTGACCGAAGCGGCGGCGCTCACCGCTTTCTGCGCCTTCATCGTGGAGGTGTTCATCTACCGCGATCTGAAGCTGACGCGGGACTCGCGCGAAGTTTTCGTGGAATGCGCCACCATCGTCGGCGGCATTCTGCTGATTCTCGGCGTGGCGTTAGGATTCACCAATTACCTTATCGACGCCGAAGTTCCCGCCAGGCTGATCGACTGGGTTCAGACCCACGTCCACTCCAAATATCTGTTCTTACTGCTGTTGAATGGCGCACTACTCGTAGTTGGGGCGCTGATGGACATCTTCGCGGCCATCCTGGTCGTGGTGCCCTTGATCAAGCCGCTGGCGGCCGCTTTTCACATCGACCCCGTACAGATGGGCATTATCTTCATTGCCAATCTCGAACTCGGCTATCTGCATCCGCCGGTCGGAATCAATCTATTTTTGTCGGCCTATCGTTTCAAGAAGCCCATGGGTACCATCATCTGGGCCACCCTGCCGTTCCTGTTCATCCTGATGGGAACGGTCCTTCTGATCACCTACGTTCCGTGGCTGACCACCGCGCCCTTACGCTGGTTCGGCCATTAACCCGGGCCCGGTCTTGGAAAAACGCCTCTGCGCCGTAAGGCGCCTGCCGCCCTGCCAAGGGCTTATCGCCGGCGTTCGTCCTCGCGGCGCTCCTCATGTCCGCGCATTTCATGATGCTCGACGCGGCGCTCGGGCGCATAACGCGGCACGTTGTAGGGATGCACATACGTCCGCCGCGTGGCCCAAGTGCGCGTCCAGGGATGATTGTTGATGATCACCGCGTGATTCGCCCAGCCGAATCGCGCAAATCCCCAGCCCCACGGCGCAAATGCCGCACCAATCGTAATCCCGCCGCCGAATCGAATCGCTCCGCCCACGAAAAACCCCGGGCGCGGAGGAGCAAACACTACTAACGGATCGTAGAGGGGCACGTAATAGAATCCGGGATTCACGGGCGCAATCGTGATGTAGGGACCGGGAGTAACCACCACCTGGGGACCGGTCCGCAGATAGCCGTAGTCATACGCCTTGTGCCGCTCCCGCTGAACTGCATCCATCACGTCCTGTTGTTGCGCCATGAAGGCGTTTCCAACTTGCGAAGTCCACCCCATATCGCGCGCCATCATGTCCAGCACCGAAGGAAACGGAAGCAGCGCCTGCACGCTCGGATCCCACGGCAGCTGGTCCTCGGAAATTGCTTTCGCTAAGGCGTCGCCATGCAGATAGCTGTGCTGATCGGCCCAGCGAGCTGCCTCGGGAATCTCATCGGTGTATGTAGCGGCCGCCAAAACCTGGGCCAGCAAGGGGTCCGGATAGAGTGCGATTCTCGAAACCAGCCGGTCCAGCTCTCCGGGCGGCAGCATGGGCGGCGGCGGACCTTGCGCCCAAGCCGCTGCTCCGAGCATTACGAATGTCACGCATCCAACCGCGATGCTTCGCCGTGTTATGTGCATGCGTTTTCTCCTTAGAAGCAATAACCCGCTCACTCACCCAGACGACTCGTCTCCTGCGAAGGTTTCCCCGGCGCGCTCAGCCGCCAGCCTTTGTTGGCTGAAACTAAATCGCATCCCCTTGGCACAGCATCAGTTGCGGCTCGCTGTCACACACATTTAATTGTGTTAAGATCCGGTTTGACATCCTACCTGGAGTGAAACCAAGTGAAAGTTTACGAAGGTACAGACGTCAGGAATGTTGCGCTGATCGGCCACGGGCATTGCGGAAAAACGACTCTCGCGGCCGCACTTCTCTACACCTCTGGCGCAACCAACCGGCTGACGCGCGTCGATGAAGGCAACACCATCACCGATTTCGATGACGACGAAATCCAGCGCAAATTGTCCATCTCCACCGCTCTGGCATCCGCGGAATGGGCCAAGAAGAAGATCAATCTGATCGACACGCCGGGCTTCAATATTTTTATCAACGACACCAAAGCTTCCATGGCCGCGGCCGATGCGGCGCTGGTGCTGGTGGATGGAGTGGCGGGCGTTGAGGTACAAACCGAAAAGGTGTGGAGCTTCGCCGACGAATTCAACCTGCCGCGGGCCATCATCATCAATAAGCTGGACCGCGAGCGCTCCGATTTCGACCGCGCCCTGGCGAGCGTCCACGAGATTTTCGGACGCGCCGCCGTTCCCATTCAGTTGCCACTGGGCGCCGAGAAGGATTTCAAAGGCCTAATCGACCTGGTGCGGATGAAAGCCTATACTTACACCGCTGATGGCGACGGCAAGGGCAAGGAAAGCGACATACCAGCCGATCGCGCCGACGCCGCGCAGAAAGCTCATGAAGCCCTGATCGAAATGGTGGCCGAAGGCAACGACGCACTGATGGAGCAGTATTTCGACAAGGGCACGCTGGAGCCGGAGCAGATCCTGACGGGCTTGCGCCAGGCCATCCGCGAACGCCGCATCTATCCGGTGCTATGCGCGTCAGGACTGCGCAACATGGGTTCCGATGCGCTGCTCAACTTCATCGTCGAAAACTTCCCGGCCCCGACTGAACACCAGCCCGTCATCGCAACCCTCAACGGCCAGGAAGTACAGCGCGGCATCAAAGACAATGAGCCAGTTTCCGCATTCGTGTTCAAGACGGTTGCCGATCCGTTTGCCGGCCGAGTCACTTATTTTAAAGTGATGTCGGGCGTCGTCAAGAACGACGCGAACCTGGTGAATGCGCGTAACTCCGGCGCCGAGCGACTGGCGCACATTGGCTCGCTGATGGGCAAAACCATTCAGCCGCTCACGGAACTCAAAGCCGGCGATATCGGAGCGGTAGCCAAGCTGAAGGAGACGCTGACCGGCGACACTTTAGCTGACAAGGGCTCACTGATCAGTTACCCGGCCGTGAAACTGCCGGAGCCGAGCATCGCGTTTGCGATCTCGGCCAAGAGCCGCCAGGATGAAGACCGTCTGGGCAACGCCGTCTCGAGAATTCTCGAAGAAGATCAATCGCTGCGCTTTTACCGCGATCCGCAGACCAAGGAATTTTTGCTGGCCGGCAGCGGTCAACAGCATGTCGAGGTGATCGTCAGCCGGCTTAAAAAACGCTACAGCGTGGATGTCGAGCTGAAAGCGCCGAAGATTCCGTATCGCGAAACCATTCGCGGCAAGGCCGACGTGCAGGGCCGCCACAAGAAGCAAACCGGCGGGCACGGCCAGTTCGGCGATTGCTGGATCCGCATGGAGCCTCTGCCTCGCGGCGGAAAGTTCGAATTTGCCAACGAGATTTTCGGCGGCTCGATTCCGCGCCAATATATTCCCGCCGTCGAAAAAGGAATCGTGGAAGCCGCCGCGAACGGTTTCCTAGCCGGCTATCCCGTCGTGGATTTCAAAGTCACGGTATACGACGGGTCGTATCACGACGTAGATTCGTCGGAAATGGCGTTCAAGCTGGCGGCTCGGAAAGCCTTCAAAGCCGCCATGCAGCAGGCCAAGCCCGCCATCCTGGAACCGATCATGAACGTCGAGGTGCAGGCGCCCGTGGAATACGCAGGCGATCTTATGGGCGACCTCAACGGCCGCCGCGGGCGCATTCAGGGCATGGACACCAAAGGCACCACGCAAATTATTCGCGCGCAGGTGCCCATGGCCGAAATGCTCAGCTACCAAAACGACCTGATCTCAATGACCCAGGGTCGCGCCTCGTTTTCGATGGAATTCGATCATTACGATTACGTCCCGTCGCTCCAGGCTGACAAAATCATCGCTGCCGCCAAGGCTCTGAAGACCGGCGAAGAAGAGGAAGAAGAGTAGTTTTTCTGGAACCCTGCTCGTAGTTTCGACGTAAAGCAAGCAAGGAGGATTAGTGTGTCTTACGTATCCTCGAATGCACCCACCGATTCCGCCGGGCTGACCCGGCCCATGGTTCAGGCCCTTTTCGTCGCCAGCTGCTTGCTGGCGATTGTTTCCTGGTACACGACGTTCGAAGGAATGCGGCTGTACCTTTCAGTCTGGTTCGCCGCGCTGGCGTCCATCGGCGTTCAGACGGCGCTCGTGCTGGTGGCATGGCTGATCGGATTCACGTCGCCCGCTCGAAATGCCGGCCGGCGGTCACTGCTGATCGGCGTGTACGTGGTGACTGCAATCATTTCGATCGCCTTCTCCTACACCAGCCTCTACACTTGGTTCAGTGCGCGCGAACGTCCGGCGACGATCGAGCGTCGGCTCTACGACACGCTGAATGACTCGGCCGGCCAGACGCAGAAGCTCTTGACTGCGGCCATTACCGAGCAGCAGAAGCATATCGTCGCTCTCCAAGAGATGACCGAGGCAGAGAAGACGCACGGGCATATCTCGCGCGCGCAGGATGCCGATCCGTACTTGGCTGGGATCCGCGCTGCGGTGGCGCGTGAAGGCCAGACCTATGCGGAAGGCTATCGCGAAGGATCTGGTGAGGGCGTCCGCTACTCCGCTTTCGACCGCTACACCAAGCTCGCTGAGCAATCCTTGAGCGACATGCAGCGCGCGCAGGCGCAGCTGGCTGGTTTTGTGGCACAGGCCAAACCGCTTGACCCCACCGACAAACAACTCCAGGCCTATCGGCAGGTCTACGACAATGTTCCGTGGAACGATGTCGAACAGGCGCTGCATGCCGGCGCGCTCGCCAAACCGCCCGTTCCGGCGTATAGCGATTTCGTGGATCGCACTGTGTCCGGCCAGGAAGACCTCTTGGTAGCCTTCGAGGAGCTTTTCACCGCGCCCACGCCTCGGCACGCGTTCGCCCTAGCGCTCGCGATGTTCATCGACGTGATCGTGTTCCTGCTCGCGTTCGCCTCTGGTCCATATTTCTTCGGCGCGGCCGAGAACCGCTGGATATCGGCCGGAGCGGCGCTGGAGGGCATCGATCACCAGATTTTCACCCGCGATTTCTTGCGGAAGCTAACGCCCGGCCCTCGCGGCACAGCGCGAGTAGACGTAACAATCTTGAAACCAGGCGAGCAACAGCTCTGCTTGCTGCTAGCCTCCAAGAAGTTGGCGGTGCTGGTCGACGACGCTGGCAAGACGTATTACATGCTGGAGCCGGGCATCCATGAGCACTTGCTGGAGTCGCTCGCTTCGCAAAGCTTCCCGTTACGCGCCGCCTCCGTGGCCTGAATTCACGTTCGCTTGCGGCTCTTCTTGCGGGCCCGCTCCGGCTCGACCAGCGAAAATTGTAGCTTGCTCTCGATCGGATCTACGCGATCCAGCAGCACCTCGACCGCGTCGCCAATACTGAACTGCCGCCGCGTCCGCTGGCCGATGATTTTGCGCGTATTCTCGTGATAGCTGTAGTGATCGCCCGGCAACGTATCGATGGGCACCAGCCCTTCAATGAACAGGTTCTCCAGCTCCACGAAAAATCCAAACCGCGTGGTGCTGATAATGAGCGCGCGAAACTGCTCGCCCACGCGATTCTCCATGAACTTGGCCTTCTTCCACTCCACCAATTCGCGCTCGGCCTCGGCTGCACGGCGCTCGGTTTCCGAACAATCGTCGGCGATCACTTGCAGGCGCTCGGGGGCAACGATCTGGTGCTTTCCATCCAGAGACGCGCCCAAGATACGGTGCACCATCAGGTCCGGATAGCGGCGGATCGGAGAGGTGAAGTGCGTGTAGCTGGCTGCCGCGAGAGCGAAATGGCCTTCCTTTTCGGCGCTGTAGCGAGCCTGCTTAAGCGACCGCAACATCAGGTACGACACGATACGCTCTTCAGGTTTTCCGGCGATTTTCTTCAGCAGCCGCTGGTAATGCTTCGGCGTTATATTCAGCTCGCCCGCCCCGGGCAGAGTCACGCGCATCGGTCGGTCGCGGCCGTGGCCACGCGAATCGGGCCGTCCGCCGCGCGCTGGCGCTGGAATGCTACCGTGCCGCACCGCGACCTCACGCGTGTGCAAACCCTCCACGCCAAGCGAATAGCCAAACGCCCGTGCCAGCTCCTCGAACTCCAACACTTTCTTTCCATCTGGTCGCTCGTGCACGCGATGCAGCGAAGGAATGCCGCGTTTCAATAGATAGCCATCCACCGCGCGGTTTGCGGCCAGCATGAATTCCTCAATCAACCGATGGGCAAAATTCCGCT
>DATJWJ010000216.1:0-42510 GCA_035501355.1 Bryobacteraceae bacterium | reverse complement strand
CTCAGCCTGACCAAAGCCCAGCTCTTGTCCGATGAATTGGCGCACGTCCAAAATGCGCTGCCTCAGATCGCGATCCACCGCTTCCCGCACGCTGGCCCGCATGGCCATCCACGCGCCCACGGCGAAAAGCGCCAGGATCACGGCAAAGGAGACGAAATACCAAGCCGCGAGCCGGAAGCGAATGGAGCTGAATCTCACGGCGCTTCCTCCCGCAGGCAGTACCCGATGCCGCGCACGGTATGAATCAGCCGGGGTTGGCGCGGTCCATCGATCTTGACGCGCAGAAAACGGATGAATACATCCAGGTTGTTGTTGCCCACCTCGCGCCCGGCTCCCCACACGCTCTCGATGAGGCGCGGCCTGGTGACCACCCGGCCGGCGGCGCGCATCAAACTTTCTACGATGGCAAACTCGGTGCGAGTGAGGTTCAGCGCCGATTTGCCCCGGTAGGCCTGGTGCGATTCCAGGTCGATGGTCAGATCGGCATATTGCAGCTTGTTGCGGCCGTCCGCGGGTGTCGCGCGAGTGCGTGCGCGCAGCCGCGCCAGCAGCACTTCAAAGGAGAACGGCTTGGTGAGATAGTCGTCGGCGCCGGCGTCCAAGCCGCGCACCACGTCTCGGGGCGCATCCCTCGCGGTCAACAGCACAATGGGCGTGGAGATTTTGTCCGAGCGCAGACGGCGGGTCACTTCAAAGCCGTCCAGAAACGGCAGCATCACGTCCAGCACAACGATGTCAAAAGCGGAGGACTGCGCCGCCCGCAGCCCGGCCGCTCCGTCAAAGCACACCGTAACGCGATTGCCCTCTTCTTCCAGGCCCCGGCCGATATAGCCGGCGATTTCCCGATCGTCTTCGACCAGCAGAATGCGCAACGCTTGGTCCTTGCTCTTAGGATACGGGAGCAGCCGCTCCACGCCCAAGCTGTCCCTTTAAGCCAATTTTAAGGTTGTATTGTTAGGTTCTTGTTTGGCGTCACTATGCCAGGAGCCGTCATGCCTTCTCGTTTCTCGGGCCTTGTGATCGTTTTGATTAGCGCGCCGCTGGTCGTTGCTCAATCCAGCAATTTTTCTTTCCAGCCGCAGCCTGCCGAACAACCACCCGCTACCATCACGCTCAAAGACGCCCTGGATTTAGCGGCCAAGAACGATCCCACACTATTGGCCGCGGCCACCGATGCAGCGGTTGCCCGGCAGGATTATTTGCAGGCCCGCGCGGCGGTGTACCCCACGGTCTCGGGGCGATCCGAGTACATCGGCTCACAAGGCAACGGTAAAATTCCTACCAGCCGGTTCGTGACCAACGACGGCGTGCACGTCTACCGGGAATGGGCCGTGGTCCATCAGGATCTTTCGCCCGGCACGCTTAAGCGCACCGGCCTCCAACGCGCGTCCGCTGCTGAAGCGCTAGCGCGAGCCAAAGTGGAAATTGCGCGGCGCGGTCTTGCCCCCACGGTCATCAAGGCTTACTACGGCTTGATCGTCGCGCAGCGCAAGTACGCCATTGCCCAACAAGCTCTGGCTGAAGCGCAGCACGCGCTCACCATCAGCCAGGATCTCGAACGTGGCGGCGAGGTGGCGCACAGCGATGTCGTCAAGTCGCAACTCCAGCAGAACGCCCAACAGCAGGCCCTCAACGATGCTCAACTAGCGATGGAGAGCGCGCGTCTGGATCTGGCGGTCTTGGTGTACCGAGACTTCAATGAGAACTTCTCGATCGTCGACGATCTGGACCTCGCGCCCGCGCTCCCGCCGCTTCCCGACGTCGAGACCATGGCCGCGCGCGAGAACCCGACACTGAACGCCGCCATGCAAGCCTTACGCGCCGCCAGCCTGGACGTTACCATCGCGCGCCAGGCGTATCTGCCCACCATCGGCGTGGACGGCATCTATGGTCTCGAAGCCAACGCCGTCCTGCTGCATAGCATCGACCGGGCCTATCTGGATCTTGGCCCCGTACCTACGCTCGGCTACATGGTCGACGCAACTTTAAACATTCCCGTTTGGGACTGGGGGGTGCGCCGCAGCAAAGTACGGCAGGCTGAACTCAAGCACGAACAGGCCCAGGTGGATCTGAGCACCGCACAGCGAACCCTCATTAGGAATCTGCACGGCTTCTACGACGAAGCGCAGGTTGCCCGCCAGCAGGTGGAACTGCTGCGCCGCGCGGTGGATCTGGCCACGGAAAGCCTGCGACTGAATACGCTCCGCTACCAGGCCGGCGAGGCCACCATTCTCGAGCTGGTGGATGCCCAGACAGCCCTGATCCAGGCTCGAAACGCGTACGATGACGGTATGGTGCGCTATCGGCTCGCAATCGCCAACCTTCAAACGCTGACTGGGAATTTCTAAGCATGCCGCACAAGCTCTACGTCCTGGCCGTGGCTGTACTGTTCCTGGCAGCTTGTAGCAAGCCTGAAGAAAAGGAAACCGAGGCACCTGCGCCGGTGCAGGTCACCGCGGTAACGCAGGCCACCATCCAGCGCATCGTGGCCGGCGATGGTGCGCTGTTCCCCCTGAATCAAGCCAGCCTGATACCCAAGATCACGGCGCCGGTGCAGAGGTTTTACGTGAATCGCGGCGATCACGTGAAACAAGGACAGCTCTTAGCGGTACTCGAAAACGGAGACCTGATCGCTGCCGCCAACGAAAGCAAAGGCACCGTGGAGCAGGCCGAGTCCAATCTCCGTACAACCGAAGGCGCCACTGTTCCGGATTCGGTGGTCAAGGCCCAGACCGATGTGGAATCGGCCCGCACGGCGCGCGACAACGCCAAAAAAGTTCTGGACAGCCGCGAACAGCTGTTCAAAGAGGGCGCGCTGGCACAGCGCTTGGTGGATGAATCGCGGGTTGCTTATTCGCAAGCAGAAAGCCAGCTTCAAGCGGCCCAGGAGCATCTAAGGACGCTGCAATCGGTAGCCAAGGAAGAGCAGATCAAGGGAGCCGCCGCGCAGGTGCAATCCGCCAAGGCGCATCTGGTTTCACAAGAAACGCAGGTGGCTTACTCACGGGTCACCAGCCCCATCGCGGGCATCGTGGCCGACCGCCCGCTCAACGTCGGAGAGATGGCCAACCCCGGCTCACCGCTGCTCACCATCGTGGATATTTCGCGCGTCGTGGCGCGCGTCGACGTTCCTCAAGGGGAAGCCTCCGCGGTGAAAGTGGGCCAGACCGCCACGCTCACCCAACCCGACAGCAAGGAAGAAGTCCAAGGCAAAGTTACGGTGGTAAGCCCGGCCACCGATCCCAACAGCACCACCGTGCAAGTGTGGATTCTGATCGACAATCCCGGCGAGCGCCTCAAGCCCGGAATGGCGATGCACGCCGCCATAGCGACCGAGGTCTACAAGGCTGCAACGGTTGTACCGGTGGCCGCCATTCTTCCGGGCGAGGAAGGCGGCACAGCCGTTCTCACCGTCTCTCCCGACAATGTCGCGCACAAGCGGACCGTCACGTTGGGCGTGCGCCAGGGCAATCAAGTCCAGATTCTGAGCGGCGTCAATCCGGGCGAAGAAGTCGTCGTGGCGGGTGGTCTGGGCCTGGACGACAAGGCCAAGGTGAAAATCGTCACCACCGCCGTCGAAGAGTCCGACGAAGACGAAGATGAGAACGCTCCCGAAGCGCCGGCCCCAGGCAAGCAGCAGAAGGGCGCCCCAAAAGACCAAGCGAAGCCGCAAGGAAAATGAGCCAGCTTTCCACGCTTCCGCCTACTAGCGCCGGCCCCGAAACGCTGCACTGGACCGCGCGTCACGGTAAGCCGATCATCTTCGTCATTCTGATCCTGGTCGCGGTAGGCATTTATCTGGCGGTTTCGATTCCCGTCGCCGTTTTCCCCAGCACCGATTTTCCGCGCATCGTGGTAGGCGCCGACCTGGGCGTCTATCCCATCGACCAGATGCTGGTCACGGTCACCAAACCATTGGAGGAAGCTGTCAACACCGTGCCGGGCTTGAATCAAGTTACTTCGATCACCAGCCGCGGCAGCGCCGAAATCGATCTGTTTTTCAACTGGAACGTGGACATGAACCTGACCCTGCAGTTGGTGAACGCGGCGATGACGCGGATTCAGCCCACGCTGCCCGCCAACACGCAGCTCACCGCCAATCGCCTGACCTTCGCGGCGTTTCCAATTCTGGGCTACAGCCTCACCTCCGATCGCATTCCTCAAACCACGCTGTGGGAAACCGCCAATTACCAAATGAAACCCCGCCTGAACCGAGCCGCGGGAGTCTCGTCGGTGGTGGTGCAAGGCGGCCAAGTGCCGGAGTTTCAAATTCAGCCGGATCCCGCCAAGCTGGTCCAGGCGGGCGTGACCATTCCCAATATCCTGGACGCGGTTGCCCGCAGCAACATGATCGATTCGCCCGGCCTCATCGAGACCAATCATCAACTGGTGCTCACTCTGATGAGCGGGCAAGCCAAGAGTCTCGGCGATATCGGAAACATCGTCGTCAAGACCACGCCGGCAAGCACAGCCGTGCACGTCAACGATGTCGCCAAGGTGAATAATTCCGTGATGCCGGTGTACACGGTAGTGACGGCCAATGGGAAGCCGGCGGTTCTGCTCAATGTATACCGGCAGCCCAACAGCAACACTGTGGACGTGGCCAACGCGGTGCACAGCGAAATCGCCAATTTGAAAAAGAGCCTTCCTCCCGGCGTCCAGATCAACGCGTTTTACGATCAGTCCGAGCTGGTGGACGACGCCATCAAGAGTGTGCGCGATGCGATTCTGCTGGGCCTGATCCTGGCGTCGTTGATTATGGTGCTCTTCCTGAGAGACTGGGGCACTTCGCTGGTGGCGGGCCTGGTGATTCCGGCCACCATCGGCGTCACATTTATCGCGCTGCGCCTGGTGGGGCAGAGCTTCAACCTGATGACGCTGGGCGGGCTGGCCGCGGCAGTGGGCTTGGTGATCGACGACGCGATCGTGGTGGTGGAAAACATCGTAATGCATCGCGACTCGGGCCAGTCGCGCGCCGAAGCCATCCGCAGCGCCATCCGTGAAATACGGGTTCCGCTGGTGGGTTCCACCATCACGCCCATCGTGGTCTTCCTGCCGCTGATTTCCATCACCGGCGTGACCGGCGTGTTCTTCCGAGCCCTGGCCATCACGGTCGGGATGGCGTTGCTCACCTCGCTCGCCCTGGCGCTCACCTGGACGCCGACACTGAGTCATTACTTTCTCCGCAACAGGCGCGCCGGCGCATCGGGACCTCCTGGACATGAGAGTGTTCCGCCTTGGCTCATGAAAGCCTACGAGCGGACGCTGCGCTTCGCCCTCGAGCATCCGCTCGCGCTGATTCTTTTTACTATCGTCCTGATCGCCGGATCGTACCTCTGCTATACGCACACGGGTTCAGACCTGCTGCCTTCCATGGACGAAGGCGGCTTCATTGTCGATTACGTGATGCCGCCCGGCGCCTCGCTGGCTAGTACGAATCGGGTAATCAGCCACGTGGAAAAAATCCTGCGAGGGACGCCCGAGGTGGCCAGCATCGCGCGCCGCACCGGCCTGCAGCTCGGGCTGGCGGCGGTCACCGAAGCCAATACCGGCGACATTAGCGTGAAGCTGAAACCCATGGCCCCGTTCTTATCGAGATTGTTCGGGGTTAAGGCTGGGCCAAACGAACGAACCCGCTCCGGCGACGAAGTGATTGCCGATGTGCGCGCCAAAGTGAAGGAAGCCGAGCCGACGCTGGATGTCGAATTTCCGCAGCTCCTGCAGGACATGATCGGCGACTTGACCAGCGCGCCGCAGCCTGTGGTCATTAAGCTGTTTTCCGAAGACGGCGATCTGCTTCGCCACTGGGCGCCGGTGGAGGCGAGCGCCATCAAGAAAATTCCCGGCGTGGTGGACGTCGAGGATGGCATCGAAAACACTACCAGCGGGACCGCCGTAACCTTCAACGTCGATCCTGTGGTGACGGCGCGCGCCGGGTTCACTCCCCAGGAAGTGGAGCTGGACGCCAGCGCTATGTTGCAGGGCGAGCCGGCCTCCGCCCCAGTGGTCCTGAACGACCGCTCTTACACCATCCGCGTGCAATTTCCGCCCTCCGCGCGACGAACTCTGGATTCCATGCGCAACACCCTGATCGTCAGCGGCTCCGGTAAGACCGCAACCATCGGCTCGCTCGCCACCCTGACCGAGATCCCCGGCCAGACCGAAATCATTCGCGAAAATCTGCAGCGCTCGGTGGATGTGACCGCGCGCTTCGAAGGCATCAATTTAGGCGACGGCATGGCCAAGGTGCAGAAAGCCGTCGCGGAATCGAACCTTCCTCCCAGCATCCGGGTCGAGTACGGCGGCCAATACCAGGAACAGCAGAAATCCTTCCGCGATCTGGTGTTCGTGCTGGCGCTGGCGATCGTGCTGGTGTTCATGGTGCTTTTGTTCGAGTTCGGCGAGTTCGCGGCACCCATCGCGGTGCTGTCGTCGGCGCTGCTCTCCACCTGCGGCGTGTTCCTGGCGCTGCTGATCACGCGCACCACCTTCAATCTGTCTTCCTTCATGGGGCTGATCATGGTGGTGGGCATCGTAGCCAAGAATGGCATCCTGCTGCTGGATGCGGATCAGAAATTCCGCGCTGAAGGCGCCGCATCCGAGGAAAGCATGATACGCGCCGGGGAGCGCCGTCTGCGCCCCATCATGATGACCGCGCTCGCTACCGTGGCCGGGATGCTGCCGCTGGCCTTCGCCGTGGGCGCTGGTTCTCAAATGCTGCAGCCTTTAGCCATCGCGGTAATCGGGGGCATTCTGGCCTCGATGGTTCTTTCTCTGGTAGTCACTCCGGCGGTTCGTTTTTATGCCGGAGGCCGCAACTGAATCGAAAGGAGCAAAAGATTATGACGAAGAAATTCCTGCTGGCAGGTTTGGTGGTGATCGCCGCGGCGTTCGCCGCCGAAGGCTTCAAGGTAATTGGCAAAATCAAGATCGGCGGTACGGGCGGCTGGGATTACGTCGCGGTCGATCCGGATGCGGACCGCGTCTACGCATCGCACGGCACGTTAGTCGAAGTCGTGGATCCGAAGGCGGGCAAGGTGGTCGGCCAGATTGCCCAACTGCACGGCGTGCACGGCATCGCGGTGGCGCCGGAGTTCGGCAAGGGATTCATCACCAACGGCCAATCCAACAGCGTCACGATTTTCGATCTGAAGACGCTGGCCAAGGTGGGCGAGCCGCAGACCGGGCAGAATCCGGACTCAGTCTGCTTCGAGCCCAAGACCAAACACATTTTCACCTTTAACGGACGCTCCAATGATTCCACGGCTATCGATCCGAAAACCAACGAAGTGATCAAGACGTTTCCACTGGGCGGCAAGCCGGAAGAATGCCAGCCGGATGGCACGGGCAAGCTCTATGCCAATCTGGAAGATTCCAGCGAGATCATCGAGATCGATGCCGCCAAGACCACTGTACTTCGGCACATGTCGCTGGCGCCGTGCGAATCTCCCTCCGGCCTGGCCATCGACGTCAAGGACAAGAAGCTGTTCGCGGCCTGCGACAACAAGATGATGGCGGTGATCGACATGCCCACCCTGAAAGTGATCGCGACGCCGCCCATCGGTCCGGGACCCGACGGCGCGGGATTCGATTCCGGCCTGGGCTTGGCCTTAAGCTCCAACGGCGGCGATGGAACACTGAGCATCGTCAAGCAAGTGAACGGCAAGTACGAGACCGTGGACAACGTGCCTACCGAGCGCGGCGCACGCACCATGACGGTGGATTCCAAGAATCATCGCGTCTATCTGCTGGCTGCCGAATATGGGCCGGCGCCTCAGGCCGCTCCGGGAAAGAAAGCTCGGCCGACGATCTTGCCTGACAGCTTCCACGTTATAGTGGTCGGCAAGTAGCGCGCCCAGACCTGAATGAGTGCGCGGGCTAAGCGACAGGTCGGCGCCAGCGTGCGATTCTACTGCCACCTTCCCGCCTGCGTGGCGGGGGCCAGAATCGAGTCTGGGGCCAGGATCAAGACTAATCCGTTCCCCTTGGCGCGCTTGGCCACTGAACTAACCAGGCCGGTCTGCTGTTCCAGTCCCTTGTCGGCCAATTCGTTCATGTCCGCGGCAGCCAGCCGTTCCACCGAGACGACCGAGTCCACCGACACGGCGTAGGTGCCTGCTTGTCCATGCAACACCACCGCGATCTCGCGGTGTGTCTCGCGGATCATCTTTTGGAATTCCGTAAACATCGGCAGCATCTCGGCGAGAGCGCCGTTTCCCGCCTCCGTGACGGTCGTCAGCGCCTGCTCGGCGTGTCCCCTTTCCAGCATCTCTTCCACCGTGTCCGCGAGCGCGTGGATTCTCTTGTGGGGTGCGTCGAACCTTTTCAAGTACGCGGAGAGCAACGTTGATTCCGAGTTCTGACTGTCGTACCACTTTCCGAACGCGCATTGGTGCGGGTCTCTGGCCAGGGTGAACTTGCGCTTCTCCCTCACCGACTTCTCCAGTTCCTGAACCCAGCGCTGGTGATCCTGCGCCCGCTGCTCGACCATCCGGCATAAGGACTCAACCTCCTCCTGAGAGGAGGCCATCCCCAGGCGTCGGCGAAGGTCGACTAGCGGAGTCACCCGTCCTCGGAGATTGATTACCCCGCGAATGTAATCGGGCATGCCGGGCACCAGACAAACTTCTGGCAGGATTACCATTTCCCTTACCACCGCGCAATTGAGGGCGAATAGTTTAGTGTTCAACTGGGCGATCACCCAGGGCATCCTCGAATCCGCTGCTTGTTCCATGTGCTAGTTCGTCCTGTTCTCGACCGGTGAGTAGCGCCGCGACAACCTGGCTAGAACTCTTTAAAGTCATCTTCCAGGGGAATCGCGCTCTTATTGACGGCCGGTGTTGGATGTCCAACCGGGTGTTGTATTTTGTGCGCTACGGGTGTGCTCGGTCCGGCGTACGCTGGCTCGCCCGGATCCGAAGACCGATGAACCGCCGGCTTGCTACCGCCGCCTAAGCCCGCGCGCCGGTCATCCGAGGATGCACCGCCCACCATCGCGCCGAGGCGCTGCACGATGGCTCTCACGGCCTCCGACTGGGCCGTCAATTCCTCCGCCGCCGACGCGCTCTCTTCGGCGTTGGCCGCGGTGGACTGAGTTACTTGCTCCATCTGCGCAATGGCTTTGCTGATTTCTTGGATGCCTCGCGCCTGCTCCTGGCTGCCAACTTGGACTTCATCGACCAGCGTCTTGATTTTGCCGGCTTCCTCGGTGATGGCGCGAATTGCAACGGCGACTTGATCAACCTTAGTCTTGCCTTCGTTGGACTTGCCGATCGATTCCTCGATCAGGCCGGCCGTATCCTTGGCGGCCTGGGCGCAACGCTGAGCCAGGTTGCGTACTTCATCGGCCACCACCGCGAATCCCATGCCGGCTTCGCCCGCACGAGCCGCTTCCACCGCCGCGTTCAGCGCCAGAATATTGGTCTGGAAAGCGATCTCATCGATGACCTTGATGATCTTGGAGATTTTGTCGCTGGACTCGTTGATCTCGCTCATGGCGGCTACCATCTGATCCAAGGACTCATTGGTCTGGGCAAACCTTTGCTGTGACTGCACCACCACGCTTGCGGCGGCCGTAGCATTCTCGGTGTTCTTGTGAGCCATGGCGTTGATTTCCTCGCTGGAGGCGGAGGTCTCCTCAAGCGATGCTGCCTGTTCGGATGACCCCTGCGCCAGCGATTGGCTGGCCGAGGAAACCTGGGCGGCGGCACTAGCGGTTTGCCCGGCGCCTTCGCTCAGTTCCATGACAGCCCGCCGTAGGCCGCTATTGATTTGGCGAACGACGAACACCAGCACCATACCGACCAGCAGCGAGAGAGCGATCATGAGCATCGCGATCCAGCGGGCTTGCGACACGCTGGACTCCGCTGCTTGCACCGCATCTACCAGCACAGTGCTCTGGTGCTGCACCAGTTGGTCGGTGGTGGCTTTGGACTTCATGATTAGCGGCAGGACCTTGTCGGCGGCCATTGCAGCTGCGGCTTCGCTTTGACCGGCGCTCGCCACCCGATAGAATTCTTCGAAACTTTGCGCAATCTGTTCCTGGTTGGTCTGCAATTCCTGGATACCGCGGCGCGCCTCCTCGGTTTCGATCAGGGGGAGAAACTGGTCCACGGACTTCTTGAATCTCGCTTCACTGTCGCGGAAGTCCTGGTGATACTTTTCGATCGCGGCCGTGTCTTTAATGAAGCTGCGTGCCACGATACCCCGTTCTTCCGCCAAGAAGTCCGACATAGTCGTACTGATATCGCTCGCCAAGTATCGCTTCAAAGCTTCCACCTTTGCCACTTTCTGCAGAGTGGCGCCCAGGCTGCCGATACTCCAGAACGCAAACAAGCTCATCGCCAACGTCAGCACCAGCGCGGTGCCGAAACCGGCCAGCAGTTTTTTCCCAATTGTCATCGATCTCATTGAACCGTTTCCCTTTTTGCCTTCCTTAGAACTTTTTGACGACCCATCTTCTCCGCGACGCCGAACTTCAGCTAGCGGAATCAGGGCCGCAGCCCCACATTTTCCATTTCGGACGAGACCGCCCAAGTAATAGGGCAAGTACTAGCGAACAATGCCTTGCGCGACATCCGCGCCTGCCGATTCTGCGGCGAGCCATGCCGCCATGATTAAATAGGTAAATGTCCACCGCCGCAGCGGCCGAGCGTCCCGGGCTCCACAACCTGAGCCGCCGGCAATTGGCCGGCACCCTGACTGGCTTGATCCTCACGCTGCTCCTGGCGGCCCTCGATCAGACCATCGTGGGCACGTCCGAACCGCGCATCATCGCTTCACTGAACGGCTTCGACCGCTATCCCTGGGTCACCACCGCGTATCTGCTCACTTCCACCATCGCGGTTCCCATTTTCGCCAAGCTATCCGATATTTACGGCCGCAAATGGTTTTTCCTGACGGGCAACGTGCTATTCGTCACGGCCTCCGCCTTCTGCGGGGCGGCCGGGAATGTCCATTGGCTCCCCGGCGACGGGATGTCGCAGCTGATCGCGTTCCGCGGCATCCAAGGTCTCGGCGCCGGCATTGCGATGGGTTTGTTGTTCACCATCATCGGCGACATTTTTCCGCCCGCCCAGCGCGCGCGCTACCAGGGCTTGTTCGCCAGCGTCTTCGGGCTGGCCTCCATCTTCGGCCCCACGCTGGGCGGCTGGATCACCGACCAATTCTCCTGGCGCTGGACATTCTACGTGAATCTGCCGGTAGGGATCATCGCCGCCAGCGCCATCCTGGTGGAGTTCCCTTACTTCCGGCCGGTCGGCGTGCAGCGCAAGATCGACTGGTGGGGCGTGTTCTCGCTGACCGGCTGCCTGGTCCCGCTGCTTCTGGCGCTCACCTGGGTCACCGACTACGGTTGGGGTTCTCAGCGCGTGGTCTCGTTGCTGGTGGTAGCAGCCATCATGCTGGCCGCGTTCCTGCTGGCCGAATCGCGCGCCGTTGAGCCTGTGATCCCGCTTTCGATGTATGAAAACCGAATCATCTCGGTCGCCACTGTCGCCGTTTTTTTGCTCGGCATCGCGATGTTCGGCGCCATTATTTACATCCCTCTGTTCATGCAGGGCGTGCTGGGCGTTACCGCAACCCGTTCCGGATCGCTGCTCACTCCCATGATGCTCGGCTTCGTGGTGGCCAGCGCGACCTCGGGCAATATCGTGGGCCGCACCGGGCGCTATCGTGTCGTGATGTTGGCCGGGGTAGGGATTACGGCGATCGGAATTTTTCTGCTGGCGTCGATGAACCAGCACACCGTGCAATGGGAAGTGATTCGCAACATGATCATCACCGGCCTGGGAATGGGATCGATCATGCCGATTTACACGCTGTGCGTCCAGAACGTCGCTCCTCCAGCCAACATGGGGGCAGCCACCGCATCGGTTCAGTTCTTCCGTTCCATCGGCGGTACGGTGGGAGTGGCCACGTATGGTTCGATCCTGCTGCGCAGGTATCATTCCAGTTTTTCTCACAACATCCCACCAGGAACGCCCCCGCGCGTGCTCGCGCTCCTGAACAATCCCTTGCAGCTACAACTGGCTTCCCGCGCGCCAGGCGTTCAGCCCGGAGACTTGCTGTTACTCCGCCGATTGCTCAGCAATGTGCGGGAGGCCTTGTTTCAGGGCTTGCACCAAATTTTCGTGATCGGCTCGATTCTGATGGTGGTCGCGATTTTCGTTAACTTATTCTTGCAAGAAGTTCCGCTGCGCAAAAAGCATCACGTCCAGCCCGCGGCCGAGATGTAGGCTCAGGCTGCGCCGATGCGCCGCTCGGCCTCCTGCGCGTCCACCACCGCGATAGCGGCGACATTCACGATTTCGTTCACTTCGGCGCCGCGCTGCAAAACATGCACGGGCTTGGACAATCCCATCAGGATCGGCCCGACCGCTTCGGCCCCGCCCAATCGCGCCAGCAGCTTGTAGGCGATATTGCCCGCTTCCAGATTCGGAAAGATCAGAACGTTGGCGCCGCCCTTGAGCGTGCTGAAGGGATAGGTTTGCTCGATAATCTCCGGAGTAGTGGCCGTGTCGGCTTGCATCTCGCCATCCACCATCAGGGCCGGCGCGCGTTTCTTCACCAGATCCACAGCCCGGCGAACTTTCTCCGCCAGCGGATGCCGGGTGCTGCCGAAATTAGAAAACGAGAGCAGCGCCACGCGCGGCTTGACATTGAAGCGCTCCGCGGTTTCGGCCGCCGAGATTGCAATCTCGGCCAGATCCTCGGCGGTGGGCTCGATGTTCACCGTGGCATCGGCGAAGAAGTAGATGCCTTGCTGCGTGATCATCATGTACAAGCCCGAGACCCGCCTGAGCCCCGCGCGCAACGGGATCACCTCCAGTCCCGGCCGGATGGTCTCCGGATAATGCATGGTGAGGCCGCCCACCAGCGCGTCGGCGTCATCCAAAGCAACCATCATGGATGCGAAATAGTTGCGGTTGAGGACCAATTCGCCGGCTTCATTGCGCGTCACGCCCTTGCGCTGCCGCAGCCGGTACAGCTCGTCAGCGTAGCGGTCCAGATCGGGCGAGCGCAGCGGGTCTACGATCACGGCTGATTCAAGCGGAAAGTGCAAGTGCGCCAAGCCCGCGCGGATCACCGCTTCGCGTCCGAGCAGAATGGGCAGCGCGATCTTTTCGTCATACAGAATCTGCGCGGCCCGCAGAATCTTGGTTTCTTCGCCCTCCGGAAAGACCACGCGCTTGGGACGCTGCTGGGCTTTGTGGATCATGATGCGCATCACGCCGTGCACCTTACTCAAGCGCCGCTCCAGTTGCTCGCGGTAGGCATCCAGATTGACCGGTTCCTGCGCCACGCCGCTCTCCATCGCGGCCCTGGCGACGGCGGTTGATTCGCGCAGCAGAACGCGCGGGTCGAAGGGCTTGGGAATGATGTAGTCGGGGCCGAACTCGAGCGGCTGCATGCCATAGGACCGGCTGACCGATTCGGGAACCTCTTCGCGCGCCAGCTCCGCCAGGGCCTCGGTGGCGGCCAGCTTCATCTCTTCGTTGATGGTGGTGGCGCGGACATCCAGCGCGCCGCGAAAGATGAACGGAAAGCCCAGCAGGTTGTTCACCTGGTTCGGAAAATCGGACCGCCCGGTGGCGACGATCGCGTCCGGCCGCGTCTTCACCACCACGTCATAGGGAACCTCGGGATCGGGATTGGCGAGGGCGAACACCACCGGACGCGGGGCCATCGAAAGCAGCATCTCGGGCGTGACGATGTTGGACGCCGATAAGCCGATGAAGACGTCGGCGCCGCGCATGGCATCGGCGAGCGTGCGCTTTTCGGTCTTACGCGCGAAGCGGGCCTTGTACGGATTCATCTCCTGCGTGCGACCCTCATAGATCACGCCCGCGATGTCGCACATGATGATGTTTTCGCGCTTCATCCCCAAGCGGATGGCGTGTTCGGTGCAAGCGATGGAGGCCGCGCCTCCGCCCACGCACACCGTGTTCACATCCTCAATTTTCTTCTTCACCAGGATCAAGGCGTTCACGAGCGCCGCGCCGACGATGATCGCGGTGCCGTGCTGGTCGTCGTGAAAGACGGGAATATGCAGCGTCCGGCGCAGCTCTTCCTCGACCACGAAGCAATCCGGGGCCTTGATGTCTTCCAGATTGATGGCGCCGAAGGTGGGCTCGAGCATCTGGCAAGCCCGGATGACGTCCTGCGGATCGCGCGCGTTGAGCTCCAAATCGAACACATCGATGTCGGCGAAGCGTTTGAACAGCACGCCTTTGCCTTCCATCACGGGCTTGGAGGCCAGCGCCCCGATATTGCCTAGCCCCAGGACCGCGCTGCCGTTGGTCACCACCGCCACCAGGTTGCCTTTGGCGGTGTAGCGATAAGCCAGGGCCGGTTGCCGCTCGATTTCAAGACAAGGAATCGCAACGCCCGGCGTGTAGGCCAGGCTCAGGTCGCGGGGCGTATGACACGGCTTGGTCGGCGTGATGGAGATTTTCCCCGGCGGCGCGGAGGCATGGTACTCCAATACATCTTCTTTTCGTATGTTCATCGCTCCTCCTCCAGTAATCCTCGCGCACAACGCAGCGGGCCGCGAGTGTTTTTTCACTGTAGCGAGCGCGTCCCGCGCTGTGCGCTCAATTATTAGCGCGTATCCGCGGCGGGCGGGTCTTCGAGCGCGAGCGGTGTTTAGATCAAGCCGCTGTCTTTGAGCCGTTGCCTCAGCACTTGGCCCAGTTTCAAGAAATCTTCATAGCTGGGCGGCTTGCGGAAGTAGCCGGCGCCCAGCGCCGCGGCCTGGCTCACATCGTTGGGCGAGTCGGATGAAGTGATAATGACCGCCGGAATGGCCTTGCACTTTTCGCTGGCACGCAGCCGGCGCAGCACTTCGAATCCATCTCGCTTCGGAAGATTTAAATCCAGCAGCAGAAAATGCGGACAAGGAGCGTTGGGGTCCTGTTCGGCTTTTTCGATGAACTCGATGGCCTGCTGGCCATCCACTGCAATGTGGACGTCCAGGGGCAGATTCTCGGCGCGAACCACCTCCCGCACCAACAGCGCATCCGGAAGATTGTCCTCAGCCAGGAGAAGATTGAGCCGCGGCGGAGCGGGCTGGTCGCGCTTCGTGGGGGACGCTGAAGAAAAATGTGGATCCCTTTCCGGGCTCGGATTCGACCCAGATTCTTCCGCCATAGCGCTCAACCACGCGCTGGCAAATAGCCAGTCCGATGCCGGTACCGCTGTACTTCTGGTCATGATGGAGCCGCTTGAATACGCCAAAAATTTTCTCCTTGTACTGAGGTTCGATGCCGATGCCGTTATCTTCAACCGCAAAATACCACTCGCCGCCGCGATGCGCCGCCGAGATGTGGATTCGCGGAGGATCTGCGTTTCTATATTTGAGAGCGTTGGCGATTAAGTTCTGAAAAACCTGTTGGAGGTGGGCTTCACCTATGTACACTTCCGGTAGAGAATCGTAGGTCACCTGGGCACCGCTTTCGCGGATCGCCTCCGCCAGGCCTGCCAAGGCGTTTTGCAAGGGCGTGGTTGCGCTTACGGTGGTCGCGCTGAGTTCCGCCATACTGGCTCTGGTATACGCTAACAGGTCGTTCACCAATGTCGCCAGGCGGCGCCCGCCTTCCCGCAGGAATCCCAGGAACTGCCGCCCCTCGTCATCCAGCGCGTCCTGGTAGCGCCGGGCTATGATTTCACTGTACACGGCCACGTTTCGGATGGGCTCCTGCAGGTCGTGGCTGGCGGAATAGGCAAACTGTTGCAGGTCTTCGTTGGCGCGCCGCAATTCTTCTTCCGCTTCCTTCTGTTCGTGGATTTCGGTGCTGGATCCGACCCATAGTATGATCTCGCCCTCGGCGTTGCGCATGGCGCGCGCGCGATTGAGATGCCAGCGGTAGACGCCGTCGGCGCGGCGAAACCGGTTCGTGAGCTGAAGCGGCTGGCCGGTTTCGATGGAGCGCCGCCACACGCGCAGGCTCTCTTCCAAATCATCGGGATGAATAAACTGTTCCCAGCCCCACTCCTTGAGCTGTTCAAATGGAAGGCCGGTAAAGTCCATCCACAGCTTGTTGAGGTACAGCGATTCTCCAGTCGGGCTGGCGGTGAAGATCTTCTGCGGCATGGATTCGGCCATGAACGCGAAACGTTCTCGCTCTTTTTCGACCTCGTCCAGCGCGGCCTCGCGGTCCGCCAGCGCCTTCTTGAGGTCGTTTTCACGCGATTGAATGCCGGCCAGCATCTCGTTGAATCGATCCACCAGTACGCCCAACTCGTCGCCAGACTGCTTTGGGGCGCGAATACTGTAATCTCCAGTCTCCGATACCGAGGTGGTAGCGCTCACCAGCCGCGAGATGGGTGTGGCGATGACGGAGCGCAACCGCGACGAAAGCAAGAAGGCCAGGAAGAACGTGGCTAGCAGGACGCCCAGAACGGTGGTGCCATACAGCCGGACGCGCTCGTTGATCAGGGCCAGGTCGGACTGCAGGACGAGGGTCCCGATCGCGCGGCCGCTGAGAACAATGGGCTGATCAATGATCAGAAAATCTCCGGTGGATCGAATCTGCTGGTTTTCGGGAGGTGGACAGGTGAAGGTGCTGGCGGGCGAATATTGGGCCAGCATGGTTCCGTCCATTCGGTAGATGCAAGCACCGGCCACATGCGTGCGCGCGCGTAATGCGCCCAGCGTCTGGGCAGCGGAATCCGGGTCGTTAAAGGCCAACGCGGCCGTGCTGTTGTCGGCGATGATCCGGGCCAGGGAGGAAAGATCGCGCCGCAAGTAATCGCGATACAGGACATAGTCCGCGGTTACCACGGCGATGCCGACTACCAGCAGCGCTACGGTGGTGGTCACCATGGTGGTGATCACCAGCTTCTGCTTGATTGGCCTGTCGCGAAAAGAGCGCATGTTCAGCCGGGCCGCCCGCCCGATTCTATTTTTCTACAGATCTAGCCACGCTGAGCAACTGGGAACTCAATTTTAGTCCGGCGGCTTCAGCAGCCGATTGATTGATGTCAAAACGCACGCGGCGATTTTCGAGCACGAACGCTATGATGCCGCCGTCGCGAATAAAGTCGCTTCCCTCGCCGGCGGTGAGGACTCCACGGCCCAGGGCGCCTAAAATTCTGCGAATATCTTTTTCCCCACTGCCGATGAAGACCACCTGGCACGCTTGCGGCTCCGGATTCTGGCTGATTCTGCGCACCGCCAGTTTATGGCCGTTAACCTGTTCGCCTTGCACCACGTCGTCCAGCGCCCGGCCGAACGGATCTCGGCCCAGGATGCAGATAGTCAGCGGCGAATCGGGATTAGCGAAAGCGCCGGCGGGCCACTCGGTGAATTTTGTGAAGTTCAGCAGAAAGGCCGCTTTGACTTCGTATTCCAGGACAGCTTCCGCAGTGGCACGCTGGAGCCCCGGCCACCCGACCCACAGCGCCGCACCCAGCAGCAGGCCCGCAAGCCCAGCGCAACGCCGTCTGTTTTGCTCAGCAAACATGTGTTACTTGGTGCGCCAGGCTAAACTCGCGTAGACGTTTCGGACAATGGCCACGGGACCACCGGGATCGGCGCCGTATTCGATGTGGTAGGGCTGGAAGAGATTCTGGCCCGTCACGGAAAACTCCAACTGCCGGGTAAAACGCCAAGCGATACGCGCGTCACCGGTGGAATATGCGGGCGCGCTCTCGGCGGGCAAGGCGCTGACGTAGCGATAGATCAAATCCAGCTGAAGCTTGCTGGTGATGTCGAAAGAGGAGTCGATGCTCACTTCGTGCCGCGGGCTCGATCCAGTAACCGATGCCGTGCCTAACCCGAGCGCGCCATGCGCATTTTGCTCCAGATTCATGTGCAGCAGCGAGTACGATCCCCGCAGCCGCCAGAAATTTGCAGGCCGCCACTCGGGCGCGATCTCGAAACCCTTGGTGTAGCCTAAAATGTCGTTGCGGAACTGGGCCGGAAGCAGGAGATGCACCGGCGGCGGCACTGGCACCGGGAAGGGCAGTGTGCTTTCTACAAACGGCGCTCCGATGACATCCTCGCTGAACAAATCGTGGTAGTGATTGTAGAATCCCGCCACATCGATGTAGACCGTCTTCCCGATCAACTGCCGGTAGCCGGCCTCGTAGCCGTTCAATTTTTCCGTCGCGAAGTTTGGATTGGCGCTGAAGCGCGCAAAATAGGGCAGCCCGTTGGGCGCAGTGCCAATCAAGCTGGACAGGTAGAAATCCTCTTCGCCGTCCGAAGGGGTGCGCAGCGCGTGCGTGTAAGCGGCCCAATAGGATTGCCGATCGGTGGGTGTCCACAGCAGCCGCACGCTGGGCTGAAAGTCGGCGCCCGTGTAGTTGGTGTTCAACACCTTGCTGCCGGCCATCAGGAGCAGCTTGTTGTTCACCAGCGTAATGTCGTCTTCGAGGAACCCGGACAACAAATAATCGTTGCGGTTGAACGGGCTGAAAACCAGTCCGGATGCAACCTCGATGAAGTGGCCGTCGCTCGACCGTCCTCCAGCTCCCCACAGCAGTTCCTGGCGATCCGACAGCTTGGTTCGGGCCTGAAAGTCGACGTCGAAGGTGTCGCGATTCTCACCCAGGTTTGGCTCATAGCGATTGGTGCGGTCGTAAAACGCCTGCAGCTGGAAATCGCTGCCGTTCCCCAAGGTTCGCGTCCAACGAAACAGAACGTTGGCGCCCGAAAGTTGCGCGTTCCCATCGGCGGTGCCGGTAAAAGGAGGTGTGTAGGTGGCCACCGAAACCCGCTCGCCGTCTTCCTGCTTATAGGCGTCGCCCTGAACGGTAAACGTATCTTCGGTACCGGCGCTCCAGTCGATTCGGAAGCCGCCCTGTACGCCGCGCCAGTCATCAAAATTGTCGTGATCGGCATGGTGTTCCGGGCCGCGCGTGAATCCTTTGGCGTAGACGCGATAGGTGAGGCCGTTTCCGTCATCGCCGCCATAGCGGAAATTGGCGAAGCCCTGCTCCAGGTTCCCACCTCCTCCGGAGGCGAACGCGCCCTGGGTGTCCTTCGTATTTTTGGTGATGATATTGATGACGCCATTGACCGCGTTCGGTCCCCAGACCGTGCCGCCGGGCCCGCGAATCACCTCGATGCGGTCGATGTCCTCGAGCAGCGTATCCTGAACCTCCCAATAGGTCCCGGCGAAGAGCGGGGTGTAAACGGTGCGCCCATCGATCAAGACCAGCACGTCGCGCGAAAGCCGTGTTCCAAAGCCGCGAATTCCAACCGACCACTTGCTGCCATCAATGCGCGCGACTTCGACGCCTGGGGCTAGCCGCAGCGCATCGGGAATTGTAGTCACGCCCGAACGGCGGATGTCTTCGCCGGTGATGACATAAATGGCCACTGGGGATTTGAATGCCGGCGTCGGTTCCTTGGACGGCGAGGTGACCTCGATTTCTGAAAGCTGTTCGAGGGTCAGGTTTTTGAGCGTCGATGGCTGGGCCTGACCGGCCGCGCTCGGTTGGGGATCATCGGGCTTGGCTGTGGAAATGAACAGCGTCAGGACAAATAGCAGCCGGAACCACTGTGGCTGGAGGAATGGGGAACGCCAAAGGTGAGTGGGCATGCAAACGCTTCGATTTTAATGCATGTGGTTAGCCCACAGAGAGCCGGTGGGGATTACGAACAGCGACGTTTGATCCGAGGTGTGAGCCTCAGCCGGGGATCGGCGCGTGAGGCTCGGGAACCCCGGCGAAAGCGTATAGAATGGCCTCCAGGCGGCGCTCTTCCACCTGGACATGCTGCAAGCGCGCACTGGCGGCCAGCTTATTGAAGTCGATGCCGCGAACTCGATCATCCAGCTCGGCGATTTTCACCATGGCTTCCCAGATCTTCATCTTTCCCAGAATCCCCAAAGCCAGCAGTTCGAGCGCTTCGAAGGTTCCGAGGCCTCCGGGCTTGAGTTTGAATTCAGCCGCTTTCTCGGCAACCCAGGAGGCCGCCTCGCGCACCAAAGGCGTGCCATCGTCGATACGGGTCAGTGCGTCTTCCAAGACGCGCTTATCTTGTTCGACTTCCAAGAGCATTCCAGCGGCAAACTCGCCCAGCGGATCTTCGGGATGCTGTTCCCGCAGCCATTCGAGAAGCTCGACAGCGAAGCGCGATCCAGAAAGGTGATCGCGGATATAGGTCGCCAGGGGATCCGTCATAGGTCCTCACTCTGTTGGAGGTTTTTATAGGAAATTTGTGTCACCAGCGTTTACATTATTGAGCGTAGGTTAGATAACACGGCGGAAATATTACTGGTACTTCGAGTGCTGCTGTTTACAGGAGGGTCCGTGAAATCAAAATTGTTAGTCGAGTCACCATCCGAGCATACCTGGGCCGTCATTTTCGAGACCGGCGAAGAAGCTATGGCAGGCTTGCTCGCGTTCGCCCGCCAGGAATCCATTGGAGCGGCGCATTTCACCGCCATCGGCGCGTTTTCAAAAGCTGTGCTGGGGTACTTCGATTGGGAAACCAAAGAATATCGCCGGATTCCGGTGGATGAGCAGGTGGAAGTCGTCACACTGATAGGAGACATCGCGCTCGAGCAAGGCAAACCGAACGTGCATGCACACGCGGTCTTGGCGAAACGCGGGGGTGTTACGGTGGGAGGTCATCTGCTGGAAGGCCACGTGCGGCCAACGCTGGAGGTTGTACTCAGTAAGTCGCCTAAGAGTCTGGAGCGGAGTTTCGATCCGGAAAGCGGGATCGCGCTGATCAAGATTTAGCTGACGCTACTTCGAGCACTCGATCGCGGACGTTTCCGGCGTCACCGAAGCAAAAGCGGAGTTCCGGAGTAATTGGTCGCGCTCGGGCGGGAGAAAGGCTGAGTTCGGGAAAGAGTATCCTCCCAGATAGCTCATCGATTCGCATTCTGGCGCCGAGTCAGGCTTTTCGTGCGAGTCGCACATGGGCGGATGCGTCAATCCGAACGCATGGCCCAGCTCGTGCGCGATGGTGCCGACGGTTTTGCAAGACGGTTCCAGGCCGACCAGGCTGGAAATTTCGTCGCGCAGAAGCAGCGCCACGCCGCTAGTTCCCTGCGCCGGAATTCGAGGCAAATCGGCATCCAGAAAATAGAGCCAGATATGGTTGGGATCATTGTACGAGCCGCCCGTCAGACGAAAGGCCTCATGCACGGTCGCGGTCCACAGCGCTTCCCGGTCGTCCCATTTGCCGGCGGAGGCGCTGTACCAACTTTCCGGATGCCTGGTCTGCACGGTTTCGACCAGCGGCTCGGCCAGAGGAAAAGTCCGGCGGTCTCCCAGCCGGTCGAAATACCAGCGCTGCACGGATGTTATCGCGCGGCGAGCGCCTTCTGGAAACTCTTCCCGCGGGCTGCGGTCCGACGGTACCAAATACACAACCTGCAAGGTCGGATGGGCCGGAGTGCGAACCCAAGTCCAAAAAATGATGCAGACTACTGAGCCCAGAATCCAGCCGAGCCAATTGGTCTGCATGCCCACTTATCGGCGGGTTCACGCGAGGTCTTCAACCGGCGCCTTAGTACGCAGGAAGAATCGGCATGAACTCCGCCTAGAATTCGCACTCGAGGAAGTCAGGCCTTACGCATGGCGCCGGGGATGATCGCGGTGACACGTACTTGCTGCGAGTTCAAGGAGTAGTAGAACAGATGCCTGCCGGAGACGAAATAGCGGTAGCCACGCATTGAGCCGCGCCTGCGCGTCGGGTACATCTTGGGGTGTTGTTCCAGCAGCTGAAAGCAGCGGGCCGCTCGGGTTTTTGTGGATTGAGGAAGTTCGGCAAAGGCTTCAGCGGCCTCTGCGGCGAACACGATCTTCACAAGCCGTTGCGAGCCTTAACGTCACCCCACGTCAACGTGCGGCCCTCACGGAAGTCAGCCTCAGATCTGTCACGCATGTCACGCAATTTCTTTTCGTGCGCGGCTTCGCTCTCGTCCGCGAATGCCTCCAGCTCTTGGTGGCTGCGAACGAGGTCCGTCAGGGCTTGGCTCAAATCGCCATCGTATTCCGAGGCGAGTTCGGTCAGCTTGCGATCCGTGTCTTCGTCGATTTCTATCTCGCGGCGGACCATAGTCAGACATTAACACGCCCGCTTCAGAGCCTGCCTGCGCTCTTCGCTTAAGGCCCGCTTTTTCTCAGCGCCCACCCAGGCGGGCCGGCCCATCTCGATCGTCGGCGGATTTTGACTCGCGCGACACCAAGAGGCATTTTTCCTGCTTCGCTTGTACTCGCTTGCAGCCATACCAACGCGCTGGCGAAGTTTTTCTTGTGCTTTGCTGAGTGCTGGCGAAGTGTACAACGCGCAAGCTGCCGAATCCCAAACATCTCCCGTGATCTGATCAACGGCCCAATGCCCCACAGTGTTACTGCCGTCCGGATTGTCGCAAATGGCGTGAATATAGTAGTAGCCGGGACGGTCCGGCTCGATGTACGGGCCCACATCAATTTCAAAGCCAGCCAGCTTTGTCCAGCCGTTCATCCTAAGAAGGACGAGGACCAATTCGCGAGCCTCGGTTGCAGAGATCCGTTGGCCCGCGCATTGCGCAAAACCTAGTGCGAGTGACAGCGCGATGCACGCCAATCCGAGGGGGTTCCTCATAACTCGTCATTGCCCGCCGGCTGTGGCTACCGGCGTCGCTTTTCCGTCGCCCGAGCGCGTGAATTTCTTGAACCAGCTCATCATGTATAGCTGGGTGCGAATGAAGTTGGATGGTTTCGATCCGGTGCCGTGGTATTCGCCCGCGAATTGCAACAGCGTGACGGGAACTCCGCGTTTCTTGAGCGCCGCGTAATATTCTTCGGTTTGCGGCATGGGAGTGCGGCGATCCAGAACGCCGGTCATGAGCAGCGTTGGCGTGGTGACGTTGCCCACGTACATGAGCGAGGAGTGCGACAGCCAGTCGCTCGGATCTTCCCAGAATGGCTTCTTGAAAAAGCTGTAGGTGAACAGCGGGATGTCGGTATGGCCGGCCATGCTGAGCCAGTCGATCACCGGGCAGCGCACTGCCGCGGCTGCGAATCGATTGGTGTGGCCGATGACCCAGCTTGAGAGCACTCCGCCGCCGCTGCATCCGGACACGTACATGTGCGAGGTGTCGACGAAACCTTTGGAGACCACCGCATCCACGCCCGCCATCAGGTCGTCGTAATCGGGACCGGGGTAGTTGTGGTCGATCGCGCCCGAGAACGCGGTGCCATAGCCGGTGGAGCCGCGAGGGTTTACGTACAGCACCACGAAATCGTTGGCGGCGAAGTTCTGCCACATGTAGTTGAAGCCAACGTTGTAATTGCCGTAGGGGCCGCCGTGAATTTCGAGGATCAGCGGATATTTCCTGGCGCCGTCGAAGTCGGGCGGCTTCACCATCCAGCCTTGCACTTGGGTGTTGCCGCTCGAAGAGAAGTCGATCTCTTCGGTCTTGGCGAGTTGCTTGCCCGCCAGCAAACCCGCGTTGACGTTGCTGAGCTGCGACATATCGGCCGGACGGGTCAGGCTGTAGCGCACCACTTCGGCCGGATGATCCGAGTCCGTGACCGTCCCCGCCGCGACCATGTCTTTGGAGGCCGAATCCATGGTCAGCATGTGCTTGCCAGTGGTGACAGGGCGCACGCCGCCGTTGATGGAAGCTAGTTGCACGTTCCGCGCGCCGTGATCGTCAGCGTCGAAGTAGATGCCGGAGCCGTCGGCGGTCCAACGCAGATTGATGGGATCGCGATCGTAATTGTCGCTGATCTTGCGCGGCTCGCCGCCGGCGAACGGCACGACGTAGAGGTCCGACACCGTGTGCGTGTTGTTCGAAGCGGGGTAGCCGGTGAACGCCACCAGCTTGCCATCGGGCGATACCGTGGGACGGCTCCAAGAGCCGGGCTTACTCACCAGGTCGTGGAGCGATCCGGTGGCTACATCCAGGATCACCAACTCCGAGCGTTCGTACTCGAGATCTGAATTAGCGTCGCGGTTGGCCTCAAAGACGATGGCCTTGCTGTCGGGCGTCCAATCCATCGCAACCGCGCCGCGCAGCTCGCCCGCGCCCGCGCTCCATTTGCCGCTGGTGAGCTGGCGTGGGGCGCCGCCGTCGGAGGCGACCACGAAGATGTGCGTGTGCCCGTCCTCCAAAAATCCGACCTGATCCTGCCGGTAGTGCAGCGTCTCGACAATACGCGGCGCCGGGGTCCACTTGGCACCCTCCGGCTCAGACGGCATGCTGATGTTCCACTTTTCCTTGTCGGGAACGAACATCGAGAACGCGATCATCTTTCCGTCCGGAGACCAATGCGCGTCGGCGACTTTGTCCGTGGCGTGTGTGACCTGCGTGGCCGGCCCTTCGGCGTCGATCCAGCGGACGAAAATCTGCGTGCCACGCGGCTCGCCGTCGGCCAGGTAGAGGACGCGCTTGCTATCGGAGGCCCAGTGTGGATTGCCGCCCTTGGCGAGGAAGCGGTGCTGCGATCCGTCCGCGTTCATGATCCAGACCGAGGATTCCCACTTGTCCTCCAGCCGGTTGACCTCCTGGCGCACGTAAGCGATGTGGGCGCCGTCGGGCGAGATCTGCGCATTGCTGACGCGTGTGAGCTCGAAATAATGCTCGGTGGTGAACCGGTTCGACGAAGGCGTTTCCTGAGCGGCCAGCGGCCACACGGCAAGACCGAGCAGAGCCGCAACAGAAGCAAATCGTGACATTCCCATGATTACCTCCAATTCTCGACAGTACCGCAATTAGGGCTAGACCGCGCTGTAGACGGAGCGCTCGAAGTCGCCCAGCAGGCCGACGGCCTCCTGATCCACGAACGGCAGAAATTGCATCATGAGGACCGCGCAGAGCGAGCGCTTCGGATCGATCCAATAAAAAGTATTGTAAATACCGGCCCAGGCCAGGCTTCCCGCCGAGCGGCCGCCTGGATACGGAGTGGTGTTGATCAGGAAGCCGAGGCCCCACTTTTCGCTCGAGCCAGGCTGGATGTCCACGTCGGCCGACATATCGGGGCGTTGGGTCCTCATCTTACCGGCGGTCGCGGCGCCGATCTGATTTACTTCCATGCTCTCGACAGTTTTCGGTTGCAGGATGCGGACGCCGTTCAGGCCGCGGCCTTTGCCGAGGATCATCTGCATGAACCGCGTGTAGTCGCCAGTGGTGGAGTAAAGTCCACCGCCTCCGTTGAATTCCTTGGGAGCGGGAGGCGCGACGCGATGACTTTGCTTGAGCGTGCCATCCGGCTGTCTGGTGTAGCCGGTGACCAGGCGGTCGAACTTTGAGGCGGGCAGAAGGTAGCTGGTGTCGTGCATTTCGAGCGGGCCGCAAATGTGAGCTTGAAAATAATCCTCCAGGCTTGTGCCGCTGATGGTTTCCACCAGTCGTCCGGCCCAATCGACGCCCATGCCGTATTGCCAACGTGTGCCGGGCTCGAACATCAGCGGAGGCACTAGGGGCGGCGGGCCGCCGAGGGACTTGGCATAGCGGACCATGTCCGGGTCCCAGGTGTCGTAGCAGATTCCCGAGGTGTGGGTGAGCAGATGCTTCAGCGTCACGGGAGTATTGGCTGGACGGAGCCGGGGCTTGCCATCCGCGTCGAATCCATCGAGAACTTGTAAGTTGGTGAGTTTCGGAAGATATTTCGAAACGGGTTCGTCCAATTTCACCTTGCCTTGCTCCACTAATTGCAGCGCGGCCGTGGTGGTGATCGCTTTGGTCATGGAAGCGATGCTGAAGATGGAGTCGGTTGTCACCGGGACGCCGGTCGAATCGCGTGTCCCGAATGCGCCCGAATATAGGATTTTATTGGCGCTCGCGGCCATTCCGACGGCGGCTGGAATTTTCCGCTGCGCGATGCCGGTGCGTAGCGTTTCGTCGATTTGCCCAGGGCCGGCGATCGCGCCGTGCATTTGGCGGGTTAGTCCGGCGAGTGCGGCCAGGTGGCCTCCGAATGCTCTACGGGTGATTGAGCGATGGCTCATAAAGCAATGATACTCGCGATTTGTCGAGAAAGCCGAAGCTTCGGCGAGGATATCGCATCCAAGGCAATATGGACTTACAGCTTCAAGGTAAACGGGCACTGGTAACCGGATCGACGGCCGGAATCGGATTCGCCATCGCGGAGGCTCTGGCGAAGGAAGGCGCGCAGGTGATCTTGAATGGGCGGACTGCCAAGCGCGTCGAAGAGGCCATCGCGAAGCTCGCTGGGCTGCGCGTGGAAGGCCTGCCTGCGGATCTCGGGACGGCGGCGGGCGCCGAGGAAGCGATCCGGCGTTTTCCCGATGTTGACATTTTAGTGAACAACCTCGGCATCTACGAGGTGAAGCCGTTCGAGCAGATTTCCGACGCTGACTGGCTCCGCTTCTTCGAAGTGAATGTGTTGAGCGGCGTGCGGTTGAGCCGGCATCACTTGCCGCGCATGAAAGAGCGGAACTGGGGGCGGATTGTCTTCATATCGAGCGAATCCGCGGTCCAAATTCCGGCGGAGATGGTGCATTACGGAATGACTAAGACCGCGCAGTTGGCAATATCGCGCGGGCTCGCGGAGACCACTGTGGGGACGGGCGTTACGGTGAATGCAGTACTGCCGGGACCCACGGAATCGGAAGCTGTGGCCGGGTTTGTGGAGTCCCTTGCGGCGCAGCGGAAAATGGATCGGGCGGCGATCGAGCAGGAGTTCTTCCGTAGCGTGCGTCCCAGTTCGCTGTTGAAGCGCTTTGCGCGGGCCGACGAGGTTGCGCCGCTGGTGGCATTCGTGTGTAGCCCTTTGTCGTCCGCGACTAATGGTGCGGCGCTGCGCGTGGACGGCGGTGTGGTGCGATCAATTCTGTGACGGCTCAGACCAGATCGTAATATTCGCGGTAGTCGATGGGGACGTCGATCAGTAGGGCTGATCGCGCGGTGAGAGCGCGCTCGACTGCGTCGCGCGCTTCCTGGATGCTCTGAGCTTTTCGGGCGGGGATGCCGAACGCTTCGGCGATTTTCGCAAAATCGGGCGGAGTGAAATCCACGCCGTAGGGCTTGATACCGCGGCGTTCCTCGCTGACTCGGATCAAGCTCAAGCTGCGATCCGACAGCACCACGATGATGATCGGCAGCGCGAGTTCGCGGATGAGGGCCAGATCGTGCAGCATCATGAGCATTCCACCATCGCCCACCACCGCCAGTACAGCCTTCTTCGGATGCACAAGCTGCGCGGCGATGGCGGCCGGGACGCCGAAGCCCATGCCGGATAGGCCATTGGACATGAAAAATGTTCCAGGCTCGTAGGCGCGCCAGAATTGGCCCATGAGCAGTTTATGCGACCCGACGTCGCAGGTTGCGATGCCGTCACGCGGGAAGATTGCGCGCAGTTCCTGGATCAAGCGCAATGGCGAGTTGCCTTGTCCAGGCTCGCGATAGATAGCCTTGCGGCGTTGCTCGAGAAGCTCGCTCGGCCAAGGTTTCGGATCGGGCGACAGGCTGGCAACAAGCTGTGCGATATGGCCGATCGCCTCTAACGGCTGGTAGCGACCTTCGGCCATGGATACGGAGTCGATAGAGACGACTTCGACATCTGCGAACCAGGTCTTGTCGCACTCCACCGGATCGAAGCCGATGGCGAGGATCAGGTCGGCCGCGCGGATGGTCTCGACAATGTCGCGATCGATGGCCATGCCGGAAGCGACGCCGGCGAAAAGAGGATGATCTTCTGGGACGATACCTTTAACTTTGGGCGTGACGAGAAACGGCGCTTGGAGCTGGCCGATCAGAGCGCGGATGGCGGATGCGTCGGAGGGAGTTGCGCCCAGTCCAATCAGGACCAGCGGCCGCTTGGCCGCGCCCAAGCGCTTGGAGATTGGCCGCAAATGATCGTCGCGCTTGCTTCGCTCCGCGAGCGTCCTATCGTGAATTATGTCCTCCGTGGTCGCAAGATCGCTCGCGAGCGAGACATGCACTGGGCCAGGCCTAGGCTCGAGCGCGAGATTCATGGCTCGATCGATCAGGTCCGCCGCGTTCTTCTCGATGGCGAACGACGCTTTCGTGATGGGAGAGAACAGCCGCTCGAGCGGCAGGCGCTGATGGGTCATCGTGTCGATGGCTGACGCTGGGATCTGCGCGGTAATGGCGAGCATTGGGGCGCGATCGAGAAATGCATTGGCGACTGCGGTGACGAGATTCGTCGCGCCTGGGCCAAGAGTCGTCGCGCAGACGCCCGGGACGCCGGTGATTTGTCCCACCACCTGCGCCATCCAGGCCGCGCTGGCCTCATGACCGGTCAGCAGGAAGCGCATCCCGGCGCGGCGGCAGGCGTCGATGAATGCGACGATCTCGCCGCCCGGTAGTCCGAAGACGTACTGGACTCCTCGCGCGGCCAGTTCGTTGGCCATGGCTTCGGCGTGAGTGGGCATTATTCCGCGGTCGCCGGAGACGAGGACTTGGGGACGTCGTTGAAGTGCAGGATCGCGTTGGCGAGCATGTTGAATTCGCCAAGGTTCTGCCAGCGATAGCAGGGGTTGGTGGCGAACATGAGTACGCGGCCGCGGCCGGAGGGGACGTCGACAATCGCGGGGCGGTCGCGGATTTCGGCCACACCTCGCATCAAACCGCTGAGCACGGATTTGTCGCTGCCGGGGAAGCGCATCAGAACTTCTTTCTTGCGGTCGTCCTGAGGGACGCGCAGCAATGGGCCGTTAGCGTAGCGCACGGGCACGGTTTTTTGAGAGTAGCCGTAGAAAATCGGATTCGCGGGCTGCGTGATTTCCGCTTCGACGATGGGGCCGGGCGCGTAGAATTGCGGCGAGGTGCGTTGCGCGTCGATGCTTGTCGTGAGACCGAATTCCGCCGGCAGGAAGCTCGACGCGCCGAGCGTGATCAGGACGCCGCCGCTTTTGACGAATTTGTCGAGCTCGAGCACGCCTTCCAGGCCCATGCCGCCAGTGATGTCGCTGGATTCGCCATATGCGCCGAGGGTCGGAAATTCAGGCGACTTGGTGTAGTCGATGGGTTTGCCCTTGGATGCGATGTCGAAGACGATCGATTTGGCGGTGCCGCGGCCCTGGTTGGGAATCACGATGACATCGTACGCGTCCCGCAGATTGCCCTGGCGGATGCGCTCTTTGTATATGAGGTCGTACTTGATTTCGAAATGATCGAAGGCGTAGCGCACCCAACCGACATCCTGCGTGCTGCCCCAGGTGCTGAACATCGCCAGGCGAGGCAGATCGACGTCGTGACGAGGCACGCTGGGAAGTGCGGAAAGTGCGGCTGCCTTGAGGCCGAGATTTTCGATTTCGCTGCGCGCGCGTGGGGTGGACTGGATCAGGAATGAGCCGGCCGGAATCTCAGTGTCGCCGGACTTGAAGGATTGCTCGACGGCCTCGAACTTTACATCGCGGAGACGGTAGCGCAGAGTAACCAGCGAATTCGCGCCATTGTGGAGCACGGCCAGCCATGAGCCGGTGCCTTGGATGCTGCCGGGAACGATCAGAGTGTCGACCGGTTGCACGGGCACGTCGAGAATGGCTTTGTCCGAGATCTCCTGCACCTCGGCGTGGCTCATCAAGCCCATGGTCCAGGCTGCGTCATCGTACGTGCGCAGATTCTGATCGGGATAAACCTGCTTTTCGAGCAGAATTTTCGCCAGACGTCCGTAGGGCTGATTGCGCTTGACGATCAAGGATCCCGCCGGGTATGTGCCTTCCTTGAGCTTCACCTCGGAGGTGGCGCGGCCCACTTCGATGCCTTGCAACCGCAGGATGTTCACGATGAACGCGACGCGGGTCATGTCGGGCTGGCCGGCGGGCAGGACGTATCCGAACGGAGCTTCGGTCGAGCCCGATTGAATTGAATTGCGGCTCTTCTCGTAGAAATTCTGAAGCAAAGTTTTCGCATAGCCGGAAGCGATCTCGAGCGCCGATAGCACGCCCGTTTCCATGTAATTGGTGTTGTTCCGCATCGACCAGACCACTTCCTTATAAGGAGGCAGCGGGCGATACCACTCGCGCGTGGTCTGATTCGCGCCTGGCGGTCCGCTGCCGGGCTCCGGCGCCACGGTGCGCTTCATCGTGTTCGCGCCGCCATTGCCGAAGGTCTCGTACATCCGCAGCATGCCGTTGTGATTGGACGACATGAATCCGAGATAACCCGGCGACCACATGTCGACGTAGCCGTGATCCCAGACGCCCGGCATGCCGTAGCCGAACATTTTCGTCATTTCGAAATTCGAGAGCCAGGGAAGTTCGGCGTAGAGGATCGGATCGAGCGTGGGATTCTGCGGGGCCTGGCCGCTGAAAGTGTACATGAATGGAACCGATTCGTGCAGATCGTGCATGATGGGCGGGTGCCATTCGAGATAAAACTTCAGCCAGTTGCGCATCGTGATTTGCGAGTAATTGATGTCGCGATTGTTGTCATGGTAGATGTACTTGCCCCAGTAGGGAGGGCCGCCGACGTTGTCGGCCTCGGTCTCTTCGTTGATCTTGTGGCGGTAATACCAGTCGACGTAGCGGTCGCGGCCGTCTGGTTCGAGCACGGGCACGATCATGACGATCAGGTTGCGGCGGATTTGATCGAACAGCGGTCCGTCTTCGGCGGTCAGGCGATAAGCCAGTTCCAGGAGCATTTCCGGAGGGCCGGTCTCCGCGCTGTGAAGTCCGCCGGTGAACATGTAGATGGGTTTGGCGCGGGCGAGGATTTGTTTGATTTGGTAATCGGAGGCCCCGCGCGGGTCGGCCAGCGTGGCTAACGATGTCTTGTATGTGTCCAGGTTGCTGATGGTGTCTTCGTCGGCGATCGCGACTACGATTTGCTCGCGGCCTTCGTCGGTTGTGCCGGCCGGAAGGATCTTCACGCGCTTGGATGCGGATTCGAGCGCGCGATAGTAGCGCAGCAGGTCGGCTACGTGAGTCAGTTTTTTGGGCGTGCCGACGTAGTAGCCGAGAACGTCCTTGGGGCTAGGGATGCCGTTTGCTTTCGGAAGATGATCCACTAGCGGGCTCATGAACTCGGGCCGCGTAGTCCATTCCTTGACCAGACGGGCGAAGTCGGGATCTTGAGCCTGTTGCGCCAGCGCTGCGCCGGCGAAGGCAGTGGCAAGTAAAAAGAGCAGGGGCTTTTTCATGGAGGAATCCGCGCTAAGGTGCGTCGGGCGGTTTCGCGTTGGCGTTGTTGTTCAGGTAGCGATCGAACCAGTAAAGCTGCCAGTTCAGGCTTTCCACCAAATGCTTAGGCTCGCCGGTGCGCGTCAGGTTGTGATTTTCGCGCGGGAACACGACGAATTCCGACGTCACGCCGTAGTGCTGGAGTGCGCGGAACCACTGCTCGCCCTGCTCGATGGGAACGCGGTAGTCGTTGTCGGAGTGCAGGACCAGCGTCGGAGTCTTGACGTTCTTGGCGTACTTGAGCGGCGAGGCGTTCCAGTATTGATCGAAATCGTCGAACAGGAACCCGTCGAAGTCGTCCTGGTGGCCGTAGGCGCCGTCGCGAGTGCCGTCATCGCTGATGAAGTTGGAGACGCTGCGCAGTGTGACCGCGGCTTTGAAGCGCGTGGTGTGGCCGAGGATCCAGTTGGTCATGAATCCGCCGTAGCTGCCGCCGGTGACGCCCAGGCGGTCGCGATCGATCCAGGGATTTTGCTGGAGCGCCGCGTCCAGGCCGGCCATGACGTCCTGATAATCCATGCCGCCCCAATTGTTCATGATGCCGCGCTCGAATTTCTGGCCGTAGCCAGTGGAGCCGCGCGGATTTGAGAAGAAAACTGCGTAGCCTTGGCCGGCGTAGACCTGGAATTCGTGATACCAGTCGACGCCATATTGTCCGGCGGGACCGCCATGGATGCTAAGAATTAGCGGATATTTCTTCCCCGGTTCCCAGTTGATGGGTTTGACGAGGAAGCCGTCGATGGCCCAGCCGTCGGTGCTCTTATAAGGTAGGCGTTCCACTTCGGCGAGCGTTAGTTCGCGCCAGAGTTTATCGTTCGAATGCGTGAGCTGGCGTTCCCCGGAGCCGTCCAGCGCCGAGACGTAGACGTCGTCCAGGTGCTCGAAGTCGTTGGCGAAATATGTCATGACGCCGGCCTTTTCGTTGACGTCGAAGCCGTGATAGGAGCGCTCACCGCTGGTGACGGCGGACGTTTTGTGCGCGCTCAAGTCAACGCGGAAAATCTGCTCCGTACCTTTGAAGCCGGTTTGGAATCGGATTTCGTTCGGTCCGGGTCCCCAGTGCAGCTCGGTGGGAATCAGGTCGAGGTCTTCTGTAATCAGGCGCGAGGCCACACCGCCGGATGCGGGCGCGACGTAGAGCTTCGGGAATTGGCGGCGCACGGTTTGGCCGGCGAACAGGATTTGCTTGCCGTCGGGCGACCACCGGGGCATGTCGTCGTTGAAGGGGTGGTCGGAGATCTTGGTGAGCGGTCCGCCGTTTGCCGCGATTACCCAGACATCACGATTGTGGCTGTCGTCGTATTCGTGGCCGGTACGGTCGGAGACGAATGCGATGCGGGCGCCGTCGGGCGACCATTGCGGATCCAGGTCGTTCCAGTCCTCGCCGCTGGTGAGCTGCCGGTCCTGGCCGGTAATGGCGTCGACGATCCAGAGATGGCTGCGCCGGTCGTCGTACCAGCCCGTGTCGTTGAACTTGTAGGAGATGTGTTTATAGTGGCGGACGTCGCTTTTGCGCGCGTTGGGAGCGATATCGTCGCTGGGGCCGGTGCGGGAGAGCGCGACGAAGCGTTTGCCGTCGGGCGACCATTGGAAGGAAGTTACACCATTTTTCAGATGACTCACCGTCTGAGCTTCGCCCCCGGACATCGAGAGTATGCAAATTTGAGGCCGCGCGCCCTCGGCTTCAACGCGGGCCGCTGGCGTTGCAGGATTGGCGCTGGGCGGGGAGGAAGGCGCGGGATCGGCGGTGCGATTCGATAAAAATGCAAGAACGAACCCATCCGGACTCCAGCGCGGCGAGCTGGAATTGAAGTTCTCGCTCGTGAGCCGGCGCGGGGAGGACCGGCCATCGGTGGCGACCATCCAGATCGAGGAATTGCGGCGATTGCGCTGCTGGTCCACCACCGTCATTACATAAGCTATCTGCTTGCCGTCGGGCGAGATATGGGCGTCGCTGAGGAAGTGGAACCCGAAGTAATCTTCTGGGGTGACTCCGCGGTTGGCGAACGCGGTTGCAGACGCGATGAGGGCGCAAACAGACGCCAAAAAAATCCGATTTTGAGGCGCACGCATAACTGGGTTTCAGTGTAGCGCAATGGGCGGGGAGATCAGGAATATTTTGATTGAACTACTGGCCGATTGTCAGCATCAAGCCGTCTGGCGTGCTTAATCCTCCGATCGTGATCGCGAGCGCGGCATCGCCAGCCGGCAAATTGGGAACCGTCAGATTGAACTGGTAGAGCCCCGGAGAAACCAGGAATCCTTGGACGTCGGCGGGCATGCCTCCCACTGTCGCGGTCACGCTTTCGGCGAGCGGCGCCGGGTTCGTGAACACAAAACCGGTCGCGATGATTGGATTGCTGGCTCCGAATCCCGTGCCGTAGAGCATGATTATTTCATTCGGTTTGGCCGGCGTGGTGGTGGCTCCCGCGATCAGTTGCGGCGGTCCCACATAGGTGCCGTCGGCATGGACCGCGGCCGGATACGGCGAGGTGAACAGGAACAAGGCCGGCGATAAGGCGACCTTATTGGCGGTAAAGGTATTGCTGACACCCTCTGAATTGGTCACTTGCACCGCGACCGGGCCCGTGCCGGGATCGTCGGGAGCCAGGATGTTCAGTTGCTTGGAGCTGATGTAATAGATGTAGGCCGCCTTGCCGTTGATCGTTGCGGATACATTGTCGAGCTGAATCGGCAGAGCGCCGTTCACGAAGTCAGATGCGCCCCACGGCCGGGTGGTGGCCGAAAGGTTAGTTCCTTGAATGGTGACCCAGCTTCCGGCAACAAACTGTGGCATGAAGCTCGCTCCATTCACCACCCCGGTGATGTTGGGAAGGGATGGGTTGGCGGTGGCGGTGAGATTAAACGTTACAGGATTGAGTCCGCTCACGGATGCGTTGACGGTGACTGGTCCAGGCGTACTGCTGAGCGTCACATGTGTGCTCGCGTGGCCATTGGCGTCGGTTTGCGCCGATGTTGGGCTGACGGTAGCCCCCAGCGCGGTGAAACTGACCGTCGCGCCGGGGACGCCGTTTCGATGCGAATCCACCGCCCCAACCACTAGAGAGGCGGGCAGCGGGGCTCCGGCGACGCCACTTTGGTTGTCACCGGAAACAGCATACAGCAAGCTCGCAGGGCCGACCGTCGTTGACAATGCCACTGAAATGGATGAATAGGTCAGCGTCGCAGGCACGCTGCTTGAGTTTCCGCTGTAGCCTCCCGCAAGCAAGACAGCCTGCGTCATATCGAATGGCACATTTTGGGTGCCTAACGCATTGCCTGCCACCGTAGCTGAAACGGTTCCAGCCCCGAAGGTAATCACGAACGGGAGCGGTTTGGATAAAGTCGGTCCGTTGGCGTAACCTATGTTCGTCAGATCCAGGTAGGACGCAGTTAGCGGGTTAGTTCCGACTCCCACCAGCAGATGCCCGTTTTGCTCGTCAAAAGCTAATCCGCCAAAGCCATTCGTTAAATTGCTGTTGTAGGTGATTGAGGCATTTAACAACCCGCTTCGCGCAACCAGTCCGATTCCGAACCCCTGGTTTGTTTGGGTGGGACTGAACGACGCGGCAGTGACTGTACCGATAATGGTGGCTTGGCTGCCGTCGAACGTCGCAATCGTTTGCAGTGCCTTGTTCGGTCCGCCGGCAGGGTCGTTATTGCGGCGTTCCTGGCCCGATATGGTGGTTATACCATCCGTTAACGTGAAGTAAAAGCCATTCGGATTCGTGACATAGGTTGGACCTGTAGGGCTGTCCTGTTTTACGTTGCCCGAGACGGTGATGGTTTGGCCGGTTAAGGACACCTGGGCGGCCGCTCCTGTGGCGGTGGCCGCTCCCGTGGCAGCGATTGCGCTGCTGTTGAGAAACGCGGCGAGAAACGCAAGGGCGAATAGCGAATGATGATGCAGTGACATAGCGAGAATTTTTTGCTCCGTTACGCAGTTTGCTCCCGCCAGAGCCCATTGCGGAAGTAACAAGAGGAAACAACATTGGTTGATACGTTGGGTAACAAGCTGTATTTTCAATGTGCTAGAAAGCCCGATGGGGAACCCGCGCGGAAATTAATTGCGAATTTTCATTAGCCTTCTCGCGGCAATCTCTCTCGGCGATGGAGTTCTGGGGCTAATCTAAGAATGTGCTGAGACAAACTTTTCTCTTTGTTATGGCCGCCGGCCTGGGGTTTGCGGAGGTGCATACGCTGACGCTCAAGCAGGCCGTGGAGGTCGCGCTCAAGGAAAATGCGGATGTCGTGTTGGCGCGGCTGGATGAACAGAAAGCCAAAGAGGGCATTGGAATCGCCCAGGACCCCTTCCGGCCGAAATTGTTCGCCGGAAGCGGGGCGGCCAAAGTGTGGGGTTATCCGAGCAGCATCGAAGGCGCCGCGCCGTCCATCATCCAGGCCCGAACCGATATGGCGCTGTTCAACCGGCCCAAGAGCTACGAACTGGCGCGCGTGCGGGAGGTGGCGCGCGGGGCGGCCATCGCGACGCAGTCCAAGAGCGATGAAGTTGTATACCAGGTGGCCTCCGAGTATCTGGATGTGCAGCAAATGGCGCGCAACGCGGCCTCGTTGCAGTTGGAGACACAGAGTCTGGAGCAGGCCAGCGCCGCGGTTCAGCTGCGGGTGCAGGAGGGTCGCGAGCTTCCGCTCGAGAGCAAGCGCGTAGCCGTCGATCTGGCGCGCGCCAGCCAGCGGTACCAGGCCCTCGAGGACGATTTGGATTACGCGCGGGCAACCCTCGCGGTGGTGCTGGGATATCCGGCGGGTGATCGAGTGGAGACCGCGGACCAGGAGCTAGCGGCGCTGGAGGTTCCCGCCAGCGAGACGGCGGCCGAGCAACTGGCGCTCGAAAATAATAAGGACCTGCGCAAGCTGGAGTCGCAGCTACAAGCCAAGGGGTTGGAAGTCAAGGAATACGGTGCGGGCCGATTGCCGACGGTGGATCTGGTGGCGCAGTACGCGCTCTTCGCAACCAGCCAGTACCAGGCTTTTTTCAATCGCGTCCAGCGCAACAACAGCGAACTGGGTGTGGCCATCACGATTCCGGTGGTGCCAGGCACGGCCGGAAAGGCGCTGCGAGCGCAGGCTCTCACCGACATTGAGGAGCTGCGCACGCAGATGAACCAGACCCGCAATCGCATCCAGCTGGATACGCAGCACAACTACCAGGAGATGCAGAAGGCCTCGCGCGCGCGTGAGGTGGCGAGGCTCGATCTGGACTATGCGCGCGAGCAGGTGTCGGTGCTGCTGGCTCAGTTAGAAGAGGGGCGGACAACCCAGCAGCGGATTGACGACGCGCGGCTGAACGAGCAGGAGAAGTGGATCGCCTACTATGAGACGCAGCGCGCGCTGGAGAAAGCGCGGCTGGATGTTTTGCGCGAGACCGGGACACTGGCCGCGGCCTTGCGGTAAGCGCCGCGGCTGGGCGGGGCTTTTCTTGAGAATTGAGGCCGGCTGCGCGGACTACACTGCGTGGCTTCTTACAAGACCTGGCTCCTGTTGCCGATTCTTTCGTTGCTGATCGCGTGCGATAGCGATCCGCGGGCGGCTTCCAGGAAATACCTCGAAAACGGGAACACCTACTTCAGCAAAGGCAAATACAAGGAAGCCTCGCTGTTGTACCGCCGGGCGCTAAAGAAGGATGCGCGTTTTGCCGAGGCCTGGCATCAGCTTGGCCTCGCCAACAATCAGCTCGGAAATTATGCGGATGCGCGCAAGGATTTCGCCCGCGCCATGGATCTCGATCCCGCCGATACGGACGCGATGGTGCGGCTCGGCGATCTGGACCTGCTTTTCTATGCGGCGGATCAAAAGGGAAACAAGGAACTGCTGGCCGATCTTAAAGATCTGGCACTGCGGCTGCTCAAGAAGGACAAACAATCCTACGACGGGCTGCGTTTTTCAGGAGAACTTGCGCTGATCGGAAAAGATCTGAAAACAGCCATCCAGCGGTTCGAGGCAGCGAATCAAGCGCGGCCGTACCAGCGCGAGCTGGTGTTGGCTCTGGCGCAGGCGCTCCAGGCCGATGGTCGGGAGCAACGGGCCGAAGAACTCGCCGAGGAAACGATCGAGCACGACAAAGCTGCCGGCGCGATTTACGACCTGCTGTACACCACTTATTTGCGCAGGCACCAGCCGGAGCTGGCCGAGGAAATTCTTCAGAAGAAGATCGCCGATAATCCCCGCGAAGGCGCCTACCTGATGCAGCTCGCGTTTCATTACTTCATGACGGACCGGCGTCCGGAAATGCAGGCGACACTCCAAAGGCTGACAGCGGCACCGGCCGTTTTTCCGGATGCCAGGCTGCAGGTCGGCGATTTCTACGCGCGCATTCGCGAATTCGATCGCGCGCTCGCCGAATTCGAGCTGGGCGAAAAGGAGAATCCGAAGATCCGGCGCGTTTACCAGAAAAAAAGCGTGGAAGTGCTGGCGAGCCAGGGCCGGAGCGAACCAGCGGCCGGCTTGCTGAACCAGATTCTGGGAGACGATCCGAAAGATACGGAAGCGCTCGCGCTCAAGGCCACCTTGGGCATCGCGCGGGGAGATCCCCAGGAGTTGAGGAAAGCTATTTCTGAGCTGGAGCCGCTGGCGCGAAAGATGGCAGCCAATCCGCTGGTGCATTACAACCTTGGCCGCGCGTACATGGCCAGCGGGCCAGCTGGGCTGGAACAGGCGGGCGCGCAGTTTACCGAGACCTTGCGGATCGACCCCCGGCATACGGCTGCGCTGCTCGGCCTGGCTGAAGTGGAATTGGCGCGCGGCGAGACCGCTCAGGCCGTGGCCCAGGCCGAACAGGTTCTAAGCCGCGACCCGGCCAATCTTTCGGCGCTTCTGCTGCGGGCCCAGGGATGGATGAAGATGGCTGAATACGCCAAAGCACGCGCCGACCTGTCGAGGGCGCTGGCGATGAATCCGAAATCGAGCGATGCGCGCTTCGAGCTGGGCCAGCTGGACTTGAGCGAAGAACGTTTTGAAGAGGCCGAGGGCGAGTTTCAAGCCCTGACGGATGCCGGCGATGCGCGCGGCCTTACGGGTGCGGTCGATTGCCGGGTGCGCCAGGGGCGGTGGGGACAAGCCGTTCAGATCATCCAACAGCAGCTCGCCCAGGAGCCGAACTCGGAGCGCTATCGGTTGACGCTGGCAAATCTTCTGCTGCGCGCCGGCAAGTATGACGAAGCAGCGGCGCAATTCCAGATGCTGCTCAAAAAGAATCCTAATTCTGAACCGCTGTATCTCGGTCTGGGCGAAGCGCGGGCGCAGCTGGGCGATGTGCGGAGCGCGGTGACGGCGTTCGAGAGCGCGGGCGGCATAGCGCCGGCGGATGCTGCTCCGGATCTTGCCCTCGGAATTTTGTACGATCGCCTGAAACGCTTCCGCGAAGCTCGGCAGGCGTACGAAGCGGCGCTGGCCAAGCAGCCCGACAGTCCCCGAGCGCTGAACAATCTGGCGTATCTGGAAGCCGAGCAAGGCGTGGATCTGGACCAAGCGCTGGCCTACGCGCAGCACGCCCGCGCCAAGCTGCCCGACGATGTCAACGTGCTTGACACGCTGGGTCTGATCTATATTAAGAAAAATCTCACCGAGGACGGCTTCAGAATGTTGCGCGAGGCGGTGAAGCGCCAGCCCGGTAACGCCGCGTTCCGGCTGCATCTGGCGCTGGCCTGGTATCAGAAGGGCGACCGCCTGATGGCACGCCGCGAATTGGAAGCGGCCCGGCGCAACAAGCCCAGCGACAGCGAACTCAGCACGATTCAGGAATTGCTGGCCAAGGTAGGATAGGCTGTTTGGTGGGAACCTTTCTTGCTTAACGCTACTCTCGATCGCTGGCGCAGCCTGCCTTATGTAGTCCCCTTCGCGTGTTTCATGGCGCTTCTGACGCTGCAGAAATACGCCGCGCTGAATCCGGTAGTGGAGTATCCGGCGCGCGTGGTGCTGTTAGGCGCGATCCTGTGGATCTTCTCGCGGGACGTCATCGATCTGAGGGCTAAGCACAAAGTCGAGACGGTGGTTTTGGGCGTAGCTGTCTTCGTGCTTTGGGTCGGGCCCGACATGCTGTTTCCCGCCTACCGGCAGCATTGGCTTTTTCAGAATCCGATTATGGGGCAACTCGGCGCGCCGGCGCCGGAAAATGTCTTGCGGACACCCATCGTGCTGTGGTCGCGGATTATTCGAGCCGTGGTGCTGGTGCCCATCATCGAAGAGCTCTTCTGGCGGGCCTGGCTGATGCGGTGGTTAATTTCGCCGCGCTTCGAGAAAGTCCCACTCGGCACCTATCAATTCGGCGCGTTTGCGATCACGGCGGTGCTGTTCGCCGCCGAGCATGGACCGTATTGGGACGTGGGGCTGGTGACGGGCGTGATCTACAACTGGTGGATGGTGCGCACGCGCAGCCTGGGCGACTGCATCCTGGTGCACGCGGTCACCAATGCTTGCTTGTGCGGCTACGTGGTGGCGACGCGGCACTGGGAGTATTGGTAGTGCTCTGCGCGCGCGTCCCGAGGTCTCAGCGCTGAATGAGGCGATGAATTTCGCGCAGTACGCTACTGGGTTCGAACGGTTTGCGGAAGACCGCTTTGGCCCCTAGCTTCCTGGCAAGCTCCAGATAAGCGCCCGCGAAGGCGCCAGAGATTGCTACCACCGGCAATTCGGGTGACTGCTTGCGAAGGGCGTGAATGGTTTCCAGGCCTTCCTGTTCCGGCATCACCAAATCCATGATTACCAGATCGAAGACCGTTTCCTGGCAGCGCGATTGGGCTTGCTTCCCATCGGAGGCTTGGATCACCGTGTAGCCGTCCGTCTCGAGCAAGGTAGCCAGAAATGACCGGACCTGGGAATCGTCGTCCACCACTAGAATGTTGCCGCGGCGGTCGACCCTGGCCAGAACCTCAGCGGTTTTGATGAGCAGGTCGTCGGGACGAAATGGCTTGGGCAGAAAATTGAGGCCAGGATCCAAAACGCCCTGCTGCGTCACCGCATTTTCGGTGTAACCGGACATGTACAGCACCCGGATCTGGGGATGCGCCGCCACTAATTTTTCCGCCAGCTGGCGGCCATTCATTCCGCTCATGACGATGTCGGTCAGCAGCAGATCCACTGAGGACAAAGCCGCGCCATGCGCTAGCGCGGCTTCCGCGCTGGCAGCTTCCAGGACTGTGTAGCCGTGCTCGCGCAACACGGAAGCGGCCAAAACGCGGATACGGGAGTCGTCTTCTACCAACAGGATGTTTTCACCGTGCGCTAAGCCGGCGGGATGCCGGGCCAGCTCGAGGACAGTGACTGGGCCGCTAACCAGCGGAAGGTAGATCTTAAAAGTGGTCCCGACATGGATCTCGCTGTAGACCGATATCGCGCCGCCGCTCTGGTTCACAATACCCAGCACCGTGGAGAGTCCCAGCCCGGTGCCGATACCAGGATCTTTGGTGGTAAAGAACGGCTCGAAGATTTTGGATTTGGTTTGTTCGTCCATGCCGCAGCCTGTATCGGTGACGCTGAGAAGGACGTAAGGGCCGGGCTGAAGTCCGTGCCCCTGGGCGGCGTTCCGATCCAGTTCTTGACGCTCGGTTTCAATCAGAAGCTGGCCTCCGTTTGGCATGGCGTCGCGCGAATTGATCGCCAAGTTCATCAGCACCTGCTCCATCTGCCCGGTGTCGCCTTGGATATTGCCGGCCGCAGGATCGAGGCTGGTGACCAGGCGGATTTGTTCGCCCAGCAGCCGTTGCAGCATGCTTTCGGTGTCGCGGATGAGATGATTGACCGAGAAGATGCGCGGACTTTGTACCTGCTTGCGGCTGAAGGTGAGCAGTTTTTGTGTCAGCGCGGCTGCGCGTTCCCCCGCTTTACGGATTTCCACCACGTTGTTAGTCAGGGGATCCTGCGCTGCCAGCTTCCGCTCCAGAATGCTGCTGTATCCCAGAATTACTGTGAGCAGGTTGTTGAAGTCGTGCGCGATGCCACCGGCCAGGCGGCCGATAGCTTCCATTTTCTGGGACTGCAACAGCTGCCCTTCCAGCTTTTTCCGTTCCGTCATGTCGGCGAACAAGCAAAGCGAGCCGCTGAAATTTCCCGTGTCGTCCCGCAGCGGGCTGGCGGATGTACTTACCCACACGGGCGACCCGTCGCGCCGGCGGAGGCGGGTCTCGAAGTATTCGCTGACGCCTTGTTTCCTGCGTTCAAAGCGCCCGGCAGTATTTTCCGCATCGGACTCTAAATGAATCTGGGAGCATTCCAGGCATGCGCCCTCGGCATAGCCGAGCATGGCGCACAGCCGCGCATTCGAGTAGGTTACCCGGCGGTCGGCATCGCACATGCAAATGCCCTCATGCGTGTTTTCCACGATGCTGCGATAGCGCTGTTCGCTCAGCCGCAATTCGCTTTCGGCACGCAGTTGCTCGGTGACGTCCTCGATGAGACAAACCACGTGCGTTGGGCGGCCGGAGGCGTCCTTAGCCACCGAGACGCTGATTCTAGCCCGCAGAAATTCCCCATTTTTTCGAACGAAACGCTCCTGGCCGACGAACCCGGGAATCTCCTGGCGCAGCAAACGTCCCAGCACTTGGCGATCCCGTTCGAGATCGTCCGCGTGGGCCACGTTCTGGTAGGGGGTGCCCAGCAACTCGGCTTCGTCGCACCCCAGCATCTGGCAGAAGGCGCGGTTGACCTCCAGAAAAACTCCTTCCAGATCGGTAATGAAGACGCCCGCCGCGGCGTGAGCGAAGGCGCTGTGAAACCTTTCCTCGCTGGCGCGCAGCCGGGCCTCGGATTGCTTGCGCTCGCTGATATCCTTGATGGACACGACGCTTCCTTCGATTCGTCCATCCAACACGATCGGATACGAGGAATACTCCACCGGAAGGGCGCTGCCATCCTTCCGCCACAGCACCTCACTGTCGACGCATACACCCGTCCCAGTGCGGAAGGCGCCGAAGATCGGGCACTCTCGGTCCGGGTACGGCGAGCAGTCGGCGCGGCGCGAGTGTATCAGCTCGTGCATGTTGCGCCCCAGACACTCCTCTTGAGCGTAGCCCAGAATCGTGCTTCCAGCGCGATTGATGAAGGTGCATCTTCCGGAGGTGTCCAGCCCAAAAATGCCGTCTCCTACCGAATCGAGCATGGCGATTCTTTCCACCATCAACCGATCCCGCTCCGCCTGAGCGCGCTTGCGTAGCGTCAAGTCGACCACAAAGGCGATGGTATGTGGCTGCGGATTCCGCACAGCGGCCACGCCAATCAGTACGGGCACCCGGGTGCCATCTTTGCGCAGATACTCTTTCTCAAATACCGGCGCGTTTCCGCTGGCCTGAACTTGTCCGACAGCCTCGTGGCTTAGTTCCAACCATTCCGGCGCGGTCAAATGTTTCCAATTCAGTTTGCCGGCCTCAAGATCCTCGCGAGAATATCCGACGATCCGCAGGAATTCATCATTGGCGTCCAGAACGCGGCCTGAA
>DATJWJ010000215.1:0-19931 GCA_035501355.1 Bryobacteraceae bacterium | reverse complement strand
TGCACGTATCGCGCAAGCCCGGCCCGCGCGGCGTCCGGCTGTTCTAGGCATTAACCGCTCGGTTGCGAACGAGAAAAGCCATCAGCGTTTCGCGCGATTTCTGCGTCTGATCGGATGTGCGGCTTTTCAGACGCGTTCTCCGATCGATCGCGGGCGCTACGTTTGCGGTTTCCCTAACGCTGGTGATAGGGCCGCTCGTTGGTCACGTTCGGCTTAGGCACGATCCCCATCGCATGGCATATTGGATCGCGACTCGCGAGGTAGCGGCTATTGTGAGAGCTCTGGAAGAATACAAGTTCGACTGTGGAGAGTACCCGAACGTTCGGGACGGCCTCACCGCTCTTGTGGTCGACAACGGCATCGATGGATGGCAGGGTCCCTACCTCGATAAGGCCCCCGTCGACCCCTGGGGCAGGCCGTATTCGTATTTCTTTTCCAAGCAGCGTCCGGAAATTGCATCGTACGGTGTTGATGGACAGCCCGGAGGAACTTCATTCAACGCTGATATCTCGAGCGAGAGTCTCAACTTCGCGATGCCCGAAAGTGCCTACGAGCGCCGGATCCGGCTTAGGTTCACCCGGTGCTGGCTGGCGGCATGGCTCGCGCTCATCGGATCAGCGCTGGTGCTAAAAGGAACCGCACAAACCGGTCGAGCTGCAGGGCAAGGATCGCTTCAATTCAGCCGGCCCAGCGACTGATGAATGGCCTGGAGCTGCCGCGTCACTTCCGCGCGGTCTTGTGCCTGGGGCGAGTATTTCAAATATTTCCTGAAGTCATCCCGCGCCGCGCTCAATTTCCGCACCTTCAGCCGCGCTACTCCGCGCGCTTTGTAGTATTCCGGATTGGATGGAAAATGCTCCAGCAGAAGATCCAGCACCAGCACCGCCTTGGCAAACTCGCGCGCCCGGAAATAAGCCGCACGCAGATTGTTCAGCATCCGCACCAGGATGTAGCGCACACTCACCGGTTCGAGCGCCGAAGCATCCCCGCTGAGGTCCGCGCCGGTAATCTCGCGCGCCATCGTCACGCAATCCTGTTCGCTGAGCAGCTTGCCTCCATGAAAAGGATCGATGTAGGTTGAAAAAACGCCGTCGTCGTAGCGCACCACAAAGTGCCCCGGAAGACCGACGCCGAACACCGGCCGGTTCAAGCGCCGCGCTACCTCGATGTAGACCACCGACAAGGTAATGGGCAACCCGATGCGCCGCTCCAGCACCTGGTTGAGGCAGCTATTGCGCGGGTCGTCGTACTCGGCTTGATTGCCGCGAAATTGGAGTTCGCCGAACAGATAATCGTTGACGATTTGAACAAATCGCGAGCCGCCGGTCTCGGAACCGAGGCGCACTTCAAGCTCGGCGGCGATTTGATCCAGTTCGGCCAGCGAGGGAGCCGGATCCAGCCCTGGATATTCGATTCGAGCCAACTCCAGCGCGGCGTTGTCCAACGTCACGCTCGAGTCGCCTTGCAAAGCCCTGCGCAACGCGTCCATTCAAGTGCTCCGGACCACCCGCACGGTCACCCCGCGAGTCGCAACTTTGACCGGCAGCACTTCCGCGCCGGAATCCGCCAAGGCCCGGGAGACCCGATCTTTTGCGCCGCGCTCCACCAAAAAGAAGACACACCCGCCTCCTCCGGCCCCGCACGCCTTGGCTCCTTCCGCGCCGGAGCGCTGGGCGATCCGGATCAGCCGGTCGATGTCCGGCGTCGAGATTCCCGGCGCGTTCTTCCGCCGATGCGACCATTCTTCGCGCAGCAGGCGCCCGGCCTCACTCCACTCGCCGCGCTCCAGCGCCGCCCGCATGGCAACCGCAATCGCCGTGATCTGCTCGAAGTTCCGGCGGACCTGCCGATTCCCATCGATGTGCGCTTTGGTCACTTCCCAATTATTGATCCCGGAGTTGCGCGGCGCGCCGGTGTAAGCCAGAACAATGCGCTGGTTGAAGTCATCCAGGTTCACCGCGATAGGCGTCCGCCGGATACCTGCCGGTCCCAACTCGATAGCGCTCACGCCGCCGTACAGGGCGGGGTAATAATCCTGTGCGCCCGTGGGAACGCGCAGGATCTGCGCTTCGATGTTCTGAGCGATTTCGCGAATCTTTTCGAGCGAGTGGTGTGCGCCATGCAACCGGTTCAAGGCGCTGACTGAAGCGATGAGCAGCGCCGACGAACCCGAGATGCCCGCCCCGGCCGGAGCTTCCGAATCGGTCTGAACCAGCAAACCCGTTTTCGGCTGGAAGAAGCGCAGAACATGCGCGGCCAGAGGCAGCCTGGGCTGCGCTGAGGCGAGCAGTTCATCTAGCGAGGCGAAGCTTTCCTCCGCTCCGAGATCGCCCGAGCGCAGCCGAATCTCAGCGCTGGTGTGATTCGTCGCGATGCTGCAGCGCGTCCAGCGGTCAATGGCGAAGTTCAGCGTCACCGCGCCGGGATGAAACAAAAACAACGGCCAGATATCCAACGTGCCGCCCGCCAGGTCCACGCGGCAGGGAGCCTTGGCGACGATCTTCATCGGAAGCGGCCGCGTTCCGTTGGTGTGCCCCGCGTCGCTGGTAGGCAAGTTTCTCAAAATGTCTATGTCCACTATACGGCACTCTCCAGAAGAGGGGCCGTCCAACCGATAGATAAGTGGGGTAAGTGCGTGAAAAGGGTGTGGATCATGGCCGTGTTCGCGGCGGCAAGTTGGGGACAGGCAAAGCCAGACCCCTCGCCGCCTGCGCCGAGCAGTAAAACGGAGCCCTCTGGTTCGCAAACGGCTGCGGCTGGAACCGAGCCGGGCAAGACCACGATCAGCACTCCAGCCTCCCAGAGCGCGCCAGCCACGCCTCAGGCTGCAACAGCCACTGCGCAGGCTGGCATGGCGGCATCGCTCGAAAAACAGCGCGCCGCGGTGGCGAAGCAATTCACTGCCGTCACCGGGAAGGCGCCGGCCGCGTCGGCGTCATTCTTCACCGTGCCCTGGATGGATGCGGCTCCGCAATTCGGAGCGCCCATGGCCGCGTCGTTCAACGTGCCGCCTTGCGACCCATTGCCCGACGATCAGCTGGACCCTCTGATCCAGCAAAACGCGCAGCGCGAGAACCTCCAGCCGGACCTGATCCGCGCGGTGATCAGCGAGGAATCCGGCAGCCGGCCCTGCGCGGTGTCGTCCAAAGGCGCCCAGGGCCTGATGCAGCTAATGCCCTCCATGACCCAGCAGTTCGGCGTTACCGATCCTTTCGATCCCAAGCAGAATGTCGAAGCCGGTTCGAAGCTTCTCAAGCAGCTCCTGGCCAAGTACAACGGGGACCTGCGCCTGGCGCTTTCGGCTTACAACGCCGGCTCGGACCGCGTGGACAAAGACGGCGGCATCCCCCAAATCCCGGAAACCATGAACTACGTGAACGACATCCTTTCCAAGCTTCCAAAATTCTGATTGCCGGCTACTTGCAGGTTTTAAACCTAAGGTGAATAACTGCCGATAGACGAGTGACGGACCCGAAGTCTGTCTTTACAATGTCCGGGATAGTCACCCCCATCGGCCCGCATTCCGAGATCGACGCCTCGTCCAAGGTCACGCTCCTTGAAGCCGGCGAGAACTCCGTTCTGCCGGCCACTATCCTGATCGTGGACGGCGAAGAAATCAACCGCCGGCTTCTCAAAGCCATTCTGAAAACCGCACCCTACAAGATCCTCGAAGCGCGCAAAGCGTCCGAAGCCATGCCCTTGCTGCAGTCGGAAAAAGTCCACCTGGTGATCCTGGACTTGATGCTGCCGGAAGTGAGCGGCCCGGAATTATGCCGCTGGATGAAAGCCACTCGCGCCACGCAACTGGTCCCCATCCTCATGATGACCAGCGTGCAGGGCGTGGAGAACGAGATTGTCGGCATCTCCTCGGGCGCCGACGAGTTTCTCATCAAGCCCCTGCATCCGGCCGTGGTGCGGACGCGCGTCCGCGCCATGCTTCGCAACAAAGCCCTCATCGATTCGCTGGAAGAAGCCGAAAGCATCCTGTTCGCCCTGGCGCAAGCGGTGGAGCACCGCGATCCGAACACCGGCCAGCATTGCCAGCGGCTGGCCAGCGCTTCCGTGCTGCTGGGCGAAGCCCTGGGACTGCCCAAAGCCGACCTGACCGCGCTGTTCCGCGGCGGCTATTTGCACGACATCGGAAAAATAGGAATACCCGATGCCATCCTCTTCAAAGCCAGTCCTTTAAGCAGCCAGGAGTGGGAGGTCATGCGCAGCCATCCGCTGCGCGGCGAAGAAATCTGCCGCGCCATGAAAAGCCTGTGGCCGGTGCTGCCGATCATCCGCAATCACCACGAGCACTGGGATGGTTCCGGCTACCCGGACGGCCTGGCCGGAGAGGACATCCCCCTGCTGGCCCGGATTCTCCAGGTGGCCGATATCTACGACGCTCTCACCACCGAGCGCCCTTACAAACCCGCGCTCTCCCACATGGACGCCATCGCCGTCCTGGAAGACGAAGTTCGGCGCGGGTGGCGAGACCCGGAACTGGTGCCGCTATTCGCCGCCAGCATAGGAACCCGGCCCACGGCGGGCTTGGCCTCGCTCGATCCCTCGCTCGAAAATCTGCGCACAGAGCTGGCACGCTAAGCGGCCCGCCTCACGTCCGGGCATCCCCCGCACCCGGTGCGTGACACTGTGGGAAGCTGGATAGCTTGCAAGCGCTCCAAGTCTTAAACCGGCAAATCGTGGCTTGCCGGCGCTGTCCTCGCCTGGTGGAGTACCGTGAGCAGGTCGCGCGCATCAAACGGCGCGCCTATCAGGATTGGGATTATTGGGCGCGTCCAGTACCCGGTTTCGGCGATCCCGAGGCCCGCGTGCTGCTCATCGGCCTGGCTCCCGGCGCGCACGGCGCCAACCGCACCGGCCGCATATTCACGGGCGATAGCTCGGGAGATTTTCTATACCGCGCTTTGTTCGAGACCGGTTTCGCCTCGCAACCCACCAGCGTTACTCGCGACGACGGCCTCGAGCTGCTGGACGCCTACGTCACCGCGGCGGTCCGCTGCGCGCCGCCGGGAAACAAGCCGCTACCGGCTGAAATTCTAAATTGCCGCTCCTATTTGGAACGCGAATTGGAACTGCTCAAGAACATTCGCGTGGCGATCGCGCTCGGGCGGCTGGCCTTCGACGTCTATCTGACCATTCTGCGCGCGCAAGGCAAGATCGCGCGGCGCTCGGCTTTCGTGTTCGCTCATGGCCAGGAATACCAAACGGGTCCAGGGCAGCCGCTGCTGATCTGCTCCTACCACCCCAGCCAGCAAAACACCTTTACCGGCAAGCTCACGCAACCCATGCTTCAGGCGGTGTTTCGCAAGGCCCGGCGAAGGATCGAACAACCAGAGCGCCAAGCCAAACACAACTAAGCTCAGCTCGGGAGTCCTGGTACCCGGACCTGGCCGTAGTAGTGGCTTCGGTTCTTGCGTCGACGCTACCCCGCAAATAGACTAAGGCATGCTCGCACCCTGGCTGGGAACCGCCTTGCTGTTCGGCGCATCGACGCTTCTGTCCCAGGCCCAAGACTCCGCCCAGCCGCTCTGCACAAAAGAAAATGTTGGCCAGCTGTGGCCTGAGGCCGCCAACCACGACCGCAAAGCCCTCCTCCACCTGGCCCGATGCGGCGAGTTGCAAATGTGCGTCCGCAACCGAAAGCAGTTTCGCTGGGAGTCTCTCACCGTACGCATCGATCAACTCCGCGGCGGATCCAAGACCGACCAGCCCAGCGGCTGCGAAGCATCGCCCGAAACCGGCCAGCATTCCGATGCATCAGCCTCTAAAGCAGCTCAATAAAAAAAGCCGAAGGCCGCCCGCAATTGTTCCAGCGGATTCGCCAAAGTGTTGCTACCATAAAGAGACCCGAGGATCCAAACCACCATGGCCATTTCCCCCCGGTGCTTGCCCCTTGCAGCCCTAGCCATTTTTCTGGCGCCAATTCAAACTCATCTCGCGGCTCAATCCGATGCCGACATGAACGCCAGCATCAAAAAGTTTACTCAAGTCTATGAGGCCGTCGAAACCAACTTCGCCGACAAGATGGATGCCGACAATACGGTGTTTCACGGGGCCATCCCCACCATGTTGCGCACGCTCGATCCGCATTCCAACTTCTTCGATCCCAAAGCCTACCAGTTGATGCGCGAAAATCAATCCGGCCACTACTACGGCGTGGGCATGTACGTCGGGTCTCCGGAGCGCGACGTGCTAGTGATGTACCCCTTCGAAGGTTCGCCGGCATTTCGCGCCGGCCTGCGTCCGGGCGACGAGATTATCGCGGTCAACGATACCAACACCGAGAAGAGTACAGTCAACCAGGTCTCGTCCATGCTGAAGGGCCCCAAGGGAACTCCGGTCACCATCACCACCCGGCGCCTGGGAGAAGCCGCGCCGCTGCACTTCTCGCTGGTCCGCGACAACGTTCCCCGCGGCACCGTGAACTATGCTTTCTGGCTGAAGCCCGGCATCGCCTACATGCGAGTTGAGGCTTTCAACGAAACCACCAGCAAAGAGGTGGATCAAGCGCTGGCTAAGTTCCCCGAGAGCGCCATCGAGGGCCTGATCCTGGACATTCGCGACAACGGCGGTGGCTTGGTCCAGGAAGCGGTCAACGTAGCCGATCGTTTTCTGCGCAAAGGGCAACTGATTGTCTCGCACCACGGCCGGTCATCGGCTGAAACCAAGTTCGTCGCCAAACACGGCGAGCGCGGAAAAGAATACCCCATCGTGGTGTTGGTCAATCGCGGTACTGCTTCGGCGTCCGAGATTCTTTCCGGCGCTCTCCAGGATCACGATCGCGCCTGGATTTTCGGCGAGAGCACCTTTGGGAAAGGACTCGTCCAAGCACCGTTCATGCTCTCCGGCAACAGCGCCGTCCTGCTGACCATCGCAAAATATTACACGCCCAGCGGCCGCCTCATCCAGCGCGATTACTCCCATCAAGGCTTGTATGAATACCTCAACCGCGACGGCGGCCAGAACAATCTCAAGGACATGAAGAAGACCGACAGCGGCCGGGTCGTGTTCGGTGGCGATGGAATCACTCCCGACGAGAGGTACGAGGCCCCCAAGCCGTCGCGCTTACAAGCCGAGCTCGAAGGCCGCTTGATTTTCTTCTTCTATGCCCCGGAATTCTTCGCCGTCCACGATACCAAGCTGAGCAAGGCTTGGCTGCCGGACGAAAACACCATGGAAGACTTCCGCAATTTTGCCCGCCGGCGGGGCGTCCAGTTCGCCGAATCCGATTTCCAGCGCGACCACGACTGGATCCGCGAGCGCCTGCGCGAAGAGCTGTTCATCACCGCCTTTAGCAAGGAAGAATCCGATCGCGTGTTGTTTCAGAACGATCCCGAGGTGCTGAAAGCCATCGATTCATTCCCGGCTTCCCGGGCTCTGCTGAACAAAGTGCATGACGTAGTGGCGCGCCAGTCCAAGAAATTATCGCCCGAGACGGCCCGCTAAAGGCGAATTAGCCGATCCGCGAGCTTGACCCATCGCAAGCTGCGGTACATTGAAAGAACAGGCCGGAGGTCCCAATGCGTAAGCTTTCTCTCGCTCTTTTTCTGGCTCCCATCGTTCTGTGCAACGCCCAGGACGCCTTGCCTTCGGCCGATGCCGTTCTGAACCGGTTCGTCGACGCCATCGGTGGGCGCGCGGTGCTGGAAAAACGCCACAACCAGGTGGAGCATGGCACGGTGGAGATCGCCGCCATGGGGCTCAAAGGCGACTTGACCATCTATGAGGCCGAGCCCAACAAGAACCGCATGGTCATCGACCTCACCGGCATCGGCAAGATTGAATCCGGCACAGACGGCACGGTCGCCTGGGAAAACAACCCACTTCAGGGCCCCCGGGTCAAACAGGGCGTGGAGCTGACCGATGCTTTGCGCGATGCCGCTTTCAACGCGCCGCTATCGGTCCACCAGCTGTACAGCAAAATCGAAGTCACTGGAACGGAAACCACCGAAGGTCACGATTGCTACAAGCTTGTATTGACTCCCAAGGACGGCAATCCGACCACTGAATACTACGACAAGACTTCCGGCTTTCTGATAAAAACTTCCGCTACTCGCAGCACCGCGATGGGCGACGTTACGGCCGAGATGGTGTTCGACGACTACCGCAAGGATGGCGACGAAGTAATGCCGCATAAGTTGATCCAGCGCGCCGCCCAAATGGAGATCCAGATCGTCGTCGCGAAGACGGAGGTGAATGTCGACCTGCCGAAAGACGCCTTCGAACTGCCGGCCGATATTAAGGAACTGGTAAACAAGGCTCCGCAGCAGGCTGCCGCCAAAGCAACCGCGCCCGCCGCCGCGTCGGCGCCAGGCTCAGGCAAGCTCACTATCTACATGGGCGGCAAGCCCACCGAGTCCGAGAGCTATACGGTCGAGAAGTCTGACGGGAAGATCGTATTGAACGGCTCCGGCCACGCCGCCATTGGCCCCATGAAGGTCGACATCGACGAATTCAATATCGTCACCGACGAGAAATTCCAGCCCATCGAGGCCGACGCCAAAGGCAAGATGGGGCAAATTCAAATGAACGTGAAAACCAGCTTCGCCGCCGGCAAGGCCACCAATCAGGTGGACAACGGACAAGGCACTCAAACCAAAGAGGACCCTGTTCATCCCGACGCGATCGTGGTCTACAATCCGTTTCCGTTCTACCCTTGGACCGTGCTCGCCATGCGTACCCAGCTGAAGAATCAAGACCCGCAGCAGTTTCCCATTTACGTCCTCAACCAAGGCGAGGTTTCCGCAACAGTGGTGTTCAAAGGCCGCGAGCCGGTTGAGTTCGCCGACAAAACCGTGGAGCTGAATCATATAGTGGCCACCGGCAAAACTCCCCAGGGCCAAGCCCTGAGCTTGGACTTTTGGGTGGACGACAATCGCAAGCTGATCAAAATCGCGGTGCCTTCCCAAGGTGTGGAAGGCTACCAGGAAGGCTACGACCGCAAGGCGCCTCCGCCGGCCCCCCCAGCCGAGGCCCCCAAGGTCCCTTCAAAATAGGGGTATGACTCCGCCGGAAGCCCAACCGGTCTCCGATACGGAACGCGACACGGCCTTCCAGGCAGCGCTGGAGTGCTATCTTTCCTCGATCCTGGATATCGCCGACCTGGTCGCGGCCGTTTTCCCGGAAGTGGGCGCAACCTGCCACGACCAGCTAAACCGTCTGCGTGCGCGCCTGGCCTTCGAAGCCAACCAGAAAACCCTCGACGAGAGCCGCGATACTCTGCATCAGATATTGGAAGCCTTCCGCGGCAACGCAAGCCACTACACGCAAGCATTGGAGCAGGAATTGAATCAGACGCTCGCCCTGGTGGCCCAAGCCGAAGAGAAGCGCTCCACGCGCAATGTCCGCAACGTCGAGCATTTGACCGACTTCGTGGACCAGATGGAGCAGGCCGTCCAGGCCGGCAACCTGGATCAACTGCGCCAGCAAACAGCGGAACTGCGCGGCTTCGCCGAATCCATCGAGCTCGACACGCGCGATGCGCTGGCTCAAATGCGCGATCAAATGCGCGAGTTTCAGCAGCGGCTTCGCGAAGCGGAGCTGCTGGCTTCGCGCGACGCCCTCACCGGTCTTCCCAACCGCCGCGAGTTCAACCGCCAACTGGCCGCGCGCATCGCCGAGCAGCGGGAATTTTGCGTGCTGCTGTTCGATCTGGATTCGCTCAAGTCTTTCAACGACCGCTTCGGCCACCTCTACGGCGACGAAATCCTCAAGCAATTGGGAGCTCGGCTGGCGAGCCAAATCCGCACGCGCGATTTCGTATGCCGCTGGGGCGGCGACGAATTCGCGGTCATCTTGAATTGCGGCTTGGACCCGGGCGTGGCCCGCTCGCAACAGATCGCCCAGTGGGTGAATCGTCCCTACGGTGTTTCGGTGGATGCCCACGAGTTCTTGGTGGGCGTTCACGTCTCGGTGGGAATCGCCGAGTACAACCAGGGCGAAACCCAGGAACAGCTCTTTCAACGCGTCGACGAGTCCATGTATCGCCAGAAAAATGGGCAATCTCTCGGATAGTTTCTTCCTGAACCCGAACGCCGAGCAACAAAAAGCGTTTTGTACTAACTTGAGGTGGAAGGATTCACCAGTGTGCAGACTCTGACCAATGCCGGCGTGCTGGTTACCGGCGCGGGACGGGGAATTGGAAAGCGCTTGGCCATCGGGTTCGCCGCGGCCGGAAACCGCGTCGGCTTATTGGCGCGCAGTAAAGCGGAATTAGATCTGGCGCATCTGGAGATTGAGCACGCCGGCGGCAACGCGCTGCGCATCCGCGCCGATGTCACGGATTACGAACAGGTCAGCGCCGCGGTGGACCGCATGCGGGTTCATTACGGCGAAGTGCAGGTGCTGATCTGTGCCGCTGCCATACCCGGCCCCATCGGCCCCTTCTCCGCGCAGTCGCCCAAGACCTGGGCGGATGTCATCCACACCAACCTGCTGGGTGTCATGAACGCCTGCCACGCCGTGCTTCCGCACATGATCGAGAAACGCGCCGGCAAGATCATCCTGCTCAGCGGACCTGGCGCCACCGCCGCCCGTCCGAATTTCTCCATCTACGCGGCCTCCAAGGCGGCCGTGGTGCGCTTCGGCGAGACGATCGCCGAGGAGATTCGCGAGCACAACATCCAGATCAATTGCCTGGGCCCCGGCGGAACTTATACCCACATGACCGACGAAATTCTCCGCGCCGGCGACCGTGCCGGCTGGAAGGAAACCGAGGAAGCGCTTGAGGTACGCCGCACGGGCGGTGAAAACGCCGACAAACAAATCCAACTCGCCTTGTTCCTGGCCTCCGAGCAGTCCAACCACATCAGCGGCAAACTAATCCACGTCAGCGACGACTGGAAAAAACTACGCTCGGAAAATATCCACGCCGAGGCCTACACGCTGCGGCGGACGCTGAAGATGTAAGCGATGGCCGTTAGAGGATGGCCCGACCGGCAAACTTATTCAGATCGCACTGAAATAATCCGAAGACCGCCCAGATGACGATAGTCCTTCGGATTATTCGTGACGAGGGGTGCGGACAGAAACAGCGCCGTTGCGGCAATCCACGCATCGGCTGAACTCATCGGGCGACCTTTCCGCGTGCTCTCGTTCCGGATGGCGGCCCAAGTGGAGCAGAGCACCCCATCCGAATGCAGCACTGCGAAGTCAGACAGGTAGGTCTCTAGCATGTCCAATCTGCGCTGCCCCCAGTTTGCCTCCAGAGCGCCCTGCCGCATCTCGGCCATCGTCATGAACGAGATGATCAGCTCAAAACCGCGGATCATTCCGATGTATCGCGGCGCGAATTCGGGATGCCACTTGAAAATATAGCTGACGACGTCAGTATCAACTACCGCTCTTGCCGTTGTGCCGGGAGGGGAGGTCATTGTTGCGCTGCTCATAAACGCGGCGAACGAACTCTTCGGATTCCTCTTCCGTGCCTGGATCGACGTGGCTCAAGAGCCGGTCCAGCGTGAACGGACCGGTCCGGACTAAGTTTGGTGGATCCTTGACGGGTTGTGGCGGCACTCGATCCATCTCAGCCACTATTTTAACCCCGGAGATCGGATGGAAACCGGAACGGGACCGACTGCTGTCGGTTGATCGGTAAAATCGGTCCGATATGAGTGTCTGCGGGAACGTGCTGCTTGGTTCGGCATGCCTGGCAGCAGCCTCGCTTGCAGCTCAATCGCCTGCCGATTGGCAGACAGCGGACGGCGGAAAGATGGCTTTCGATGTCGCATCCGTCAAGCCCAGCAAGATGCCCAGGGTCCCCAACTTCCCGCTGAATAACATGAATGCCGAGACTCCGGGAGGCCGGTTCTCCGCCGGTCTTGGCCTTCAGGCCTACATCGGATTTGCGTACAAGCTGGGGCCAGCAGAGGTAAGCTCCTTGCCCTCACAATTGCCGAAATGGGCCAGTGCTGAGTCCTTCTTGATTGAGGCGCGAGCGGAAGGCAATCCTACCAAGGACCAGATGCGCTTGATGATGCAGTCTCTGCTTGCCGAGCGGTTCAAACTGGCGGTTCATTTCGAAACCCAGGACGTGCCCGTGTTCGCCTTGACTCTGGTCAAACCCGGCACGACGGGGCCGAAGCTGCATCCGCATGCTGAAGGTCCGCCTTGTCCTGAATTCACTGCTCTTGCGCCGGGGCCCACTCCGCTGAATGCCAATGACGTCTTTCCACCGAACTGTGATACTTCCACATCGTGGGAAAGGAACGGCAGGTGGTTGGTAGGATCCAGAAACACAACCATGCCTCTGCTTGCCGACGCGATTAGCATGTACGGAGCCATGGCGGGGGAACTGGATAAACCTGTCGTGGATCGAACAGGCCTCCAGGGGCGGTTCGATTTCACGGTCGAGTATATCCCAGACCCGGCACGAAATCGATTTGTTCGTCCAGGCCCACTCAAGGACGATGCGCCCCCACTCGACACCGCTGGACCGACATTTCTGGAAGCTGTGCGCAAGCAGCTCGGGCTGAAGCTGGTCTCATCGAAAGCCCCGATCCGAATGCTGGTTGTTGATCATATCGAGAGGCCCTCGGATAATTAGCGGACGACGGCCACGCGGGAAGTCTACCGGCCCTGGACCTCGAAGCAGGGTATCGATTCCCGAATGCATATCAGCAGCGCCCGTCACGCGCCGGCTGGACGCCTCGTCGCCCGCAGACCGGCTTCGTTAACCACGTTGATCGGTTCTCCAGCGCAGTAAGCCGTGATCTGATCGAAGATGTCCGAGAACTGGATTTCGTATTCTTCGCGCGTTACATACCCGATGTGCGGCGTGCAGACGACGTTATCCATCGCCAGTAGCGGGTAGTTGATGTCCCGAACCGGCTCCTGTTCGTATACATCCACGGCGGCCATCCCGGGACGGCCTTGCTTGAGGGCCCGAACCAGCGCGCCAGGCTCAATCAATCCAGCCCGGCTGGTGTTGACTAACAAAGCCGTCGGTTGCATGCGCGCCAAGTCCGCAGCGGTCACGATGCCGCGCGTCGCGTCAACCAGACGCATATGCAGCGAAACAATGTCGCATTTTTCGAAGAACGCGTCCTTCGACGCCGCTACGCGATAACCGTCCGCTCGCGCCCGGTCACGCGAGTCCTCTCTCGCCCACACCAGCACGTCCATCCCGAACGCCTTCCCGTACCCGGCCACCGTGCTGCCGATGCGGCCGTAGCCGTAAATCCCAAGTGTCAGCCCCCGCAGGCTTCGGCCCACGCCGGTCTGCCAAATGCCGGACTTCAGCGCTGCTACTTGCTGCGGAATCCGCCGCATCGCAGCCAGTATCAGCCCCCACGTCAGTTCGGCCGTCGCATAGGAGGGGGTTCCGGCATGCATGTTCGACGACAGGATAATTCCGAGCCGCGTGCACGCCTCAACGTCGATGTGCGGGTAGACGCTGCGCTGGCTGATGAGCCTCAGTTTCGGAAGGCGCTCCAGCAAAGGCGCGGAGATTTTCGTGCGCTCGCGGATCAGAACCAGCGCCTCGGTGTCTTTCAGCCGGTGCGCCAGCACCTCGACATCGTCAACGTGGTCATTCCAGATTTCTACTTCGTGTCCATTCAGCTTGCTGAAACACGGAAGCGTGCGAGTGGTATCGAAGTAATCATCCAGGATCGAAATCTTCACGACCCTACCTGCACCAGACCTTCGCGCTTCAACTGCCCGCACGCCGCAAAAATGTCCCGCCCGCGCGGCTTGCGCACAAAGCACGGCATCGACCGCCGGACGATCGCCTGAAACGCTTGCACTCGTTCCGCATCCGGCGTCTCAAAATCGACGCCCGGCCCGGGATTCAGCGCGATCAGGTTCACTTTCGCGTTCAAATGCGCCAGCAGCCTCACCACCCGCCGCGCATCCGCATCGGAGTCGTTCACGCCTTTCAGCAACACGTACTCGAACGTCAGCTTCTCCCAGGCCCGCAGTGGATACGCCCGCGCGGCATCGATCAAACCCTTCAGCGAATACTTGCGCGTAATCGGCATCAGCTCTCGCCGCTGCTCCTCTGTCGACGCATTCAACGAAATCGCCAGCTTCGGCCGCACCGGCTCGCGCCCCAGCTCCGCGATCTTCGGCACAATCCCGGCCGTCGACAACGTAATGCGCTTCTGCGACAGCCCCACTCCCTCCGGGTCCGTCAGCAGCCGCGTCGCTTTGATCACGTTCGCCAGGTTCAGGAGCGGCTCGCCCATCCCCATCATCACGATGTTGAGCCGATCCGCGGGAGTGGATAACTGATGCGCCCGCATCACGAACAGCACCTGCCCTACAATCTCCCCCGCTGTCAGGTTGCGCTCCAATCCCAGCAGAGCGGTCAGGCAGAAGCGGCAATTCACCGGACACCCCACCTGGCTCGAGATGCAGATCGTGTCGCGCCCCTCTTCCGGCATCAACACCGTCTCCACGGTCCGGCGATCTTCCAGTTCCAGCAAGTAACGCTCGGTCGAGTCCACGGAACTATATCGCGCAGCTTCCCGAAGCAAACCCAGTGCCAGCTTGGAACTTATTTCTTTTCTTAAAGGTAGCGGAAGGCTGGTGATCGCGGAAAAGTCCGACACCCTGCGCCGGTAAACCGCGTCGTAGATCTGACGGGCACGATACGGGGGCTGGCTCGAACCCAAGACCTCTTGTAGGTCAGGAAGTTCAAGCCCTACAATGGTTTGCGCCACTTCTCCGAGTATAACACGCGCCGCCGGGCGAACCACCAGGCGAACCGCGTTAAGATGGAGTTATAGTGACCCTAACTGAGGAAACCCAACAGCTCCGCGACATCGAAACCACCACGCTGCCTAACGGCCTGCGCATAATCACCGAGCGCATGGCCCATGTCCGGTCCGTTTCGCTGGGCGTTTGGCTTCGAAGCGGCTCACGCCGTGAGATTGGGCCCGAGGGTGGCATCTCCCACTTCATCGAGCACATGGTCTTCAAAGGCACCAAGAATCGCAGCGCCGAAGAGATCGCCCGCTCAGTGGATTCCATCGGCGGCGGCCTGGACGCCTTCACCGCCAAGGAAATGGTCAGTTACAACACCAAGGTGCTCGATGAGCACCTCCCGCTGGCTTTCGACGTCCTGGCGGATCTGGTCTTGAACCCGCTCTTCCGTGAAGAAGACATCGAGAAGGAAAAAGGCGTCATCCTGGAAGAGCTCAAGATGGAGGTCGACAATCCGGAATATCTGCTGCACGAGATTTTCTCCAGCAATTTCTGGAAGGATCATCCGCTGGGAAAGCCGATCCTGGGAACTCGCGACACCGTAAAGGCATTCGACCAGGACATGCTGCGCAATTATTATGGCCGCTACTACACGCCGTCCAACATTCTGATCACCGCGGCCGGCAACCTGCATCACGCACATCTGGTGGACCTGGTGCGCGAGCGCTTTGAAGACCTGCGCCTCAACGGCCAGCTTCCGCCCGATACGCCGCCCACCCCGCATGCCCGCCTGGCGTTTCGAAACAAAACTTCGCTCGAACAGACGCACCTCTACATGGGCGTGCCCGGCTACGCTTTCTCGCACAAGTTGCGCTTCGCTTGCTACGCCCTCAATACCGTGCTGGGCGGCGGCATGAGTTCGCGCCTGTTCCAGAACATCCGCGAGAAACAAGGCCTGGCTTACGCCGTGTACTCCGAGCTGAGCATGTATCGGGACGCCGGATGCTTCGCCATTTACGCGGGAACATCGGTTGAATCCGCCGCCAAGGTGGTGGAATCCATCGTCAAGGAGTTTCGCGAGCTGAAGGAAAAACGCGTGCCAGAGGACGAGCTGCGCCGCGCCAAGGATCATCTCAAAGGCTCGCTCATGCTCAGCCTGGAATCCACCTCCAGCCGCATGGGCAACCTGGCCCGCCAGGAATTATATTTCGATCGCTTCTTCACTCTGGACGAAATGATCCAGAGCATCGAAGACATCACCGCCCATCAGTTGCAGGCCATCGCCCAGGAGTTCTTCGATCCCAAGAACATCACGCTGGCCATGCTGGGCAACCTGGGCGATTTCCGCATCCGCCGCGAGGACCTGGTCTGCTGAAAGTAAAACTGGCCGCGCGCGTATTGCTGCCGCTTCTGGCGCTGGCCGCATCGCTGGCCGCACTCGATCTCGACAAGCTGCAGCCGCAGGGCTATGTCAGCGATTTCGCGCACGTCCTCGACAATTTCTCACGCGCGAGCCTGGAAGACTATGCCGGCCGCGTCGAGCAAGCCACCGGCGTCCAGATGGCCATCGTAACCATCGACTCGCTGGACGGCCAGCCCATCGAAGACGTCGCCAATTCCTTGTACCGCAAATGGGGCGTCGGCAAAAAGGGCAAAGACGAAGGCATCCTGCTCCTGCTCGCGATCAAAGATCATCGGGATCGCATCGAAGTGGGCTACGGCCTGGAGCCTCTACTGCCCGACGGCTTCGATGGCAGCGTGTTGCGCGCCGCCCGCCCGCTGCTCCAGCAGGGTGCTTATGGCCAGGCTCTGTTCGCCGCCGCCGAGCAGATGGGAACCCGCATCGCCGCGGCCAAGGGAGTCGCGCTGAATTTCAGCCTGCCCCAGCGCCTCAGGCCCGTGCGCCAACGTCCGTCAATTCCTTGGCCGGTGATCGTCATTGGCATCCTGGCCTTGCTTTTTCTGATGCGCCGCGGCGGCGGTGGCGGCGGTTTCTTGACCGGGATGATTCTCGGTAACCTATTAGGTCGTGGCGGAGGCGGCGGATGGGGCGGTGGCGGATTCGGCGGTTATGACTCGGGCGGCGGAGGAGGAGGCGGAGGTTTCGGCGGCTTCGGCGGGGGCGACTCCGGCGGTGGCGGTGCCTCCGGTAGCTGGTAAATGATCCGTCAACTGCTCGAAGAATTGGTCGAACGCCTGCAGAAAGCCTACTCCAACCGCTTGGTCTCCGTGATTCTCTACGGCTCTGCCGCCGCGGGCGATCATCACGAAAAATTCTCCGACCTCAACGTCCTGTGCGTGCTCGACGAGGTGACGCCGGAAGCGCTGGGCGATTCCGAGCCCATCTTCAAATGGTGGCGTGGGCGCGGCAATCCCTCCCCTCTGCTGATGAGCCAGGAAGAAGTGCGCACTTCCACCGACTGCTTCCCCATCGAATTTCACGACATGGCCGAACGCCGCCGCGTGCTGTTTGGAAAAGACGTCATCGAGGGCCTGGTCATCGACAAGGTTTTCTACCGCGCCCAGATCGAGCAGGAGCTGCGAGCCAAGCTGCTGCGTCTGCGTCAGAAGGCCGCGGAAGTGCTCAACAACGAAGAGGCCCTGCTCCGGCTGATGATCGATTCGGTCCCCAATTTCCTGGTTCTGGCCCGCCATGCGCTCCTGGTTTCCGGACTCCCGGCCGGATCGCAAAAGCGCGAAATCTCCCAAAACGTCACCGCCTTCGGCGTCCAGCCCGCGCCTTTCGATATACTGCTCGATTTACGCGAGCAGAAGCGCAAAACGTCCGAGGTGGAACCACAAGAGCTTTTCGCGCGTTATCTGAAGCAGATCGAAGCGCTGGTCGCGCATGTCGACCGCCTGGAGAAATGAGGAACAGATGAGAATTGCCTTGATTGTGATCGGCGTGATCGTGCTGGTTGTGCTGGGCGTGTTCGGCTGGGCCATGGGCTCGCGCAATTCCCTGGTCACCGAGCGTGAAGCCGTGAATGCCGCTTGGTCGCAGGTGGACGTGGCGCTACAACGCCGCGCCGATCTGATTCCCAACCTGGTGGAAACCGTCAAAGGCTTCGCCAAGCAAGAGCAGGCCGTGATCAAGGAAGTAACCGACGCTCGCGCGGCCTTGGGCGGAGCGCGCACGCCGCAGGAAAAGATCCAAGCCAACTCGCAACTCGACGGCGCGCTGAGCCGCCTGTTAGTCGTAGTGGAAAATTATCCGCAGCTAAAATCCAACGAGAACTTCTTGCGCCTCCAGGACGAGCTGGCAGGCACGGAAAACCGCATCGCGGTGGAGCGGCGCAAATACAACGAGACGGTTCAGAAATACAACACCGACATCGAGCTGTTCCCCAACAATATCGCCGCTTCGATGTTCGGCTTCCAGCGCAACGACGCCTACTTTAAAACCGAGCCCGGCGCCCGCGCTACGCCCAAAGTTTCGTTCTAGTTTTCTGTCGGAACTCGTTCGACGTGGTCGATCACGAGCATTTCAACCGGCACCTTTTGTGCCTCTAATTTCAGACCCAGCTGCTCTTGCAAGGCCGTGAAAATGGATGGAAGGGGAGAGTCCGTATCTTGATCCCGCGCAAAACTGAGCTCGATCTCGTAATTACCCTCAAGCCCGGTCTTGTTGACGACCGGTCGACCGGTTGGACCGTATAGCACGGCGGCGAATACATCCATAGACGATTTCGGCAGGCGCAACCTGCCAGGACGAATGGATCCTTGAGTGGCAGTCGCTGAGGTGTCTTCCTTGAGCTTCGGGCCTCCCTTTGCAACCACCAGCGCATAGCCCGGGATATCCTTCACCTCGCGGTGAGTCGCGAGGTTCAATCGCTGCGCCAGCAATCGCTGAAGTCTTGGTTTCAATTGTTCGTAGCTTAGGCTTATGCCATCTTCTGCCTTAGCGGCGATTTCGAACGTCTCGGCTTCAGCCCAATCCGGCTCCCCTAAAATCTGGTACTGCTGCACATGGAAAGCGATCTCAAGCAGAACGTCGAGAGAAGCTTTTGTTGCTATAAACCTGCCCGTTCCAGGCGGCCCGATCGATGGAGGACCAGTACTGCCGGGCACCGACAGCTTGACCGACGCTACTTCAAATGCAGGCGCAGCTTGCGATTGTCCGAACCCTTGAGACGCCGCCACGGCGAATACCGCCAACAGCGCCAGGGCGGGAGTCATCACTCGCGATCCTAGCACACCGGCGGCACACGCTTTTCCGGCCCTGGCGTTCTGTATCCTAAGTACATCCATGCCGCTCCGCATCGTCCTCGACGCCCGCCGTGTAGCGGATTTCGGCATTGGAACCTATATCCGCAATCTGGTGCGCTCGCTGGCCCGCCTGGACCAGGAGAATCAATACATCCTGATTGCCTCCGCCGGCTCGGTACCTGAATTCGCGGACCTGCCGAAAAACTTCCAAACCACCGTCCATGACCACAAGAGCAGGAGCGGCCTGGCGCAAATCGGATTCAGTTACTTCCTGCGCACCCTCGATGCCGACCTTTTTCACATCCCCCTCAATGCCGTGCCCCTGTGGATGCCTAAGCCTTACCTAGTCACCACGCACGACATGAGCTCACTGTTGTTTATCGATCAATCCGGCTACCGCAGCAACCTGCGGCGATTCTATTTGCGCCATGGCTTGTTGCACGCCGACCGCGTCATCGCTGTTTCCAGCGCCACTCGCCGAGACGTCGAATCCGTTCTGGGCATTCCCTCCAGCCGCATCCGGGTGGTCTACAACGCTCCCGATCCGATCTTTTGCGCATCCGAAGAATCGCCCCTGGCCGCGGCTAACGGCGAGCCCTTCGCTTACCCTCCCGACACCCAGCGCGTGCTGGACCGCTATCACATCCACTACCCGTTTTTGCTTTACGTGGGCCGAACCAACGCACAAAAAAACATCCCGCGCCTGGTGGAAGCTTTCGCCGTACTGCGCGGAGAGATTCAGGACTGCCCTCCTTATCGCGATCTCCGGCTCATCATCATCGGCGACGAGATCGCGCGCCAGCCGGCCCTGCGCCAGGCCGTCATTCAGAGCCGCGTGGAAGCTTCGGTGCGATTCCTCGGCTTCGTGCCCATCGAGACCCTGCGCGCCTTCTACCAGCTCGCATCGGTCTTCGTTTTTCCCTCCTTGTACGAAGGCTTCGGATTGCCGCCGCTGGAAGCCATGGCCTGCGGGACGCCGGTGGTTTGCTCCAGCGTCAGTTCCTTGCCGGAAGTGGTCGGAGATGCCGCCGTCAGGATCAATCCGGAAAATGTTTTCGATATTGCCC